>NZ_CP049780.1:2782168-3102576 GCF_011193355.1 Streptomyces sp. JB150
CGGCATCCACGTCGCCTCACTCGTCCTCTGGCTCCGCGAACCCAACCAAGATCCTTTGTCAGACAGGGCCTAGGGGGCGTCCCGTCCAGTCGTCCCCGTCCTCATCGGCCCGCAGCGCTGGTGACCCGCCGGGCCGGCACGGCGGCCCCGGCGTCCGGACCGGCTCGGGAGGGTCTCGGGCCATCCGGCCCGGCCGGATCCGGGCCGCGCCCGGCTACCGTGGACCACCGTGAGCACCCTGGAGCGCGTCCGGCACGGACTCAAGGCCCACCCCATGGCGCTGGACGCCATCCTGGCCGCCGGAGTGCTGGCCTGCATGGTGGCGGGGTCCTTCGTGGACCCGCACGGCAAGGACGGCGTCACCTGGGGACTGCGCTCCCCGGACGCGCTGAGCCTGCTCCTGATGGCCCTCGGCGCCGCCGCGCTGGTGCTGCGCCGCCGCCTGCCCCGCACCGTCCTCGCCCTCACCGGCTGCGTCTCCCTCGTCGAGTCCGTCACCGGCGACCCCCGCGCCCCCGTCGCGATGTCCGCCGTGATCGCCCTCTACACCGTCGCCTCCACCACCGACCGCCCCACCACCTGGCGCATCGGCCTGCTCACCATGACCGTGCTCACCGGCGCCGCCATGCTCGCCGGCCCGCTGCCCTGGTACGCCCAGGAGAACCTGGCGATCTTCGCCTGGACCGGCATCGGCGCCACCGCCGGCGACGCCGTCCGCAGCCGCCGCGCCTTCGTGCAGGCCATCAGGGAACGCGCCGAGCGCGCCGAACGCACCCGTGAGGAGGAGGCCCGCCGCCGGGTCGCCGAGGAACGTCTGCGCATCGCCCGCGACCTGCACGACGTCGTCGCCCACCACATCGCCCTGGTCAACGTGCAGGCCGGAGTCGCCGCCCACGTCATGGACAAGCGCCCCGACCAGGCCAAGGAAGCCCTCGCGCACGTCCGCGAGGCCAGCCGCTCCGCCCTGAACGAGCTGCGCGCCACCGTCGGCCTGCTCCGCCAGTCCGGCGACCCCGAGGCCCCCACCGAACCCGCCCCCGGCCTCGACCGGCTCGACGAACTCGTCGGCACCTTCCGCAACGCCGGGCTGCGCGTCGAGGTCGCCCGCGCCGACCACGGCACCACCCTGCCCGCCGCCGTCGACCTCGCCGCCTACCGGGTCATCCAGGAAGCCCTGACCAACGTCCGCAAACACGCCGGCACGGAGGCGAAGGCCGAGGTCAGCGTGGTGCGGGTGGGCCCGCGCATCGAGATCACCGTCCTGGACGACGGGGCCGGCGAACACCCTCCGCCGGAAGGCGGCGGCCACGGCCTGCTCGGCATGCGCGAACGCGTCACCGCGCTGCGCGGCACCCTCACCACTGGTCCCCGCTACGGCGGCGGCTTCCGCGTCCATGCGATCCTGCCGGTCGACAACCGCTCCGGCACCGAGGGGGAGGCCGGATGACCCGCGCCGACCGGCGCGTGCCCAGCGCCGAGGGGGAGCCCGTATGACCGTCCGCGTCCTGCTCGCCGACGACCAGGCCCTGCTGCGCAGCGCCTTCCGCGTGCTCGTCGACTCCGAGCCGGACATGGAGGTGGTCGGCGAGGCCTCCGACGGGGCCGAGGCGGTGCGGCTGGCCCGCGAGCACCGCCCGGACGTGGTGCTGATGGACATCCGTATGCCCGGCACCGACGGGCTCGCGGCCACCCGCCTGATCACCGCGGACCCGGCGCTCGCCCACGTCCGGATCGTCATCCTGACGACCTTCGAGGTCGACGACTACGTCGTGCGGTCCCTGCGGGCCGGCGCCTCCGGCTTCCTCGGCAAGGGCAGCGAGCCGGAGGAACTGCTGAACGCGATCCGCGTCGCGGCCGGCGGCGAGGCCCTGCTGTCCCCGGCCGCCACCAAGGGCCTGATCGCCCGCTTCCTCGCCCAGGGCGGCGACGGCGCCGACGGCGACCCGGACCCGGCCCGCTCCGACCGGCTCGACGCGCTCACCGTCCGCGAGCGCGAGGTGCTCGTCCAGGTCGCCGGCGGCCACTCCAACGACGAGATCGCCGAACGCCTCCAGGTCAGCCCACTCACCGTGAAGACCCACGTCAACCGGGCCATGGCCAAGCTGGGCGCCCGCGACCGGGCCCAGCTCGTGGTGATCGCCTACGAGTCCGGGCTGGTCCGTCCAAGGGTGGACTGACCGCCGTACGGCGCTACTCCAGCCGCAGTATGCGCCGGATAAGGAAATGGACCTGGGGGCGACGGCCGGGCCGCCGGCCATGGACCAGGGTGGTGGCGTGGGCGCTCGCATGCGCCCACTGCTCCGCTCAGGCCACGGAAGAGAGACGCTGACCCATGTCCTGGCTGTCCAGATTCAGCCTCGCACAACGGGCCCTCATAGGGCTGATGTCGATCATCGCGCTCGCCTTCGGGGCGATAGCGATCCCGCAGCTCAAGCAGCAGCTGCTGCCCACCATCGAACTGCCCATGGTGTCGGTGATCGCGCCGTACCAGGGCGCGTCCCCGGACGTGGTCGAGAAGCAGGTCGTCGAACCGATCGAGAACAATCTCGAGGCGGTCGACGGCATCACCGGCGTCACCTCCACCGCCAGTGAGGGCAACGCCGTGATCATGGCGTCCTTCGACTACGGCAACGACACCGACCAGCTCGTCGCCCATGTCCAGCAGGCCGTCAACCGGGCCCGCGTCCAGCTCCCCGACGACGTCGACCCGCAGGTCGTCGCCGGGTCCACGGACGACATCCCGACCGTCGTGCTCGCCGTCACCTCCGACCGCGACCAGCAGGCCCTCGCCGACCAGCTCGACAGGACCGTCGTACCCGCCCTCAAGGACATCGACGGCGTCGGCCAGGTCACCGTGGACGGCGTCCGCGACCTCCAGGTCACCGTCACCCCCGATGACGCGAAGCTCGCCAAGGCGGGCCTGACCACCCAGTCCCTCGCCCAGGCGCTCCAGGCGGGCGGCGCGACCGTCCCGGCCGGCTCCTTCGACGAGGACGGCGCCAACCGCACCGTGCAGGTCGGCGGCGGCTTCACCTCGCTGCGGCAGATCGAGGACCTGATGATCACCGGGGAGGGCGTCGAGCGCCCGGTCCGCCTCGGTGCCGTCGCCGAGGTCGCGCAGCAGCCCGCCCGCGCCGACTCCCTCACCCGCACCAACGGCGAGCCCAGCCTCGCCGTGATGGTCACCATGGACCGCGACGGCAGCGCGGTCGCCATCTCCGACGCCGTCCGCGACAAGCTGCCCGAGATGCGCGCCGACCTCGGAGCCGGCGCCACCGTCACGGTCGTCAGCGACCAGGGCCCGGCCGTGTCGAAGTCCATCGAGGGCCTGACGACGGAGGGCGCCCTCGGCCTCCTCTTCGCCGTCCTCGTCATCCTCGTCTTCCTGGCCTCGCTGCGCTCCACGCTGGTCACGGCGGTCTCCATCCCCCTGTCGGTGGTCCTCGCCCTGATCGTCCTGTGGACCCGCGACCTCTCCCTGAACGTCCTGACCCTCGGCGCGCTCACCATCGCCATCGGCCGCGTCGTCGACGACTCGATCGTCGTCCTGGAGAACATCAAGCGGCACCTCGGCTACGGCGAGGAGCGCCAGGAGGCGATCCTCAAGGCCGTCCGCGAGGTCGCGGGCGCGGTGACGTCCTCCACGCTCACCACGGTCGCCGTGTTCCTGCCGATCGGCCTGGTCGGGGGCATGGTGGGCGAGCTGTTCGGCTCGTTCTCGCTGACGGTGACCGCCGCCCTGCTGGCGTCCCTGCTGGTCTCCCTGACGGTCGTCCCGGTCCTCTCCTACTGGTTCCTGCGGCCCCCGAAGGGCACCCCCGAGGACGCCGAAGAGGCCCGCCGCCTCGCCGAGGAGAAGGAGGCGAGGAGCAGGCTCCAGCGCCTCTACGTCCCGGTCCTGCGCTTCGCCACGCGCCGCCGCCTGACCAGCGTGGCCATCGCGGTGGTGGTCCTGATCGGCACCTTCGGCATGGCCCCCCTCCTGAAGACCAACTTCTTCGACCAGGGCGAGCAGGAAGTCCTCACCGTCAAGCAGGAGCTGAAGCCCGGCACCAGCCTCGCGGCGACCGACGCCCAGGCGAAGAAGATCGAGAAGATGCTCGACGGCGTCGAGGGCGTCAAGGACTACCAGGTCACCGTCGGCTCCTCCGGCTTCATGGCCGCCTTCGGCGGCGGCACGGACACCAACCAGGCCTCGTACTCGGTGATGCTGGAGGACTCCGCGTCCTACGAGGACGTCGAGCACCGCATCGAGCAAGGCCTGGCGAAGCTGGACGGCATCGGCACGACGACGATCGCCGCCGGCGACGGCTTCGGCAGCCAGGACCTCTCCGTGGTCGTGAAGGCGGCCGACGCGAAGGTGCTGCGCGACGCCGCGGAGGAGGTCCGTAAGGCCGTGGCCGGCCTGGACGACGTCACCGACGTCACCAGCGACCTCGCCCAGAGCGTCCCGCGGATCTCCGTCGAGGCCGACGAGAAGGCCGCCGCGGCCGGCTTCACCGACCAGACGCTCGGCGCCGCCGTCGCCCAGGCGGTCCGCGGCACCACCGCCGCCAAGGCCACCCTCGACGACACCGAACGCGACGTCGTCATCCGCTCGGCGCGCCCCGCCGACACGCTCGCGGAGCTGAGGCGGCTGCCGCTCGGCCCGGTGAAGCTCGGCGACATCGCGGAGGTGAAGCTGGTCGACGGCCCGGTCTCCATGACCCGCATCGACGGCCAGCGCGCCGCCACCATCACCGCCAAGCCGACCGGTGACAACACCGGCGCGGTCAGCGCCGACCTCCAGTCGACGATCAACTCGCTCGACCTCCCGGCCGGCGCGACCGCCGAGATCGGCGGTGTCTCCGAGGACCAGGACGAGGCGTTCGCCAACCTCGGCCTCGCCATGCTGGCGGCCATCGCGATCGTCTTCATGCTGCTGGTCGCGACCTTCCGCTCGCTGGTCCAGCCGCTGATCCTGCTCGTCTCGATCCCCTTCGCGGCCACCGGCGCGATCGGCCTGCTGGTCGCCACCGGCACCCCCATGGGCGTCCCCGCGATGATCGGCATGCTGATGCTCATCGGCATCGTGGTGACGAACGCGATCGTCCTGATCGACCTGATCAACCAGTACCGGGCGCAGGGCTACGGCGTGGTGGAAGCCGTCGTCGAGGGCGGCCGCCACCGCCTGCGCCCCATCCTGATGACCGCCCTGGCGACCATCTTCGCCCTCCTGCCGATGGCCCTGGGCATCACCGGCGAGGGCGGCTTCATCGCCCAGCCCCTGGCGGTGGTCGTCATCGGCGGCCTGGTCACCTCCACCCTGCTGACCCTCCTCCTCGTCCCGACCCTCTACGCGATGCTCGAACTGCGCAAGGAGCGCCGCGCGAAGAAGCGCGCGGCGAAGCGGGCGGCGAAGGCGGGAGCGGACACGACGCCGGGGCCGGCCAGCGCGTGACGCGCCTGCCCTGACAACGGCCGGGTCTCCCCGTGGGACCCGGCCGTTGCGCTCGCGCGCGCCGTCGGGGAGCCGGCGGGCGACAGCGGACCGTACCCGGCCGCGACCGCCCGGTTACGTATCCTGTGCCCGCGAACTGCTCAACGGGGGAAGGGAAACGGGCGGTGCCACTGCACAGGGACGATCCGCGGTCGCTCGGCGGGTACAGGCTGCTGGACCGGCTCGGGGCCGGCGGCATGGGGGTCGTCTACCGGGGCAGATCCCGGTCCGGGCGCGAGGTCGCCGTGAAGGTGGTGCACGCGCAGTACGCGCAGGACCCCGTCTTCCGCACCCGGTTCCGGCAGGAGATCGACGCCGTCCGCAAGGTCAGCGGCGCGTTCACCGCGCCGGTCGTGGACGCCGACCCGGAGGCCGACCGGCCGTGGATGGCCACCCAGTACGTGCCCGGCCGCTCCCTCGCCGAACGCATCCGCGAGCAGGGACCGCTGCGCGGCGCCGAGTTGCGGCGCCTCGCGCTGGGACTGGTGGAGGCGCTGCGGGACATCCACCGGACCGGGGTGGTCCACCGGGACCTGAAACCGGCCAATGTGCTGATGGCCGAGGACGGACCCCGCGTCATCGACTTCGGCATCTCCCGCGCCACCGAGAACCTCACCCTGACCGAGACCGGGCAGATGATCGGCACCCCGCCGTTCATGTCCCCCGAGCAGTTCACCGACGCCCGCTCGGTGGGCCCGGCCTCCGACGTCTTCTCCCTCGGCGCGCTGCTCGCGTACGCCACCACGGGACGCGGCCCGTTCGACGCGGAGAGCCCCTACCTGACGGCGTACCGGGTCATCAACGACCCACCCGTCCTCGACGGGGTGCCGCGGCAGCTGCGGGCCATCCTGGAGCGCTGCCTGACGAAGGAACGGGACGGACGGCCCGACCTCGGCACACTGGCCCGCGAGTTCGCCGGCGCCCTGCCCGAACCGGACCCCGGCGATCCGCCCACGGTCACGCTGCGCCTGGGTCCTTCCGACCGGGCGGCCACCCATCCCGGCACGGTCACCGACCGGGAGAGGGCGCGGCCCGCCCGCCGCCGAGGCCGGGTCCGGCCCCTGCTGCTCGTCACGGGCACGGTCGGGGCGCTGGTGCTCGGGCTGACGGCGTACCTGCTGGGACCGGGCGCGTTTGCGGACCGCCCGGACTCCCGCTGGGGTGCCCTGCCCGGGGGGTGGCGGCCCTGGCAGACGACTCTGCCGCAGACCGAGTCGCTGATCGTCGTCGGGGGAAGCGGCTCCATGAGCGAGACGGGCCGGTGCGCGAGGCACGGGGCCGCCGTCTACTGCGCGGGCCAGTCGGCGCCGCCGGTGCGGGTGGACGCGGTCACGGGAGAGATCGTCTGGCGGGCCGGCCTGCTGCCGGAGGGGAGTCCCCGGGACCGGTCCGCGTACGGTGAGATCCTCGGGGTGGACGACGAGAGGGTGCTGGTGCGCCGGACCGTCTCCGACGCCTCGCTCGAGAACGAGACGATCAGCGTCGTCGCCCTCGACGCCGGTTCGGGGCGGCAGGTGTGGAGCCGTACGGTCGACGAGGAGAGCACCTTCGCGTTCTTCGCCCGCGGCCTGGTGCTGGCCCCGGAGGGTGAGGGCGGCCGTACGCTGACCGCCCGCTCCGCGCGCACCGGGGTGAAGGAGTGGGCCGCGAAGCTGCCCGAGCAGCACTCCTGCACGTTCCTGACCGAGTCCGGGCCGGACATCTACGCGGACTGCCTCCACGACGACTCCGGGAAGTCCTTCCTGCTGGCCGTCGATCCGTCCGACGGCTCCACCCGCCGGCTCACCGCGTCCGGGGGCGGGTTCGCGGGCGCCCTGGACGGCCGGCTGCTCTTCCTGGAGTGGGCGGCGGAGCCCTCCGGCGAGGACGAGAGGTACCACGCGGTGGTCCTGCTGGACCCCGGCACCGGCCGGCGCGAGCGGGTGTCCCTGGAGAAGACGCTGCGCGGAAGGATCGTGCTGGCGGGCGGCACGCTGTGGTCGGCCAGCTCCAACGGCGTCGTCCAGGCGGTCTCGCCGAGGACGGGCAAGGAGCTGTGGCGCACGCAGACCACGCTGGAACAGCCGGGCGCGCCCGTGCTGCACAAGACGGGCGGCACCGTGTTCGTGGCCAGCCCCAGCGGCCGGGTGGCGGCCCTGGACGCCGGCGACGGGACGACGCTGTGGGAGACCAGTCCGCGCGCCCGGGAGGTGCTGGACGACGGCTGGTCCCGGTCCGAGCTGTTCGTGCACCGGGGCTCCGTGATCGTGTCGACCCCGGACGGCACCCTCTTCGGCATCGACCCCGCCCACCCCGACAAGAAGTCCGCGTCGAGGTGAGCGGGGGGACGGCCAGGGGCTACGGCAGCGCCAGCATCCGCTCCAGCGCCAGCTTCGCGAACGCCTCGGTCTCCTTGTCGACCTCGATGCGGTTGACCAGCTTGCCCTCGGCCAGGGACTCCAGGGCCCAGACGAGGTGGGGCAGGTCGATGCGGTTCATGGTGGAGCAGAAGCAGACCGTCTTGTCGAGGAAGACGATCTCCTTGCCCTCGGAAGCGAAACGGTTCGCCAGGCGGCGGACCAGGTTCAGCTCCGTGCCGATGGCCCACTTGGAACCGGCCGGGGCCGCCTCCAGCATCTTGATGATGTACTCGGTGGAGCCGACGTAGTCCGCCGCCGCCACGACCTCGTGCCGGCACTCGGGGTGGACGAGCACGTTCACACCCGGGATGCGCTCGCGGACGTCGTTCACCGAGTCCAGGCTGAAGCGGCCGTGCACCGAGCAGTGGCCGCGCCACAGGATCATCTTCGCGCCGCGCAGCTCCTCGGCGGTCAGACCGCCGTTCGGCTTGTGCGGGTTGTAGACCACGCAGTCGTCCAGGGACATGCCCATGTCGCGCACGGCGGTGTTGCGGCCCAGGTGCTGGTCGGGCAGGAAGAGGACCTTCTCGCCCTGCTCGAACGCCCAGTCCAGCGCCCGCCTGGCGTTGGAGGAGGTGCAGATCGTGCCGCCGTGCTTGCCGGTGAAGGCCTTGATGTCGGCGGAGGAGTTCATGTACGAGACGGGCACGACCTGCTCGGCGATGCCGGCCTCGGTCAGCACGTCCCAGCACTCGGCGACCTGCTCGGCCGTCGCCATGTCGGCCATCGAGCAGCCGGCGGCGAGGTCGGGCAGGACGACCTTCTGGTCGTCGGAGGTCAGGATGTCGGCGGACTCCGCCATGAAGTGGACACCGCAGAAGACGATGTACTCGGCCTCGGGGCGGGCGGCCGCGTCGCGGGCCAGCTTGAAGGAGTCACCCGTGACGTCGGCGAACTGGATCACCTCGTCGCGCTGGTAGTGGTGGCCCAGCACGAAGACCTTGTCGCCCAGCTTCTCCTTGGCCGCGCGGGCGCGCTCGACCAGGTCCGGGTCGGACGGCGAGGGCAGGTCGCCGGGGCACTCCACGCCGCGCTCGCTCCTCGGGTCGGCCTCGCGGCCGAGGAGCAACAGGGCGAGGGGCGTCGGCTGTACGTCGAGCTCCTGGGTCTGGGCGGTGGTCACGACACGCACCCTTTCTTTTCTGCGGCTCGCCGGTCCGAGGGGCCGGACCGGCGGGGTAGCGGGGGACAGCGTTTCGACCTTTTCGTCGAAATGACGCTTATCTATCATAACCGCTTCATGTCACTTTGACGATGGCCATCGTGTCGATGTGACGTGAATCCCGATGTCCGGTACGTCACCTTGCCTGCACCCCGCGGCCGCACCCGCGGCCCCCTCGTCCACAGGGCGCTGTCCGCCCGCCCGCGCATGTGCGAGCATGAAAAACGAGCCGAGGAGAAAAGAGTCGGGCACGTCCCGGAATGAATCCGCGGTCCCGCCGGTTGCAACCGTCGGCAAGCAGTCTCCGTACAACCCGGGAGAGATGTAGATGTCCGTATCGGACGAGACCACCACCGTCACCGACGGCATCATCCTGACCGACGCCGCCGCGTCCAAGGTCAAGGCGCTGCTCGACCAGGAAGGCCGCGACGACCTCGCGCTGCGCGTCGCCGTCCAGCCCGGCGGCTGCTCCGGCCTGCGCTACCAGCTGTTCTTCGACGAGCGTTCCCTCGACGGCGACGTGGAGAAGGACTTCGGCGGGGTCAAGGTCGTCACCGACCGGATGAGCGCCCCGTACCTGGGCGGCGCGACCATCGACTTCGTGGACACGATCGAGAAGCAGGGCTTCACGATCGACAACCCGAACGCGACGGGCTCCTGCGCCTGCGGCGACTCCTTCAGCTGAGCCGCGAGCCGAGTGAAGTGAGAGGCGGCGGTCCCTCCTGACGAGGGCCGCCGCCTTTCGCGTACGCGCGTGCCTCAGCCCCGGGGCAGCCGCGCCCCCGGCTTCTCCAGCGGGATCGCCTCCCCGTCCGGGCCGACGACCTTCCGCTCGCCGAGCGGCTCGTCCAGCTCGACCGTGCGGTGGTGCGTCTTGGCGATCATGATGCAGACCTTGTCCGGCCAGGGCGTCTCGGTGACCGTGACCGTCACCTCGTCCGCGCTCTCCGACGCCGTCGCCTCGTAGTCCGCGCAGACCCCGCCGGTGAAGGCGACCGTCAGCTCCCTGCCCTCGGCGGTGTAGCCCTCCACCTTCACGTTCCGGCTCTCCGCGGGCGCGTCCGGTCCCGTCGGCCGCGGGCTCGGGTTCCCGCTCGGCTCCTCGGAGGGCGCGGGCGACGTCAGATAGCGCGGGTCGACGGCCGGGTACGCCACCGTGAAGCCCTCCTTCGCACCCGGTGCCCGCACCTCGAACAGCCAGGACGGCACCAGCGTCGGCCGCGCCTGCACGAAGTGCGAGGCCAGCCCGAACACCGCGTCCTCCACCACGATCGTCTCCCGCGGAGCGGCCGTCGCACCCGACGTCTCGCACGGCGCCTGCTCCCGGCCCTCCTCCAGCGGCACCGGAGTGGCGCAGCCGCCGATCCCGGCACGGTGGCCGGGCTCCTGCGCCGCGTTCAGCCGGTCCAGCGTCGCGCGCGCGTCCAGCACCGGATACGTGTGCCCCTTCACCGGCGCCTTCAGCTGCCCGCTGCCCGCGACCAGGTCACCCCGCGCACCGACCGTCAGCCCGGTCGGCCAGCCGTACGTCGGCAGCCCGCCGATCACCGGATCGGCGTTCACCACCCGCTGCGCGCCCGTCACCCGCGAGGCGTCCGCCCGCGCGGCGTCCTGCCCGAGCACCCTCAGCACCGGCGCCGCCGCCTCGCGCGCCGCCGCCTCGCTCACCGGGTCGCCGGACCCGGACGCGGGCGGCTTGGAGCAGACGGTGACGCTCTCGCAGTCATCGGTGCCGGGCGCGTACCGGTGGAACGTCCAGGTGCCGGGCGCCTGCCGGTTCACCTGGAGGCTCGGCCCCTGGCCGTCCTTGCCGGACCCGGCCTTCCAGGCCTGACCCTCGGCCACCGGCGTCCCGTCCACCCCGAGCGCCGCCGCCAGCCGCGCGACCTCCTCCCGCGTGACCTCGCCCTTCGCCCAGTACACCGGCGCCGAGCCGGGGCCCTTCGGCAGATCGCCCGAGGCCCGGTACGTCACCCCGTTCGGGTCGGGCTCGCCGGGCGCGATGCCGTTCCCGGCGCCCTCCGCGTAACCGTCCAGAGCCAGCGGCGGGGGAGTGCCGCCCCCGGCCGGCGCACCGGCCCCGGAGCCCGCACCGCTCCCCGCGGAGCCCGCGAGGTAGGCCCCACCGCCCCCGGCCAGCAGCACGGCGGCGACCATGGCGGCGACGAGCACGGGGGAGCGCCGCCGGGAGGAACGCTCATCGCCGTCCCGCCCGGCCCCGGACACGGCGGACGCGACCAGCTCACCGTCCCCCGCGCCACCCACGACCGCCTCCGACCGACCACCATCCACTCCGGCGACCGCCTCCGGCGAGCCGCCAGCCACTCCAGCGGCTCCCGCACCCCCAGCTGTCCGGGATCGACCGCCGTCCCCGCCGACGGCGTCCGGCCGGGCGCCGGCCGCTCCCGCGCCCCCGGCTGCCTCGGGCCGACCACCGTCCACTCCGGCGTCCCCGGCGACAGCGTCCGGCCGGGCGCCGGCCGCTCCCGCGCCGACCGCCCCAACGGAAGCGGCTCCGCCAGAAGCGGTCCCAGCGGAAACGTCCCCGCCGGAAGCAGGCCCAGCGGAAGCAGCCCCAGCAGAAGCAGCCGCATCCGCCTCCGCGCCCAGCGCACTCGTCCTCGCGCTAGCCGCTCCCGCAGCGCCGTCCGCGCGGGAGGACGGACCCTCGGAGCCGTCGTTCCTCTCGGCGGCGCCGGACTCGCCCACGACCTCGTCGTCGTTGTCGGGTCGCTCGGTGTTCACCGCATCGCTCCTTCGGCCACACAGCTGTTACGGGGGACAGCGATGGGACGCGGCGGAGGAGCGCACGGTTCCCCGGCTACGGCTCAGTCGCCGTAGTCGGACATCGCGTCCAGCAGCCGCGCGGAGGCGACCGGCACCGACACGCCGTGGATCAGGGACGGGGAGACCGGCCGCGGCGCGTGCCGGTCGGGCACCGACCAGTGCGGCACCATCCGGGCGCAGTCGCCGCGCAGCGACGCCAGGTCGCCTTCGGGATCGGCCGGGGCCGGGGCGGGGGCGGACACCTTGAGGTTCGTCATAGCGGCACCGTAGGCATGGGGCGGCTCACGAAGAAAGATCTACTATCGGGTAGTTTTGTCGCCTTCAGGCCGGGCCCCGCACCGGGTAGCGTGAATTGTCATTACCCCTCCACTCAGGAGCGTCCACGCCGTGCGCATCGCAGTCACCGGCTCCATCGCCACCGACCACCTCATGACCTTCCCCGGCCGCTTCGCCGACCAGCTCGTCGCGGACCGGCTGCACACGGTCTCGCTCTCCTTCCTGGTCGACAACCTCGACGTCCGCCGCGGCGGCGTCGGCGCGAACATCGCCTTCGGCATGGGCCAGCTGGGCACGAAGCCGATCCTGGTCGGCGCGGCCGGCTTCGACTTCGACGAGTACCGCGCCTGGCTGGACCGGCACGGCGTCGACACCGGCTCGGTGCGGATCTCCGAGACCCTGCACACCGCCCGCTTCGTCTGCACCACCGACGCCGACCACAACCAGATCGGCTCCTTCTACACCGGCGCGATGAGCGAGGCCCGGCTGATCGAGCTGAAGACGGTCGCGGACCGCGTCGGCGGCCTCGACCTGGTGCTGATCGGCGCCGACGACCCGGAGGCGATGCTGCGCCACACGGAGGAGTGCCGCTCCCGGAACATCCCCTTCGCCGCCGACTTCTCCCAGCAGATCGCCCGGATGAACGGCGAGGAGATCCGGATACTGCTGGAGGGCGCCACGTACCTGTTCTCCAACGAGTACGAGAAGGGCCTCATCGAGACCAAGACCGGCTGGAGTGACGAGGAGATCCTCGCCAGGGTCGGCCACCGCGTCACCACCCTCGGCTCGCGCGGCGTGCGGCTCGAGCGGGCCGGCGAGGACCCGATCGAGGTCGGCTGCCCGGACGAGGAGCGCAAGGCCGACCCCACGGGCGTCGGCGACGCCTTCCGCGCCGGCTTCCTGTCCGGCCTCGCCTGGGGCGTCTCCCTGGAGCGCGCCGCCCAGGTCGGCTGCATGCTCGCGACGCTGGTCATCGAGACGGTCGGCACCCAGGAGTACCAGCTGCGCCGGGCGCACTTCATGGAGCGCTTCACCAAGGCGTACGGCGACGAGGCCGCGGCGGAGGTCCAGCAGCACCTGAGCTGATTCCCGCGCTGATTCCCGCCCGCGGGCGGGAGGGAGGTGCCCTCAGCCGGAGCGGCGCACCAGGTACGCCGCTCCCCGCTCCGCCGGCTCCTCGCCCACGTACTCCTGCCCGCGCATCTCGCACCACGCCGGGATGTCCAGGCGCGCGGCCTCGTCGTCCGACAGGACCCGGACGAGGCCGCCCACCGGCACCTCGCCGATGACCTTGGCCAGCTCGATGACCGGGATCGGGCAGCGCTTGCCGAGGGAGTCCACGACCAGGACGTCGTCGCGCACGGCGGTCTCGGCCACCGGCGCGCCCAGCTTCTCCCGCACCCCGGCCACCGCCCGCGGCAGCACCTCCAGGAACCCGTCGACGTCCTCGGAGACCGCCCCGAAGGGCAGCGACACCCGCACATTGCCCTCGCTCAGCACCCCCATCGCCTTCAGCACGTGGCTGGGCGTCAGGGTGCTGCTGGTGCAGGACGAGCCGGACGAGACCGAGAAGCCCTCCCGGTCCAGCTCGTGCAGCAGCGCCTCGCCGTCGACATAGAGACACGAGAAGGTGACGATCCCCGGCAGCCGCCGCTCCGGGTCGCCCACCACCTCGACGTCCGGCACCAGTTCCGGCACCCGCGCCCGGATCCGGTGCGTCAGCTCCCGCAGCCGTACCGCCTCGGCGTCCGCCTCCGCCCGTACGGCCCGCAGCGAGGCCGCCGCCGCCACGATCGCGGGGATGTTCTCGAAGCCGGGAGCCCGGCCCGACTCCCGCTCGTCCGCCGGTCCCTGCGGCGCGAACCGCACGCCCTTGCGGACGACGAGCAGTCCGACCCCGGACGGCCCGCCCCACTTGTGGGCGCTCGCCGTCAGCACGGACCAGTCGCCCGCGACCGGACCCCAGGCCAGCGACTGCGCCGCGTCCACCAGCAGCGGCACCCCGGCCGCCCGGCAGATCTCGGCCACCTCGGCCACCGGCTGCACGGTGCCCACCTCGTGGTTGGCCGACTGCAGGCAGGCCAGCGCGGTGTCCGCGCGCAGGGCTCCCGCGTACGCCGCGGGGCTGACGGCGCCGGTGCGGTCCACCGCGACCCGCGTGACCGTGCCGCCGTCCGCCTCGTGGGACTCCGCCGAATGCAGTACCGAGGAATGTTCGACGGCTGACACGATCAGGTGGCGCCCCACCCTCCGCCGGCCCGCCAACGCGCCCGAGACGCCCGCGTGCACGGCCCGGGTGCCGGAGGAGGTGAACACCAGCTCGTCGGGTCGGCAGCCGACCGCCTCGGCGGCCGCCTCCCGCGCCGCGTCCAGCAGCATCCGGGCCTTGCGCCCTTCCCGGTACAACCGGGCCGGATCCGCCCATCCCTCATCCAGGGAGGCCGCCAACGCCTGCCGGGCGACGGGGTGCAGGGGAGCGGCGGAAGCGGCATCGAAGTAGGCCATACGGCAACGCTAAACCCCCCGGCCGGCCCTCACCCGCAAGGGGCACGGGGCCGGGCCGGCGGCGGCTCCGCCACGGGGTGCGACCAGCCCGGACGACCCCCCACCCGCCAATCCAGCGAACCCACCGAGTGACTAGGCACCCCTCCTCGCGAAGCCCCGAAGAGGGTGGGCTAGGGTTTGGTCCGCATAAACATCCAAACCCCTGCCCGACGCAGGGCGGCGACCGACCAGCGAGAAGGCCAGGCCGCAGCCGATCCGCGCGGGCGAGACTCTCGGGAAGGCGCTACGTGAGTCCCAACGGCTCCGACCGCTCGCCGCGGCGCCCGATGCGGCGGAAGCTGCTGCAGGCACTGACCGCGGGCCTGGTCCTGGCGACCGCCACCGGTTGCACATGGGAGGACTTCCCCCGCCTTGGCATGCCCACCCCCACCACGGAAGAGGCGCCGATCGTCCTCTCCCTGTGGCAGGGCTCCTGGGCTGCCGCGCTCGCCGTCGGCGTGCTGGTGTGGGGCTTGATCCTTTGGAGTGCCATCTTCCACCGGCGCAGCCGCACCAAGGTGGAGATCCCTCCGCAGACCCGGTACAACGTGCCGATCGAGGCGCTGTACACGGTCGTACCGATCATCATCGTGTCGGTCCTCTTCTACTTCACGGCTCGCGACGAGTCGAAGCTGCTCTCCATGGACAAGAAGCCCGACGTCACGGTCAACGTGGTCGGCTTCCAGTGGAGCTGGTGCTTCAACTACATCGAGAACGTCGAGGGTTCCACCGGCGACGCCAAGACCGCCAAGGAACTGGACGCGGTCCCCGACCGCTACAAGAAGGACTTCCCGGCGAACGCCGGCGGCGTCTACACCTGCGGTGTCCCCGGTGACCGCAACCCGCAGACCGGCAACCCCGGCCCCACCCTGTGGCTGCCGAAGGGCAAGACGGTCCGCTTCGTCCTGACCTCCCGGGACGTCATCCACTCGTTCTGGGTGGTGCCGTTCCTGATGAAGCAGGACGTCATCCCGGGCCACCCGAACGCCTTCCAGGTGACCCCGAACCGTGAGGGCACGTTCCTGGGCAAGTGCGCCGAGCTGTGCGGCAACGACCACTCCCGGATGCTGTTCAACGTGAAGGTCGTCTCGCCGGAGCGCTACGAGCAGCACCTGAAGGAGCTGGCCGAGAAGGGCCAGACCGGTTACGTGCCCGCCGGTATCGAGCAGTCCGAGCACGCGAAGGACCGGGAGGCGAACGTCCTGTGAGTATCGTCAACGAACCCGCAGGTGCCCCCGAGGCAGGCACCTACGAGAACGAACTGCCGGTCCGGCGCAAGCAGCCCGGCAACATCGTGGTGAAGTGGCTGACGACCACCGACCACAAGACCATCGGAACGCTGTACCTGACGACGTCGTTCGCGTTCTTCTGCATCGGCGGCATCCTGGCGCTGTTCATGCGCGCCGAGCTGGCCCGTCCGGGTCTGCAGATGATGTCGAACGAGCAGTTCAACCAGGCGTTCACGATGCACGGCACGATCATGCTGCTGATGTTCGCGACGCCGCTGTTCGCGGGCTTCGCGAACTGGATCATGCCGCTGCAGATCGGCGCCCCCGACGTCGCGTTCCCGCGGCTGAACATGTTCGCCTACTGGCTGTACCTGTTCGGCTCGCTGATCGCGGTGGGCGGCTTCCTCACCCCGAACGGCGCCGCCAGCTTCGGCTGGTTCGCCTACACCCCGCTGTCCGACGCGGTCCGCTCGCCGGGCCTCGGCTCCGACATGTGGATCATGGGCCTGGCCTTCTCCGGCTTCGGCACCATCCTCGGCGCGGTCAACTTCATCACCACGATCATCTGCATGCGCGCCCCCGGCATGACGATGTTCCGCATGCCGATCTTCACCTGGAACGTCCTGCTGACCGGTGTCCTGGTCCTGCTGGCCTTCCCGGTCCTGGCCGCCGCGCTGTTCGCCCTGGAGGCGGACCGCAAGTTCGGGGCGCACATCTTCGACGCGGCCAACGGCGGCGCCTTGCTGTGGCAGCACCTCTTCTGGTTCTTCGGACACCCGGAGGTGTACATCATCGCCCTGCCGTTCTTCGGCATCATCAGTGAGGTCATCCCGGTCTTCTCCCGCAAGCCGATGTTCGGCTACTGGGGTCTGGTCGCGGCGACCATCGCGATCGCCGGCCTGTCCGTGACCGTGTGGGCGCACCACATGTACGTCACCGGCGGTGTGCTGCTGCCGTTCTTCTCCTTCATGACGTTCCTCATCGCCGTCCCGACCGGTGTGAAGTTCTTCAACTGGATCGGCACGATGTGGAAGGGCTCGCTGTCCTTCGAGACACCGATGCTCTGGGCGACCGGCTTCCTGATCACCTTCACCTTCGGTGGTCTGACCGGTGTCATCCTGGCCTCGCCGCCCATGGACTTCCACATCTCCGACTCGTACTTCGTGGTGGCCCACTTCCACTACGTGGTCTTCGGCACGGTCGTCTTCGCGATGTTCTCCGGCTTCCACTTCTGGTGGCCGAAGTTCACCGGCAAGATGCTCGACGAGCGCCTGGGCAAGATCACCTTCTGGACGCTGTTCGTCGGCTTCCACGGCACCTTCCTGGTGCAGCACTGGCTGGGCGCCGAGGGCATGCCGCGCCGGTACGCCGACTACCTGGCGGCCGACGGCTTCACCGCCCTGAACACGATCTCCACGATCAGCTCGTTCGTCCTGGGCGCGTCGATCCTGCCGTTCTTCTACAACGTCTGGAAGACCGCCAAGTACGGCAAGCCGGTCGGCGTGGACGACCCGTGGGGCTACGGCCGCTCCCTGGAGTGGGCGACCTCCTGCCCGCCGCCGCGGCACAACTTCATCACCCTGCCGCGGATCCGCAGCGAATCCCCGGCGTTCGACCTGCACCACCCCGACATCGCCGCCCTCGAGCAGCTTGAGAACGACGGCAAGCGGGACGCGCTCGTGGGCAGCAAGGAGGCCGGCAAGTGAAGATCCAGGGCAAGATGTTCATGTGGCTGAGCGTCTTCGTCCTCGCCATGGCGGTCGTCTATGGCGTGTGGTCGAAGGAGCCGGCCGGCACCACGGCCCTCTTCCTGGCCTTCGGCCTGTGCATCATGATCGGCTTCTACCTCGGCTTCACGGCCAAGCGGGTCGACGTCGGTGCGCAGGACAACCTGGAGGCGGACGTCGCGGACGACGCCGGCGAGCTGGGCTTCTTCAGCCCGCACAGCTGGCAGCCGCTGTCCCTGGCGATCGGCGGCGCCCTCGCCTTCCTCGGTGTCGCGGTCGGCTGGTGGCTGCTGTACTTCGCCTTCCCGGTCATCCTGATCGGCATCTTCGGCTGGGTCTTCGAGTACTACCGCGGTGAGAACCGCACCCAGTAGCACACGCCGAGCCCACGGGAGCCCGGACACTCCGAAAGGAGCGTCCGGGCTCCCGCGTTCGCAGCAGCCGCCGTCCCCCGCCCGGCTCACCCAGCGCGCCCCGCCGCAGGGCGCTCCCTAGCGTGAGCTCATGAGCCACACACCGCGTTCCCGTACCGCCGTCACCGGCGCCCTGCTGCTGATATCCCTCGGCCCCGCCATCACCTCCTGCGGCGGCGACGGACACCCGCTGTCGGCCGCGCCGTACGACGCGACGGACCAGATCTCCTTCAGCGGACCCGTGGGCGAGGGGAAGAAGGCCGACCCGGACAAGCCCCTGGAAATCACCGCCCAGGACTCCGACGGGCGCATCACGGACGTCACGGCCGTGGACGCGGCCGGCCGCCATCTGGCGGGCGAACTCTCCGCCGACGGGGCCCGCTGGCACTCCACGTCCCCGCTCGCCGCGAACGCCCGCTACACGGTCCGGGTGAGCACCGAGGACGAGGACGGCCGGCCCGGCCGCCGGGTCCTGGTCCTCGACACCGGCCGGCCCGTCGCCGAGAAGCGCCTCGACGTCACCTTCGGGCCCAAGGCGGGCACCTACGGCGTCGGCCAGCCCATCACCGCCGAACTCAGCCGCGAGGTGACGGACAGGGCTCAGCGGGCCGTCGTCGAACGCGCCCTCAAGGTGCGCTCCACGCCCGCCGTGGAGGGCTCCTGGCACTGGGTGGACGACAAGAAGCTCCACTACCGCCCCAAGGAGTACTGGCCCGCCCACGCCACCGTCCAGGTCAACAGCAACCTGGAGGGCATCAAGATCAGCGACCGGCTGTGGGGCGGCACCGCGAAGCCGCTGAGGATCACCACGGGCGACGCGGTCGTCGCCGTCACGGACGCCTCGTCCCACCACATGACCGTCTACCGGAACGGCAAGGAGATCAACTCCATACCGGTCACCACCGGCAAGCCCGGCTTCGAGACCCGCAACGGCGTCAAGGTGGTGCTCGGCAAGGAGTACTTCGTACGGATGCGCAGTACGAGCATCGGCATCGCCGCCGGCTCGTCCGAGTCGTACGACCTGCCCGTCTACTACGCCACCCGGGTCACCTGGAGCGGCGAGTACGTGCACGCCGCCCCCTGGTCGGTGGGCTCCCAGGGCTACGCCAACGTCAGCCACGGCTGCACCGGCATGAGCACCGGCAACGCCGCCTGGTTCTTCCAGAACGTCCGCGAGGGTGACGTGGTGAAGGTCGTCAACTCCTACGGCGCCACCATGGAGCCATTCGGCAACGGCTTCGGCGACTGGAACCTCACCTGGGACACCTGGCGAGAGGGCAGCGCCCTGACCGCCGGCCGGCCGGAAGCCCCCGAGCCGGACGAAACCGCACGTCTACGACCGGCCGCGGTGTAGCAACGCGCCCCTTCAGGGGGCCGGGAACCGCGCGACCGGCCACAGCCGGCCCGCAGCCGCCCGACCACCCCGGGCGCCGCTTCCTCAGGCGCTCTGCAGCTTCCGCTGCCGCAGCAGAGACGCCAGCGCGGAGGCGAACTCCACCGGATCCACCGGCAGCGTCACCGCCGCCTCGGCCCGGCTCCACGTCGCCAGCCACGCGTCCTGCGGCCGCCCGATCAGCAGCAGTACCGGCGGGCACCGGAACACCTCGTCCTTGATCTGCCGGCACAGCCCCATGCCGCCCATGGGCACGGCCTCCCCGTCCAGCACGCAGACGTCGATCCCGCCCTTGTCCAGCTCCCTGACGACGGCCGCCGCAGTCGCGCACTCCACGAACTCCACCAGGGGCGCGTCCGGAGCGGGCCGGCGCCCGGCCGCTAGCCGCACCTGCTCGCGGGTGTTGGAGTCGTCGCTGTAGACCAGCACCGTGGCGGTCGGCTGCATAGCTTCCTCCGTGACTTCGGCGTCGTGCGGAAAGGCCCGTAGGCCCGGATGCTACTCCCCTGCACACCACGTCAGCACCGGTACGACCGAGGGCAACACTCCGAACGGCACCCCCCGGAGTGAGGGCGAGATAAGCGACCGACATAATGTCGGTCGTGGCGACAGCAACGACAGTAGACACCGGGCACGCGCACCCGTCGGTCAACCGACCGAACCTCGTCAGCGTCGGAACCATCATTTGGCTGAGTTCCGAGCTGATGTTCTTCGCGGCCCTCTTCGCGATGTACTTCACCCTGCGATCGGTGACAGGACCCGAGTTCTGGAGTGAGAAGGCGGACGCCTTGAACTTCCCGTTCTCGGCGACGAACACCACGATCCTGGTGCTCTCCTCCCTCACCTGCCAGCTCGGCGTCTTCGCCGCCGAGCGCGGTGACGTGAAGAAGCTCCGGATGTGGTTCATCGTCACCTTCATCATGGGTGCGATCTTCATCGGCGGCCAGGTGTACGAGTACACCGAGCTGGTCAAGCACGAGGGCCTCTCGCTCTCCTCCGACCCCTACGGCTCGGCCTTCTACCTGACCACCGGCTTCCACGGCCTGCACGTGACGGGCGGTCTCATCGCCTTCCTGCTGGTCCTTGGCCGTACCTACGCGGCCCGTAGGTTCACCCACGAGCAGGCGACCGCCGCCATCGTCGTGTCCTACTACTGGCACTTCGTCGATGTCGTCTGGATCGGCCTCTTCGCCACGATCTACATGATCAAGTAGCCGGACCCGATCCCACGCGCGTTCCCGTAACACGCACATCCCAGAAGCATCGACGCAGAAGATCCTGACACCGGGGTAATCCGTGAAAAAGCTCTCCGCACGACGACGCCATCCGCTGGCGGCGGTCGTCGTCCTACTCCTCGCGCTGGCGGCTACCGGGGGGCTGTACGCCGCGTTCGCACCCGCGGGCAAGGCGCAGGCCGATGAAACCGCCCAGTCCCTTGCCATCGACGAGGGCAAGAAGCTCTACGCCGTAGGCTGCGCCAGCTGCCACGGCACCGGCGGTCAGGGCACCTCCGACGGTCCGAGCCTGGTCGGCGTGGGTGCGGCGGCCGTCGACTTCCAGGTCGGCACCGGCCGCATGCCGGCCGCCACCTCCCAGGGCGCCCAGGTGCCGCGGAAGAAGAACATCTACACCCAGGCCGAGATCGACCAGCTCGCGGCGTACATCTCCTCGCTGGGTGCCGGCCCCGCCGTCCCGACCGAGGAGCAGTACGGTCCGGAGGGCGCGGACATCGCCAAGGGTGGCGAGCTGTTCCGCAACAACTGCGCGCAGTGCCACAACTTCACCGGCAAGGGCGGTGCCCTCACCAAGGGCAAGTACGCGCCGTCCCTGGAAGGCGTGGACCCGAAGCACATCTACGAGGCCATGCAGACCGGCCCGCAGAACATGCCCTCCTTCCCCGACACCACCCTGTCGGAACAGAACAAGAAGGACATCATCGCGTACCTGAACGCGGTCAACAGCGACGAGACGGAGACCCCCGGCGGGATGGAGCTGGGCGGCATCGGCCCGGTCGCCGAAGGCCTCTTCGGCTGGATCTTCGGCCTCGGCACCCTCATCGCCATCGCCGTGTGGGTGGCCGCCCGGACCGCAAAGGCCAAGAAGTCATGAGCAGCCAAGACATTCCCGAAGAGAACCTGCCCGCAGCGCAGGACACCGCACACGGCGCGCTGGGCGTCGCGGACGAGAAGGACCCGTTCGCCGACCCGGGCCTGCCGCCGCACGAGCCCCGCGTCCAGGACATCGACGAGCGGGCCGCCAAGCGGTCCGAGCGCACGGTGGCCCTGCTGTTCACGGTGTCGATGCTGGCCACCATCGGCTTCATCGCCTCGTTCGTGGCGATCCCGCACGACAAGTCGATCTACGTCTTCACGCTCGGGCACATCAACGCGATGAACTTCGCGCTGGGCCTGACCCTGGGCGTGGCGCTGTTCTGCATCGGCGCGGGCGCGGTCCACTGGGGCCGCACCCTGATGTCCGACCACGAGCTGGTCGGGGAGCGGCACCCGATCGAGGCCCCGGCCGACGTCCGTGCCCAGGTGCACGCCGACTTCCGGCAGGGCGCCGCCGAGTCCCAGCTGGGCCGGCGCAAGCTGATCCGCAACACCATGTTCGGCGCGATGGCCATGGTGCCGCTGTCCGGCGTGGTCCTGCTGCGCGACCTCGGTCCGCTGCCCGAGGACAAGCTGCGCCACACCCTGTGGTCCAAGGGCAAGCTGATCGTCAACATGAACACCAACGAGCCGCTGCGGCCGTCGGACGTCGCGGTGGGCTCGCTGACCTTCGCCAAGCCCGAGGGCCTGGAGGAGCACGACCACGGCTTCCAGAACGAGATCGCCAAGGCCGCCCTGATGCTCGTCCGGATCAGGCCGGAGGACATCAAGGACAAGCGCGAGCTCGAGTGGTCGCACGAGGGCATCGTGGCGTACTCCAAGATCTGCACGCACGTCGGTTGCCCGATCTCCCTGTACGAGCAGCAGACGCACCACGTGCTGTGCCCCTGCCACCAGTCCACCTTCGACCTCTCCGACGGTGCCCGGGTCATCTTCGGTCCCGCCGGTCACCCGCTGCCGCAGCTGCGCATCGGTGTGAACGACGAGGGTTACCTCGAAGCGCTCGGCGACTTCGAAGAGCCCGTCGGTCCTGCATTCTGGGAGCGCGGATGAGCACCAACGAACCCACCGAGTCCCGCTCTCGCGGGAAGGCACCGGCCGGCGAGCGCGTCGCCGACTGGGCCGACGGCCGGCTGGGGATCTACTCCCTGGCCAAGGCCAACATGCGGAAGATCTTCCCGGACCACTGGTCCTTCATGCTGGGCGAGGTCTGCCTCTACAGCTTCCTCATCATCATCCTCACGGGTGTGTACCTGACCCTGTTCTTCCACCCGTCGATGAACGAGGTGGAGTACCACGGCAGCTACATCCCGATGCAGGGCCAGCTGATGAGCGAGGCCTACAAGTCGACGCTGGACATCAGCTTCGACGTCCGCGGCGGTCTGCTGATCCGGCAGATCCACCACTGGGCGGCCATCGTCTTCCTCGCCGGCATGTTCGTGCACATGATGCGCGTCTTCTTCACCGGCGCGTTCCGCAAGCCGCGTGAGATCAACTGGCTGTTCGGCTTCCTGCTGTTCGTCCTCGGCATGTTCACCGGTTTCACCGGCTACTCGCTCCCGGACGACCTGCTCTCCGGCACCGGTGTCCGCTTCACGCAGGGCGCGATCCTGTCCGTGCCGATCGTCGGCACGTACATCTCGATGTTCCTGTTCGGCGGGGAGTTCCCCGGCGACGACTTCGTCGCCCGGTTCTACTCGATCCACATCCTGCTGCTGCCGGGCATCATGCTCGGTCTCGTGGTGGCCCACCTGATCCTGGTCTTCTACCACAAGCACACGCAGTTCGCGGGTCCCGGCAAGACCAACAACAACGTCGTCGGCATGCCGCTGCTGCCGGTCTACATGGCCAAGGCCGGAGGCTTCTTCTTCCTGGTCTTCGGTGTCATCGCGG
The DNA here is from genome assembly GCF_011193355.1 of Streptomyces sp. JB150. Taxonomy (GTDB): domain Bacteria; phylum Actinomycetota; class Actinomycetes; order Streptomycetales; family Streptomycetaceae; genus Streptomyces. Next base: position 2,805,582 of record NZ_CP049780.1, read on the forward strand.
TCCTCGCCGGCATCGCGACGGTCAACCCGATCTGGGCCCTGGGCCCGTACCGCCCGGACATGGTGTCCACCGGCGCCCAGCCCGACTGGTACATGGGCTTCGCCGAGGGTCTCGTCCGCGCCATGCCCGGCTGGGAGATCAACCTGTGGGGTCACACGCTGGTCCTCGGCGTGTTCGTCCCGCTGGTGCTGTTCGGCCTCTTCCTGGCGGCGATCGCGGTCTACCCGTTCATCGAGTCCTGGGTCACCGGCGACAAGCGCGAGCACCACATCCTGGACCGCCCGCGCAACGCCCCGACCCGCACCGCGCTCGGTGTCGCCTGGGTCACGGCATACATGATCATGCTGATCGGTGGTGGCAACGACATCGTCGCCACGCACTTCCACCTGTCGATCAACGCGGTCACCTGGTTCGTCCGGATCGGCTTCTTCGTCGGCCCGGTCATCGCCTTCGTGGTCACCAAGCGCATCTGCCTCGGCCTGCAGCGCCGGGACAAGGACAAGGTGCTGCACGGTCGCGAGACCGGCACCATCAAGCGCCTGCCGCACGGTGAGTACATCGAGGTCCACGAGCCGCTCAGCCAGGCGGCCCTGTACAGCCTCACGGCGCACGACCAGTACCAGCCGGCCGAGATCGGCCCGACGGTCGACGAGAACGGTGTCGAGCGCAAGGTGAAGGGCTCCGAGAAGCTGCGCGCCAAGCTCAGCAAGGCGTACTTCGGCGAGGACAGCCAGGTCGCCAAGCCCACCGTCGAGGAGTACAAGGAGATCACGAGCGGCCACGGCCACCACTGATCGCTGCGTTCGCCACGCCACGGCCAAGGGCCCCCGTCCGGTGTTCGGACGGGGGCCCTTCGCCGTGCCCCGGGCTGGATAGGCTGGGATCACACCGGGTGGTGTGCCCCGTGCCCTACGACGATCAGGAGCGGCTGATGAGCGCTGTGACCCCCGCTGGAGGCGACACCGCGGCGGGCCGTTCCTGGCCCGTGGTGCTGAACGGTCTGCTGGAGGGCCGGGACCAGAGCGCCGAGGACACCGCCTGGGCGATGGACCGCATCATGCGCGGGGAGGCGACCGACGCGCAGATCGCCGGGTTCGTGGTGGCGCTGCGGGCCAAGGGCGAGACGGTCGAGGAGATCACCGGCCTGGTCCGGGCGATGTACGCGCACGCCAGGGTGATCGAGGTGCCCGGCGAGACCGTCGACATCGTCGGCACCGGCGGCGACGGCGCGAAGACGGTGAACATCTCCACCATGTCCTCCATCGTCGTGGCCGGCACCGGCGCGAAGGTGGTCAAGCACGGCAACCGCGCCGCGTCCTCCGCGTCCGGCGCCTCCGACGTGCTGGAGAAGCTCGGCGTCAATCTGGAGCTGACGCCGCAGCGGGTGGCGGAGGTCGCCGAGGAGGCGGGCATCACCTTCTGCTTCGCGGTGCGGTTCCACCCGGCGCTGCGCCATGTCGCCGCGGCCCGCGGCCAGCTGGGCATCCGCACCACGTTCAACGTCCTGGGCCCGCTGACCAACCCGGCGAAGGTGAGGGCCCAGGCGGTCGGCGTGGCCGATCCGCGGATGGCGCCGATCGTCGCCGGGGTGCTCGCCGAGCGCGGCAACTCGGCGCTGGTGTTCCGCGGCGACGACGGACTCGACGAGCTGACGACCACCGCCACCTCCCGGGTGTGGATCGTCCGCGACGGCAAGGTCACCGAGGAGGCCTTCGACCCCCGCGACGTCGGCATCGACCTGGTCCCGGTGGAGGCGCTGCGCGGCGCGGACGCCTCCTACAACGCCGAGGTGGCCCGCCGGCTGCTGGACGGCGAGCGGGGCCCGGTCCGCGACGCGGTGCTGCTGAACTCGGCGGCGGCGCTGGTCGCCCTGCACCCGGGCGACGCCCCGCTGGCCGAGCAGATCCGCGCCGGGATGGCGAAGGCGGCGGAGTCGATCGACTCGGGCGCGGCCCGGCGCACGCTGGACCGCTGGGTGGCCGCCAGCAACGCCTGATGTCAACGAGGTGTCGTCCCGCGATCCGGACACGGGTTGCGGGTCGACGATCATCTCGTCTACGTTCCTGTACCAGGTCATGAGTGACAGTCATGAGGCCCCGGCCGACTGTCCGGCAACCCTCCGTCCGTGGCGGGGTGCCCCGGGTGAAGACCAGGCCGTACGGCAACAAGGCCTACGGCAAGCGCGGACCCCTCGCACGCTTCTCGCAAGTGTGGGGCCAGGGGTCCTGGTCGTTCGAGGGAGCCTTCCGTGAGCAAGCGAATGCGTTAGGGCCGCCGAGCCCCGCCTCCGCACACCCTTCTTCGCTTTCTTTTCCCCTTCGCCTCACGGGAGTTCGCCATGTCCGTCTCCACTGCTGCCGCCGACCGGTCCGTTTGTGCCCCGCTGCCCGTTCTGGGGCGGGATGTCACCGTGCCGCTCGTCACCGGCGGCGAGGTCACCTACGCCGCGCTCGACTACGCCGCCAGCGCGCCCGCCCTCCAGCGGGTGTGGGACGACGTCGCCGCGTACGCCCCGTACTACGGCAGCGTGCACCGCGGCGCCGGATACCTCTCCCAGCTCTCCACGGACCTGTTCGAGAACGCTCGGACGACCGTCGCCGACTTCCTGGACTGCCGGGACGGTGACCAGGTCGTCTTCACCCGGTCCACCACCGACTCGCTCAACCTGCTCGCCGCCGCGCTGCCCGCCGGCTGCCGGGTCTTCGTCTTCGAGACCGAGCACCACGCCTCCCTGCTGCCCTGGCGCGACGCCCAGGTCACCTACCTGGACGCGCCCCGCACCCCGGCCGAGGCGGTGGCGACCCTGGAACGCGCCCTCGCCGACCGCGAGCCCTACGGGCCGGCCCTGGTCTGCGTCACCGGCGCCTCCAACGTCACCGGGGAGCTGTGGCCCGTACGGGAGCTGGCCGCCGCCGCCCACGCGCACGGCGCCCGGATCGTGCTCGACGCCGCCCAGCTCGCCCCCCACCACCCCGTCTCCGTCCGGGAGCTGGACGTCGACTGGGTCGCCCTCTCCGGGCACAAGCTGTACGCCCCGTTCGGCTCCGGTGTCCTCGCGGGCCGCGCGGACTGGCTGCGCGAGGCCGAGCCCTACCTCGCGGGCGGCGGCGCCAGCCGCAAGGTGACCCGGCGCGAGGACGGCGGCGTGGACGTGGAGTGGCACGAGAGCGCCGCCCGGCACGAGGCGGGCTCCCCGAACGTGATCGGCGCCTACGCCATCGCCTCCGCCTGCAAGGCGCTCACCGAGGCCGGGTTCGACACCCTGGTCGCCCGCGAGCGCCACCTGATCGAGACGGTGCGCGCCGGGCTCGCCGAGGTGCCCGAGGTGCGCGTGCTGTCCCTGTTCGGGGACGACGCCCCGCGCGTCGGCGTGATCTCCTTCGTCGTCGACGGCTGGAACAGCTCCCACTTCGCCGCCGCGCTGTCCGCCGAGTACGGCATCGGGGTGCGCGACGGCCTGTTCTGCGCCCACCCGCTGGTGCGCACCCTGCTCGGCAGCGACCCGCAGACGCAGGGCGAGTGCGGCGCCCCCGAGGCGGCGCCCGGCGAGAAGTCCCTCAACGCCATCCGGGTCAGCTTCGGCGCGGGCACGCCGGACGAGCACGTCGAGCGGTTCCTGCGCGCGGTCAAGGAGCTGGTGCGGGACGGCGCGCGGTGGAGCTACCGCACCGAGGACGGGCGTTGCGTGCCGGACACGTCCGCGTGAGCCGGTAGCCGGGCGCCCAGCGGGATCATCCGCAGGGCGCGCTCGGCGGCCTCCGCGAGCAGTTCGCCCGCCCGCACCAGCGCCTCCGCGAGGGCCATCGGGGCGGGCGGGATGCCGCTGAACGCGTCCACGCCCGGCACCTCGTGCGCGCCCTCGCCGAGCGTGCCGGCCAGCGCGAGCACCGGACGGCCGTACCGCTTGGCCCGGCGGGCCGCCTCCGCCGGGACCTTGCCGCGCGTCTGGTGGTCGAGGGCGCCCTCCGCGGTGACGACCGGGTCGGCGCGGGCGAGGCGGGCGTCCGGTTCTGACTGGTCCAGCAGGACGTCGAAGCGGGGCAGCAGCCGGGCGCCGAGCGGCGAGCCCCGCGCCGAGACCGTCGGAGGCACCGGTGCCGGGCCCGGTGCGCAGATCGGTGCCCGTTACCCCGAGGTCGCGGGTGAGGACGTACGCCCAGTTCTCCAGCCCGGCCGACAACTGCTCGACCTGCGCGGGCGTCGCGCCCTTCTGCGGCCCGAACGCCCGGGCCACGCCGCGCTCCCCGCACGGCACGTTGTACGGGTTGCAGGCGACCAGGAGGTCCGTCGTGCGCAGGCGGGGGCCGAGGCCGGACGGGTCGACGCGGCGCAGACGAATCTCCTGCGCGAGCAGATTGCCGATCCGCTGGTCGGTGTCGCGCAGCAGGATCGAGCGGGTAGGCCGGCGAGTTCGCCCACTTCAAACTGCCGCCCGGCGGCCGGGAGTTGCAGAATGCGGACGCGGGCGGAGATGTGCCGGCGCGGCGGGTCAGCCGTCGTCGCCGGGTCCGTCGTCGTCCCCGGCGCCGCGGTCGTCGTCATCGTCATCACCGCCGGGGGCATCGGTGACCGGGGGCCGGGGGACGACCCGGTCGCTCGGCGCGGGCACGGGCGCCGGTGTCGCGCTCGGCGCGGTCCGGGACGGCGGGCTGGGCGAGCCGCTGTCCAGCTCCACTCTCGCCGGGACCTTCGGCGGCTCGGGACTGTCCGTGAGGGCGGAACTGGTCGCGGCGATCCCGAGGGGGATCACCACGGCGGCGGCGAGGACCGCCAGCCTGCGCGTGAAGACCATGCGGCCGGCCTGTCCCCCGGCGGTGCGCCGGGGATGAGCCGGAGATGAGAAAGCCCTCATCCCGCCGCGGGGGGTGCCGCGACCGGGCGGGTGCGGGCCGGCCGTGGCCGGTCGCGCAGCTGTCCGCGCCCCTTGCGGGCGCGTCTCCTGCCGTCGCTCAGTTGTCCAGGCCGATCGCGAACGCCGCCTCCAGGTCGTGCTGGGAGTAGGTGCGGAACGCCACGTGCGTGTCCGTCGCCTCCACGCCGGGGATCTTGCTGATGCGGCCCGGGATGACCTCGGCCAGGTCCTCGTGCTCCTTGACCCGGACCATGGCGATCAGGTCGTAGGTGCCGGTCACGGAGAAGACCTCGCTGACGTTGTCCAGCGCGGCGATCGACTCCGCGATCTCGGGGATCCGGTCCACGCTGGTCTTGATCAGGACGATCGCGGTGATCACGGCTGGTTCTCTCCCTCGGGTGCCGGAGCTGGGGCGGCCCTCACTCTAGTCGCAGGCCGGAACCGGGCCCACGCGTAGAGCAGGCCCAGCGCGAACCCCACCACGTGGGCCAGATAGGCCACGCCCGGCCCCTGCGAGGCCTGGCCCGCCGCCAGCCACTGGAGGGCCGCCCAGAAGGGCAGCACCAGCCAGGCGGGGAAGCGCAGCGGCAGGAAGAGCAGGAACGGCAGCAGGCTGGTCACGCGGGCCCGCGGGAACAGGAAGAGGAACGCGCCGAGCACCGCCGAGATCGCCCCGGACGCCCCGACCAGTGACTGTGCGGAGTCGGAGTTCGCGCACGCGTAGCCGAGCAGGGCGAGGTAGCCGCAGCCGAGGTAGAAGAGGATGAACCGCACCCGGCCCATCCGCTCCTCGGTCATGACCCCGAAGACGTAGAAGAAGAGCATGTTGCCGAGCAGGTGCACCCAGGTGCCGTGCACGAACAGCGCGGTGGCCGGGGTGAGGGCCGCCCGGGGAGACCCTTCGAACAGTTCTGCGGGGACCACGCCCCAGTGCCGGAAGTAGGCCCGCTGCGCGGCGAGCAGCTCGTCGCCGGTGCCGTACACCGGATTGAGACCCGAGGCGGGGCCCAGCAGGAAGATTCCGCAGCACAGGGCCATCAGGACGTACGTCACCGGCGCCGACGGCCGGCGGCGGCCCGGCCACCTCGGCATGTTCCACTTGCTGATCACGAACACAGAGCATGACGTAACCGGACGCAACCGCACAGACCGCCTCGCCGCCGTGGACAGACGGGCGCCCGGCACCCGGCAGGCCGTAGGGTTACGAGCCACACGCCGCGGGAAGACCGGCGTGTCACGGACACTAGAAGGAAAGCGAACAGTCACGATGACGGTTCCCCTGCCGACCGCCACGACGCGGTGGCGCTGCACCCTCTGCGGCAACCTCACCCGCTTCGACGTGACGCGCTCGTCGAAGGTCGTCGAGTACGTCCACCTGGATCTGGCCGGAGAGCCGAAGGTGGAGGAGCGCGAGGTGGTCAGTGAGACCATCGAGTCCGTGCGCTGCCGCTGGTGCAACGCCGTGGACCAGGTGGAACTCGTGGACAGGCCGGGCGCCGGCTCCTGACGATGGGGGACGGCCCCGCAGACGTGATCCCCGCCGGGGGATCCCGTAGAGGCATTGGGGTGTGACGGATGGCGGAGACACACGGCGGGGGGCCGGGCGACGGCGCCGCTGAGGTGCTCGACCGTCCGCTGCCCGAGGGAGTGCGCCGCCGGGTCGTGCAGATCGTCTCGGACGGCTTCGGCGGGCTGACCGTCGCGGAACTGCCCGCACAGCTGCGGCAGTACGCCCGGTTCGCCCCGAACCGCCGGGCCAAGTTCGCGGGCAACGCGATGGCCGCGGCGCTGGAAACCGACCCGCTGTTCCGGCAGCGCATCGGCGAGAAGTTCCGCGAGGGCCAGCCCGAACTCGCCGGCGCCCTCGACGCCGGCTCGCCGCCCCCGGCCGCGGACCCGCTCGACGTGGCCGCCGCCGCCTACGTGCTGCGCCCGGCCGGCTGGGTGAAGCTGGTGACCGCCGCCGGCGAGGAGGCGCTGCGCGCCGACGCCGAACGCGCCGACGAGGAGAGCCGGGCCGAACTGGAGCGGCTGCGCGCCGAACTCGCCGCCGCCCGCGAGCACACCCGCGCCGAGACCGAGCGGCTGCGCGCCGAACTGGACGGCGCCCGCAAGGAAGCGGAATCGCTGCACCGCAAACTGCGCGCCGCGCTCAGCGACGTCAAGCGCGGTGAGGCGGCGCTGCGCAAGGTGCAGAGCGAGATGGAGGCCGTCCGCGCCGAGGGGCACGCCCAGGTGTCCGCCGCCGAGAGCGAGGTACGGCGGCTCAAGACGCGCCTCGGCGAGGCGGAGGCCGCCCTGGAGGCCACCCGCCGGGCCGCCCGCGAGGGCCGCAGCGTGGAGGACATGCGGGTCCGGCTGCTGCTGGACACCCTGCTCGACGCCACCCAGGGGCTGCGCCGCGAACTCGCCCTGCCGCCCGTGTCCGTGCGGCCGGCCGAGACCGTGGACGCCGTCGAACCGGGCCGGATGACGCCGAAGGACATCGCCGCGCGGGCACTGTCCGAGAACGACCCGGCGATCCTCGACCAGCTGCTGGCGCTGCCGCAGGCGCATCTCGTCGTCGACGGCTACAACGTCACCAAGACCGGCTATCCCCAGATGCCGCTGGAGAAGCAGCGCCTGCGCCTGCTCGGCCAGCTCTCCCAGCTCGCCGCGCAGACCGGCGCCGAGGTCACCTGTGTCTTCGACGGGGCCGAGCTGGCCGCGCCGGTGCTGCTCGCGCCGCCGCGCGGCGTGCGGGTGCTGTTCTCCAAGCCGGGCGTCACCGCCGACGAGCTGATCCGGCAGCTGGTGCGCGCCGAACCGCCGGGGCGCCCGGTCATCGTCGCCTCCACCGACCGCGAGGTCGCCGACGGCGTGGCGCGGGCCGGCGCCCGGCCCGTGGCATCCGCGGTACTTCTGAAGCGACTGTCCTGAAGGCCCAACGTACAGCCGCTATGTACGAATTGGGCGGTTCTGTCATGCGACGTAGCGTCAACCCTGGCTCACCGCAGGTGACTTGTGGGTAAAGAATGCAGGGTGTGACGAGATTTTTCCCCTGGGAATTTGAACTGATCACAAGAACATCACTAGGGTCTGGGCTCGTACCTCCGAGCGGGTGATCACTCAGAAGAAGGAGTTCACCTCCGTGGCGTCCCACCGTCGACCCAAGCAGCCCAGTCGCGCCCGTGTGACCGTGCTGACCACCGCAGCAGCCGCTGCCGTCGCCCTCGGCACCCAGGCCGCCAACGCGGCACCGGCCGAGAAGCCGAGCAAGGACGAGGTGAAGGCGAAGGTCGACAAGCTCTACGAGCAGGCGGAGCAGGCCACCGAGAAGTACAACGGCGCCAAGGAGAAGCAGGAGAAGCTCCAGAAGGAGATCTCCACGATCCAGGACAACGTCGCCCGCGGCCAGGAAGAGGTCAACGAGCTGCGCGAGGGCCTGGGTTCGATGGCCAGCGCCCAGTACCGCTCCGGCGGCCTCGACCCCTCGCTCCAGCTGCTGCTCTCCGCCGACCCGGACGACTACCTGGACAAGGCCTCCACGCTCGACCAGCTGAGCGCCCAGCAGGTCGAGGCGCTCAAGGAGATCCAGGAGAAGCAGCGCGAGCTCGCCCAGCAGCGCGCCGAGGCCTCCGAGAAGCTCAAGGACCTCTCCTCCACCCGCACCGAACTGGGTGAGAAGAAGAAGGAAGTCCAGGCCAAGCTCGCCGAGGCGCAGAAGCTGCTGAACACCCTGACCGCCGCGGAGAAGGCGGCGCTCCAGGAGGAGGAGGAGCGGGCCAGCCGCGACAGCGGCCGCCAGGCCCTCACCGACCCCGCCGCCTCCGCCTCGGCCTCGGCATCGGGCCGGGCCGGCGCGGCCTACGCCGCCGCCCAGACCAAGATCGGCTCGCCGTACGTCTACGGCGCCACCGGCCCGTCCTCCTTCGACTGCTCGGGCCTGACCTCCTGGGCCTACGCCCAGGCCGGCGTCTCCATCCCGCGTACCTCCGAGGCGCAGGCCAACATCGGCACCCGCATCTACTCGCAGAGCGACCTCCAGGTCGGCGACCTCGTCTTCTTCTTCAACGACCTGCACCACGTCGGTCTCTACGCGGGCAACGGGCAGGTCCTCCACGCCCCGCGCACCGGCACGGTCGTCCGCTACGAGTCCTTCAGCACGATGGGCGGCCCCTTCATGTGGGGCGTCCGCGTCTGACGCGTCCCCGGACCGGGACACCACGCCCCCCCGAACGGGCGAATCACCGGAACGGGTTCTGACCTCGCGCCCCGCCGATGACCTGCGTCAGCGGCGGGGCGTCACTGTGTGTGGCCGCGAAGGTCTTTGGCCGTCACCGTGTCACGGCGTTACTGTCTGCCGCGTTTCCCTCACGCCGTTCCGTACCTGGCGTGGGGGGGCTTTCCTGTCCGCCAGTGGAAGGAGCGCGGCTACCCGTGGGGTCCCATCGCCGCCAGGCACCGTCGTCCGGTCTCGACCGCGGCGCTACCGTCGCGGTCTCTCTGCTCTCGGCCGCGGCGGCCGTGCTCGGCGCCGTCCCGGCCCTGGCCGCGCCGCCTGACGACACCCGCGCCGAGGTCGACCGTCTCTACGCGGAGGCCGAGAAGGCCACCGAGGCGTACAACGAGGCCGACGAACGCGCCGACGAGCTGCGCGCCGAGGTCGGCCGCGCCCAGGACCGGATCGCCCGCCAGCAGGAGCGCGTCAACACCCTGCGGGAGGCGCTGGGCTCGCTGGCCGGCGCCCAGTACCGCTCCGGCGGCGTCGACCCGTCGCTGGCCCTGCTGTTCTCCGAGGACCCGCAGGACTACCTCGACAAGGCCGCCGTCCTCGACCGGATCAGCGTCCGGCAGGCCGGCCGGCTCAAGGACCTGCAGAGCGCCCTGCGCGGCCTGGGCCAGCAGCGCGCCGAGGCCGCCGAGACCCTCGCCGAACTGGAGCAGAGCCGCAAGGCCGTCGCCGCCCACAAGCGCGCCGTGGAGCGCAAGCTCGCCGAGGCCCGCGCCCTGCTGAACTCCCTGCCCGACGAGGAACGCGCCGCCTACGACCGGGCCTCCCGCTCCGGCCGTGACGACATGCCCGGCCTCACCGGCGCCGCCCCCGCCTCCGGCCGCGCCGCCGCCGCGGTCGCCGCCGCCCGCTCCGCGCTCGGCAAGCCGTACGTGTGGGGCGCGGCCGGGCCCGGCGGCTTCGACTGCTCCGGCCTGATGCAGTGGTCGTACGCGCAGGCCGGGGTCTCGCTGCCGCGCACCTCGCAGGCGCAGCGGGCGGCCGGGCGGCAGGTCCCGCTCTCCCAGGCCCGGCCCGGCGACCTCGTCACCTACCGCTCCGACGCCAGCCACGTCGGCATGTACGTCGGCAACGGGCAGGTCATCCACGCGCCCTACCCCGGCGCGCCGGTGCGCTACGACCCGGTCGGGATGATGCCGGTCTCGGCGGTCACCCGGGTCTGAACCGGCCCGGCTGACCGTACCCTCGGAGGATGGCTGGTCGACGGCGGGCGCGGGACTCCTGGGCGGTGACGCTGTGTCTGCTGCTCGTGGCCCTCGTCGGCTGCGGGCCCGGGTCCGCGGCGGACGGCGCGCGGGCCGAGGTGCAGCGGCTGCTCGACCGGCGCGCCGCCGCCGTCCTCGACCACGACGCGCGGGCCTACGGCGCGACCGGCAGCACCACCGGGTTCGACCGGCTGCGCGCGGTGCCCCTCGCGGCCTGGTCGTACCGCCTGACCTCCCTCGACCGCACCGGCGCCACCGCCACCGCGCGGGCCGACCTGCGCTACCGGATCGCTGGGCACGACCGGGCGCCCGTCACCGCGGGCCGCACCCTCTCCCTCGCCCGGGACGCCGACGGGCGGTGGTGGGTCGTCTCCGACCGGCCCGCGCCCCGCTCCGCCCACCAGCTGTGGGACCAGGGCACCGTGACGGCCGTGCGCGGCGCGCACAGCCTGGTCCTCGGCGCCGGGCGGTCCCGGGACGAGCTGCGGGGGTTCGCCGCCCTCGCGGACCGCGCCGTGCCCGCCATCTCCGACGCCTGGGGCACCGCGTGGCGCCGCCGGGTCGTCGTGCTCGTCCCCGAGTCGCTGGAGGACATGGCGGCGCTGCTCGGCTCGCCCGCCTCCTCCTACCGGGGCATCGCCGCCGTCACCACCGGCGAGACCGGCGCGGACCGCGCCCCCGCCGACCGGATCATCGTCAACCCGGACGCGTACGCCGTCCTCGGCCCCGTCGGCCGGCAGGTCGTGCTCACCCACGAAGCCACCCATGTCGCCACCCGCGCCCACACCAACGCGGCCACCCCGCTGTGGCTCTCCGAGGGCTACGCGGACTGGGCCGGCTACCGCGGCACCGGGCGCCTGCCCGCGCAGGCCGCGCCCGAACTGGCCCGCGCGGCGGCCGAGGGGCGCCTCCCCGGCCGGCTGCCCGCCGACCGCGACTTCGGCTTCACCGGCGACGCGACGGCCCTCGCTCAGGCCTACGAGAGCGCCTGGCTGGCCTGCCGGCTCATCGCGGACCGCTGGGGCGAGTCCCGGCTCGGCACGTTCTACCGCGCCGTCGGCGCGCACGGGGAACGAGAGGGCGCCGTGGAGGGGGCGATGGCCGAGGTGCTGGGCACCACACCGGAGCGATTCACCGCGCTGTGGCGGGAGTACGTGCGCGACCAGCTGGGCGGCTGAAGCGGGAGCCCCCGCCCGGTGTCAGGCGGAGGTCGTGGGTTGCCTGGCGCGGGTGGCCTGGGCGGGGACGGGGGACTGGCCGGGCGGGCGGGACGCCGTGGTGCGCCACAGCGCGCGGGCCGCGGTGACGGTCGCGGCGACCAGCAGCCCGTTGCGGACGACGAGCAGGGTGATCCCGGTGCCGTCGCTCGCCACGACGTGCGAGAACCAGACGGGGAACTCCAGCACCGTCACGAAGGACGCCGCGAGGACCAGGCCGACCGGCAGCCGCATCGGGCTCGCCCGGAAGCACAGGCAGACCGCCCCCAGCCCGACCAGCCACACCAGGTACTGCGGGCTGATCACCCGGCTGGTGGTGGTGAACAGCAGCACCGCCACGAACGCCGCGTCCGCCAGGGTGTGCGGCTGGAACCGCACCGCCAGCAGCCGCCACAGCAGCAGCCAGGCGAACGCCGCGCCGGTCAGCGCGAGCGCGGCCGTGCTGACCACCTCGACGTAGGGGCCGAGGAACTCCACCGAGCCGTAGTTGAGCAGCACCTGCCCGTTCCAACCGAAGTGCCGGGCCACGTGGAAGACCAGCGCGCCCAGCGACTCCACCTCGGTGCCGCGGTCGCGCTGGAAGGTCAGGAAGGCGAAGGCACCGGGCATGGCGAGCGCGAACAGCGCGGCGACGAGGCCCGCCGTGATGGCCGCCGAGGCCCACGGGGCCCGCCTGCGCGCGGCGACCAGCAGCAGCACCGGCCACACCTTCAGCAGCGCCCCGAACGCGGCCAGCGCGCCCATCAGCCGCGGGTGCCGGGCGCCCGCGAGCAGCGCGGCCACCGCGACGGCGGTGACCATCACGTCGTAGCGGGCGTAGACGGTCGGCCCGAGCAGCGGCACCCCCGCGACCCACACCCAGGCGCCGCGCGGGGTCCGGCCCGGCCGGCCGCCCGCGGACCGCAGCAGGACGAGCGTGACCAGGTCGGCGAGGCAGGCCAGGACGAAGAAGGCGTGCGCGTAGTCCAGCCAGGGCAGCAGCGCGGGGGAGAGCACGGCGAGCGCGGCGGCGGGCGGGTACTGCCAGGTGACGTCGTCCAGCGGGAACGTTCCACCGCGCAGGACCTCGTACCAGCCCTGGTAGATCACCGAGATGTCGCTGGTGACGTCGGGACCCGGGAAGACGTACACCTTGAAGACGAACAGCAGCAGGAGCAGCCGGGTCAGGGCCCATGTCCCCAGCAGCCCCGCGAGGCGCCGCCGGCCGTGTGTCCTGTCCACCCTCACGCCCCTGCTTCCGTCCGCTGCCCGTCCCGGATCCTGTCGGGGCCATGATGTCCCGGCCGCCCGTGCGCGCATCGAACAGCGCGGCCGTGCCGGCTCGTGAGTCTACGTTGGGTAGGGTCGGCGGCGATGCGCAAGACCCTCATCGTGACGAACGACTTCCCGCCCCGCCCGGGCGGCATCCAGGCGTTCCTGCACAACATGGCCCTCCGCCTCGACCCCGGCCGGCTGGTCGTCTACGCCTCCACCTGGAAGCGCGGCCGCGAGGGCAGGGAGGCGACGGCCGCGTTCGACGCGGAACAGCCCTTCACCGTCGTACGGGACAGCACGACCATGCTGCTGCCGACCCCCGCCGCCACCCGGCGGGCCGTCGGGCTGCTGCGCGAGCACGGCTGTACGTCGGTCTGGTTCGGCGCCGCGGCACCGCTCGGGCTGATGGCGCCCGCGCTGCGCCGGGCCGGCGCCGAGCGCCTGGTGGCCACCACCCACGGGCACGAGGCCGGCTGGGCCCAGCTGCCCGCCGCCCGGCAGCTGCTGCGCCGGATCGGCGAGGGCACGGACACCCTGACCTACCTCGGCGAGTACACCCGCTCGCGGATCGCCTCGGCGCTCACCCCCGAGGCCGCCGCGCGCATGGTGCAGCTGCCGCCCGGCGTCGACGAGAAGACCTTCCACCCGGAGTCGGGTGGCGCCGAGGTGCGGGCCCGGCTCGGCCTCACCGACCGCCCGGTCGTCGTCTGCGTCTCCCGGCTGGTGCGGCGCAAGGGCCAGGACACCCTCATCCAGGCCATGCCGCGCATCCTCGCCAAGGAGCCGGACACGGTGCTGCTGATCGTCGGCGGCGGCCCCTACGACAAGGACCTGCGCCGCCTCGCCCACGAGACCGGCGTCGCCGCGTCCGTGCGCTTCACCGGGGCCGTGCCCTGGGCGGAGCTGCCCGCGCACTACGGCGCCGGCGACGTCTTCGCCATGCCCTGCCGTACCCGGCGCGGCGGGCTCGACGTCGAGGGCCTCGGCATCGTCTACCTGGAGGCCTCCGCGACCGGGCTGCCCGTCGTCGCCGGCGACTCCGGCGGCGCGCCCGACGCCGTCCTCGACGGCGAGACCGGCTGGGTGGTCCGCGGCGGCGACCCCGCCCAGGCCGCCGACCGCATCACCACCCTCCTCGGCGACGCGGAGCTGCGCCGCAGGATGGGCGAGCGCGGCCGGCAATGGGTCGAGGAGAAGTGGCGCTGGGACCTGCTGGCGGAGAACTTGAAAGCCCTGCTGTAAAGCAACTTCCCGAGGGGCGCGGGGCTGTATCGACGTGCGGCTCCGCCGCGTGGGCGCGATGAGCCACCATGTGCCCCGCACCCGCCCATGGCGGGTACGGGGCACATCGGCTGGCGCGGGCCCTGCGAGAACCGGCAGCGCTACTTCGCGTAGATCGCCTCGATCTCCTCGGCGAAGTCCTTCGCCACCACGTTCCGCTTCAGCTTCAGCGACGGCGTCAAGTGCCCCGAGTCCTCGGTGAACTGGGACGGCAGGATCCGGAACTTCCGCACCGACTCCGCCTTCGACACCGCCGCGTTGCCGTCGTCCACCGCCGCCTGGATCGCGGCCAGCAGATCCGCGTCCTCGCGCAGCGACGCCGCGGTGGACCCGGCCGGCTTGCCGTGCTCGGCGGCCCAGCGGCCGAGGAACTCCTCGTCGATCGTGATGAGCGCGCCCACGAACGGCCGCCCGTCGCCGACCACCATGCACTCGGCGACCAGCGCGTGCGCCCGGATCCGGTCCTCGATCACGGCCGGGGCGACGTTCTTGCCGCCCGCGGTGACCAGGATCTCCTTCTTGCGGCCGGTGATCCGCAGATAGCCGTCCTCGTCGAGGGTGCCGAGGTCGCCGGTGTGGAACCAGCCGTCCTCCAGGGCCTCCTCGGTGGCGCCCGGGTTGTTCCAGTACTCCTTGAACAGGTGCTCGCCGTGCAGCAGCACCTCGCCGTCGTCCGCGATGCGCACCACGGAGCCCGGCAGCGGCTGCCCGACCGTGCCGATCTTCTGCCGGTCCCACGGGTTGAACGCGGTGGCCGCACAGGACTCGGTCAGGCCGTAGCCCTCCAGGACCGTGAAGCCGATGCCGCGGAAGAAGTGGCCGAGGCGCTCGCCGAGCGGGGCGCCGCCGGAGATGGCGTACTCGCCGCGCCCGCCGAGCACCGCGCGCAGCTTGCCGTACACCAGCTTGTCGAAGACGAAGTGCCGCAGCCTCAGGCCCAGCGACGGGCCGGACGGGGTGTCCAGCGCCTTGCTGTACGCGATCGCGGTGTCGGCCGCCTTGTCGAAGATCTTGCCCTTGCCGTCCGCCTGCGCCTTGGCGCGGGCCGCGTTGTAGACCTTCTCGAAGACCCGCGGCACGCCCAGGATCAGCGTCGGGCGGAACGAGGCCAGCTCGTCGGTGAGGTTCTTGATGTCCGGGACGCAGCCCAGCTTGATCGGCGCCATCATCGGGGCGACCTGCACCAGCCGGCCGAAGACGTGCGCGAGGGGGAGGAACAGCAGCACCGAGCACTCGCCGGTGCGGAACAGCGGGCGCAGCCGTTCCACGACGTTGCCGCACTCCGCGAAGAAGCTGCGGTGGGTGAGCACACAGCCCTTGGGGCGGCCGGTGGTGCCGGAGGTGTAGACGATGGTCGCCGGGTCGTCGGCCTTGGCGAGCGAGCTGCGCTCCTCGACCGTCTCGTCGCTGACGTCCTGCCCGAGCCGTCCCAGCTCCTCCACGCCGCCGGCCTCGATCTGCCAGACGTGCTTGAGGGCGGGCAGCGACTCGCGCACCGACTCGACGGCGGCGGCGTGCGTGTCGAGTTCGACGACGCAGGCGGTGGCGCCCGAGTCGCTGAGGATCCACCGCACCTGCTCCGGCGAGCTGGTCTCGTACACCGGTACGGTGACGGCGCCCGCGCTCCAGATGGCGAAGTCGAGCAGCGTCCACTCGTAGCGGGTGCGGGACATCAGGCCCACCCGGTCGCCGGGCTGCACGCCGGCCGCGATGAGGCCCTTGGCGGCGGCCCGGACCTCGGCGAGGAACGCCGTCGCGGTCACGTCCTGCCAGGCCCCGCCCACCTTGCGGGCGATGACGGCGACCTCGGGGTGCTGCGCGGCGTTTCTGCGGACGATGTCGGTCAGATTGCCGTCCGAGGGGACCTCGTACAAAGCCGGAAGGCTGAACTCGCGCAAGACTGCTGCTCCTCATAGGGCGCCGGCGCCACGACGTTGTGCGATGCGACGGTGCGGTCCAAGGCTCGGGCAGGTGCTCAGGGATCCAGCGGAAGCCGGGATTCCGGCTTGTTGAAATCCTGAGCACGACTGGACTGCCCGGACGTTACCCGCCGGTATGGCGTCTACGACAGGGGGTCCCGGCGAGATGTTCGCTGCGTCACACGGATGACCGATGCGATTTCTGATGCTTCGCGCACAGTAGTCGACACCCCTTCCGACTGGCGAGTAATCGCAGGTCCGGCCGCCACTGTTCACGTTTGCCGCACACGCTTACGCTTGATCGTCATGTCACCCACACCGGCCGGAAACCGCGGGAAGCGCACCCACCGCGTCCACGTCGTGAGCGACGTGCACGGCAACGCGACGGACCTGGCGCGGGCCGGCGAGGGCGCCGACGCCCTGATCTGCCTCGGCGACCTCATCCTCTTCCTCGACTACGCCGTCCCCGCCCGCGGCATCTTCCCCGACCTGTTCGGCGCCGAGAACGCCCGCCGGCTGATCGCCCTGCGCACCGCCCGCCGCTTCGACGAGGCCCGCGACCTGGGCACCCGGCTGTGGGCGGGGATCGACGGGGACCGGGCGGAGGTCGTCGAACAGGCCGTGCGCGCCCAGTACACCGAACTGTTCGCCGCCTTCCCGACCCCGACGTACGCCACGTACGGCAACGTCGACATGCCCCGCCTGTGGCAGGAGTACGCCCGCCCCGGCACCACCGTCCTCGACGGCGAACGGGCCGAGATCGGCGGCCGCGTCTTCGGCTTCGTCGGCGGCGGCCTGCGCACGCCCATGCGCACACCGTTCGAGATCAGCGACGAGGAGTACGCCGCGAAGATCGAGGCGGTCGGCGAGGTGGACGTGCTGTGCACCCACATCCCGCCGGAGGTCCCGGAGCTGGTCTACGACACCGTCGCCCGCCGCTTCGAACGCGGCAGCCGGGCGCTGCTGGAGGCGATACGCCGCACCCGGCCGCGCTACGCCCTGTTCGGCCACGTCCACCAGCCGCTGGTGCGGCGGATGCGGATCGGGGCGACGGAGTGCGTGAACGTGGGGCACTTCGCGAGCACGGGACGGCCGTGGGCGCTGGAGTGGTGACCAGCGGGGTGAGGGGGAGCGGCCCCGGGGCGAGGGGGACCGGGCCGCGGGGTGAGGGGACCTGGCCACGGGTAAGGCGGACGGGCCCCGGGGGTGTGGCCGACACGGGTGACATCGGCCTGGTCACCGCGCGGTAGCCTTCACGCTGCACCCACGTGCGCACACCTCTTCCCTACCGGACCGCATCTGGAGGAGCCACCGCGATGGCGGAACACACCAGCTCGAGCACCACGATCGAGGCGGCACCGGCCGACGTCATGGCGGTCATCGCCGACTTCGCCCGCTACCCGGACTGGACCGGCGAGGTGAAGGAGGCGGAGGTCCTCAAGACCGACGAGCAGGGCCGCGCCGAGCAGGTCCGGCTGGTCATGGACGCGGGCGCGATCAAGGACGACCAGACGCTGGCATACACCTGGACCGGCGACCACGAGGTGTCCTGGACCCTCGTCAAGTCCCAGATGCTGCGCTCCCTCGACGGCTCCTACCTGCTGAAGCCCACCGCCGCGGGCACCACCGAGGTCACCTACCAGCTCACCGTCGACGTCAAGATCCCGATGCTCGGCATGATCAAGCGCAAGGCGGAGAAGGTCATCATCGACCGGGCGCTGGCCGGACTGAAGAAGCGGGTGGAGTCGGCGGCGAAGTAGGGGAGGGGCCGGGCGGTACGGCGTTGCGCGGGCGCGTGGGCGCGTGACGTCTCCGGGCGGGGGCGAGTGAACCGGGCTCCGGCGAAGCCCCCGGTAGCGTTCACCCCCATGCGCACCATCCTGATCACAGGCCCCGGCGGCTCAGGCCGCACCACCACCGCCGCCGCCACCGCGCTCCGGGCCGCCCGCGAGGGCGCCCGCACCCTCGTGCTCGGCACCGACCGCACCGACACCCTCGGCGCCGCCCTCGGCACCCCCACCGGCCCGGCCCCCACCCGCGTCGCCGACCGTCTCACCGCCTGGCGCCCCGACGCCACCACCGCCTTCCGCACCGACTTCGCCGCCCTCCAGGACCGCGCGTCCGCCGCGCTCGACCTCCTCGGCGCGAACCGCCTGGACGCGGAAGAGGTCACCCCGCTGCCCGGCGCCGGGGAACTCACCGTGCTGCGCGCCCTGCGCGACGCGGTCCTCGCCGAGGCCCACGACCTGGTCGTCGTGGACCTCCCGCCCGCCGACCAGGCCCTCGCCCTCCTCTCCCTCCCCGGGGAGCTGCGCCGCTACCTGCGCCGTCTGCTGCCCCCGGAACGCCAGGCGGCCCGCGCCCTGCGCCCCGTCCTCGGCCGGCTCGCCGGTGTCCCCATGCCCGCGGAGTGGCTGTACGAGACGGCCGCCCGCTGGGACACCGAACTGGCCGCCGTCGAGGCCGTCCTCGCCGACCGCCACACCCACGTACGGCTGGTCGCCGAGCCCACCCCGGCCGCCGCCGACGCCGTCCGCTCCGCCGTCCTCGGCCTCGCCCTGCGCGGCCGCCGTCCGGACGCCCTGGTCGCCTCCCGCGTGCTCCCCGAGGCGGAGGCGGAAGCGGGCAGCTGGCTCGCCGGACTCGTCGCCCAGCAGCGCAAGATCCTGGAGGAGTGGCAGGACGCCCACGACGTACGGCCCGTCCCGCACCTGGGCCGCGACCCGCGCGGCGCCGACGACCTGGCCGCGCTGCCCGTGCCGGGCGCCGCCGCCGGGCCGTCCCTGACCGAGTGGCCCGTCACCGACCGCCTCGCCGAGGACGGCGTCCTCGTCTGGCACATCCCGCTGCCCGGCGCCGCCCGCGACGAGCTCGACCTCATCCGCCGCGGCGACGAACTCGTCCTCACCGCCGGACCGTTCCGCCGCATCGTCCCCCTCCCCTCCGCCCTGCGCCGCTGCACCGTCGAGGGCGCCGCCCTGCGCGAGGGCGAACTGCGCATCCGTTTCACCCCGGACCCGGCTTTGTGGCCGGCGGCCCGGTGAGACGGACCCTCGTAGGCCGCGGCCACTGACGCGACCGTCCCGTGAGGCGGCCCTCCGGGACTTCGCCGACCGGCGGGCGCCGCCCCGAGAAGCCGGCGGACCGGCCGGCCCACGCCGGCGGTACGCCCGCCTCCCCGCGGTTCTGCGCCGCCGCGCCGGCAAGGACGCCGGCCTGAGCGAGGCGAGCTGAGCATCCGTTTCACCCCGGACCCGGCTTTGTGGCCGGCGGGCCGATGAGACGGGGGAGGCCCCAGCCCGCCCAGGCCGAGGGCCTGGCGCGACTGGCCGGCGCGGTGGCCGGCAGCCCGCTCGCCGCCCGCGCGGCCGAGGCCGCCGTGCGCCGAGGCCGCTGATGCGTCCGGCCCGTGAGGCGGCGTTCCAGGCTGCGCCGACCGGCGGGGCCGCGCCGGGGAGACGGCGGGTCGGTGATCAGGCCACGTGCCACGCCAGTGGTACGCCCCTTCCCCCCGGCCCCGCGCCACTGCGCCGCCCCTAGGTGAGAGCGCCGGCCGGGCGGCCCGGCGGGCGGGGAGTCGCGGATCGGGCTCGCCGCGGACCCGGCGCTGTGGTCGGCGGCCGGTGGAGCGGCGCCGGGTGCTGCCTCCGTTCGGGTAACGTCGTAAGGACGAGACGTAGTCAGGAGTCCGCCATGAGCGAAGAGCGCCCCAGCCACGACGCGGCTCGGGACCAGGCGCCCGACGACCAGCGCTCGCCGGGCGACCCCGACGCCTGGGCGACCGCCTGCGCCGAGGACCTGGAGGCCGAGAAGGCCCGCCGCCGGGACCGGCGGACGCCGCCGCCCGGCTCCGCCGCCGAGGAGCTGCGCAAGTTCGTCGACACCGCCCTGGACAAGCTGGCCGGACTCCAGTCGCCGCTGCTCGGAGCGGTCGGCGGACCCGCCGCCCAGCAGGTGGTGCAGCAGGTCGTCGAGCAGGCCAAGGCGGCCGTCGAACCGGTCATCGAACGCAACCCGGACGTCTTCGACCACCTGGCCGCCGCCGGCCAGGAACTCCTCGCCGCCTACCGCTCCGCCGTCCAGGCCCAGGAGCGCCGCTGGACCGGCGGCACCGCGGACGTGCCGCGCACTCCGGGCAGCGAGGGCACCGGAAAGCCGGACGGGACGGACGGGACCGAAGGCCCCTCCGACCACCGCCGCGACCCCGGTGAGGACAGCGGTCCGGGACAACGCATCGACCTCGACTAGAGCGGGCTCGGGTACGGTTGGCCGTAGCGGGGCTCGACCGAAACTGAGGGATTCATGGGACTCACCATCGGCGTCGACATCGGCGGCACGAAGATCGCGGCCGGCGTGGTCGACGAGGAAGGCAACATCCTCTCGACTCACAAGGTGCCGACCCCGGGCACGCCCGAGGGCATCGTGGACGCGATCGCCTCGGCGGTGGAGGGTGCGCGCGCGGGGCACGAGATCACCGGCGTGGGCATCGGCGCCGCCGGCTACGTCAACCGCCAGCGCTCGACGGTCTACTTCGCACCGAACATCGACTGGCGCAACGAGCCGCTGAAGGAGAAGGTCGAGGCGCGCGTGGGCCTCCCGGTCGTCGTCGAGAACGACGCCAACGCGGCCGCCTGGGGCGAGTACAAGTTCGGCGCGGGCAAGGGCCACCGCAACGTCATCTGCATCACCCTCGGCACCGGCCTCGGCGGCGGCATCATCATCGGCAACAAGCTGCGCCGCGGCCACTTCGGCGTGGCCGCCGAGTTCGGCCACATCCGGATGGTGCCGGACGGCCTGCTGTGCGGCTGCGGCTCGCAGGGCTGCTGGGAGCAGTACGCCTCCGGCCGCGCCCTCGTCCGCTACGCCAAGCAGCGCGCCAACGCCACCCCGGAGCGCGCCGAGGTGCTGCTCTCGCTCGGCGACGGCACCCCCGACGGCATCGAGGGCAAGCACATCTCCATGGCCGCCCGCCAGGGCGACCCGGTCGCCGTGGACTCCTACCGCGAGCTGGCCCGCTGGGCCGGCGCCGGCCTCGCCGACCTCGCGTCGCTGTTCGACCCCTCCGCGTTCATCGTCGGCGGCGGTCTGTCGGACGAGGGCGAGCTGGTGCTCGACCCGATCCGCAAGTCGTACAAGCGGTGGCTGGTGGGCGGCAACTGGCGTCCGGTCGCCGACGTGATCGCCGCGCAGCTGGGGAACAAGGCGGGGCTGGTGGGCGCGGCCGACCTGGCCCGGGAGCCCGACCCGATCATGTGAGGGCGGTTCACCGCAGGGGGCCGCGCGATCCGGGCCGCGGGTGAGCCGTGGCCTGTCGCGCGGTTCCCCGTGCCCCGCGGGCGCCTTCCGGGCGTAAGTTCTGGGCATGGCCCATCCGATGCCGTTGCTGCCCGACTCCCGTACCGAACCCGACGGTTCCGCCGTCGTCCGCGTCCTCGGCTACAACATCCGGTCGATGCGGGACGACACCGACGCGCTCGCCCGGGTGATTGCCGCCTGCGCCCCGGACCTGGTCCTGGTGCAGGAAGCGCCCCGCTTCTTCCGCTGGCGCAAGAAGCTGGCCCGGCTCGCCCGCGCCGCCGACCTCGTGATCCTCTCCGGTGGCGGAACGGCCGCCGGACCGGCCCTGCTGTGCTCGCTGCGGGCCACCGTCGAGCGCACCGAGGACGTCCTGCTGCCGCTCACCCCCGGTCTGCACCGGCGCGGGCTCGCCACCGCCGTCGTACGGTTCGCGGGCGCCCGCCTGGGGGTGGTGAGCTGCCACCTCAGCCTGCGCCAGGACGAGCGCTACGCGCAGGGCGGCATGGTGCTCGACCGGCTCGCCGCGCTGGGCGTCGAGCACGCCGTCGTCGGCGGGGACGTCAACGAGCGCCCCGGCGGCCGGACCTTCCGGCGGCTCGCCGCCGAACTCCAGGACTGCTGGGCCACCAGCCCCTGGGGCGGCGAGTTCACCTCCACCCCCGCCGCGCCGCACCAGCGCATCGACGCGATCTTCGCGACCAAGGGCGTCGAGGTGCTGGGCTGCGGGGTGCCCCTCGGCCACCCCGGCGTCTCGGAGGACGACCTGAGGGCGGCCACGGACCACCTCCCGGTCCTGGCCGCCCTCAGAATCCCGGCGGGCTGACGGGCCGCCCTCGGAATGCGGGGGACCGACCCTCAGACGACCGCGCCGCGGCCCGGGTCGTCGTCGTCCTCGTCGTCCGGGCGCATCCGCATGACCAGCGTGGCGAAGCCGCCGAGGAAGCCGCCGATGCCGAGGGTGGAGAGCCACCAGGTCATGTCCCAGCCGAACAGGACGGCGAGCAGGAGCAGCACCGGACCGCCGATCACCGCCAGCCAGGCGAACTTGGCGGTCGCGTCGGCGGCGGGCAGCGGGGGCGGCTCCGGCGGGACGAAATGGCCCTCGTCGCCGTCGTCCCCGTCGTCTGCCTCACCGGGGTGCCCCTCGGCCGGCTCGCGCAGGGTGTAGTCGCGCGGGCCGCCGCCGCCGACGCCGGGGGCGAAGGAGACGGAGCTGCCCAGCGGCCTCGGCGCCTCCTCCTCCGGTGCGTCCTTCTTCGGTACCTCCGTCTTCGGCGCGATCTTCTCCGGGGCGTCCGTCCTCGTCGTCCCGTCCCCGCCGTCGTTCGGCTCGGCCTCCAGCAGCGCCAGGTCCTCCACCGACTTGAACGGCTTGGCGCCCGGCGGGTCCGGCGGCTCCTCGCCGTACCCGGCGACGATCGCGGCCCAGGCGGCCTCCTCGTCCAACGGCACCGACTGCTCCCCGGACCCGCCGTCCGGGCGGCCCGCGCCGCCGTCCCGGGCCCCCGCGCGCTCGGGCTCCTCCCGGCGTTCGCGGTCCTCGCGCTCCGAGTCGTGCTCAGCCACCTGTGGCCGTCCCTTCCTTGCCGGCGCCGACACTGGGTGCGAGCCGGCCGATGAACGCCAGGCTTTCCTCGAAGATCCGGTCCGCGTCGTGGTCCAACGTCGCCACGTGGTAGCTCTGTTCCAGCAGCAGCTCGGTGACGTCCGTGGACGACACCCGGCTGAGGACACGGGCCGAGTCGGCGGGCGGCACCACATGGTCCTGCGGGCTGCGCAGCAGCAGAAGCGGCTGGGTCACTCGCGGCAGTTCGCGGTCGACGATCCGGAAGAAGGCCCGCAGGGAGTGCGCCGCGTGCAGCGGCACCCGGTCGTAGCCGATCTCCACGCTGCCCGGCTTGGCGATGTCGCTGGCGATGCCGCGGGTGGTGCGGACCAGGTGGCGGGCGACCGGCAGGGCGTACGCGGACAGGCCGTGCACCCTGTTCGCCGGGTTGACGACGACCACGCCGCTGATCGCGTCGCCGTGCCGGGCGGCGAGCCGCAGCGCGAGGGCGCCGCCCATGGACAGCCCCGCCACGAACACCGTGGCGCAGCGCCGGCGCAGGGCGCCCAGCTCGCGGTCCACCTCCGCGTACCAGTCCTGCCAGCCGGTGAGCTGCATGTCCTCCCAGCGGGAGCCGTGCCCGGGGAGCAGCGGCAGGGTGACGGTCAGGCCGCGGTCGGCGAGATACTCCGCCCAGGGGCGCAGCGACTGCGGGGAACCGGTGAAGCCGTGGCAGAGCAGGACGCCGGCCTCTCCGCCCTCGTGGCGGTACGGCTCGGCTCCAGGAAGGACCGGCACCTTCGGTCTCCTGTTCATCTCAGGGGTCTTGAGTCAAGGGGCGTGAAGCGAGTGCAGGTGTGCTTCACCGTACGCGACGGCACTGACACCGACCAGGGCCGCCGGGCCCTCGGGGCATACCGGGCCCGGCCCGTCGGGTTAAGGTCTGTTCGACAGACACAGGAGGCACTCGGTTGTTGTACGGCGCGATGAAGGTCACCATCGGAGGGTCGCTGAAGCTCGTCTTCAGGCCCTGGGTGGAGGGCCTGGAGAACGTTCCCGCCGAGGGCCCGGCGATCCTCGCGAGCAATCACCTGTCCTTCTCGGACTCCTTCTTCCTGCCGGCGGTGCTCGACCGGAAGGTCACCTTCATCGCGAAGGCCGAGTACTTCACGACGCCCGGCGTCAAGGGACGGCTGACCGCCGCGTTCTTCAAGGGCGTCGGCCAGCTCCCGGTGGACCGCTCCGGCGCGCGCGGCGCGGGCGAGGCGGCCGTCCGCAGCGGCATCGAGGTGATCGAGCGCGGCGAGCTGTTCGGGATCTACCCGGAGGGCACCCGCTCGCCCGACGGGCGGCTCTACCGCGGCAAGCCGGGCGGCCTGGCGCGCGTGGCGCTCGCCACCGGCGCGCCCGTCATCCCGGTCGCCATGATCGACACGGAGAAGATCCAGCCGCCCGGCAAGGTGGTGCCCAAGGTCATGCGGCCCGGCATCCGCATCGGCAAGCCGCTGGACTTCAGCCGCTACCAGGGCATGGAACACGACCGGTTCGTGCTCCGCGCGGTGACCGACGAGGTCATGTACGAGATCATGAAGCTGTCCGGCCAGGAGTACGTCGACATCTACGCGACCGCCGCCAAGCGGCAGATCGCGGAGGCGGCGAAGGCCGAGAAGGAGGCCGCGAAGGCGGCCAGGGCCGCGCTCGCGCAGGCCGAGAAGGAACAGGCCGAGAAGGAGAAGGCGCACCGGGAGCAGACGGACCGGTGACGGTCCGGTCCCCGGACGG
Source organism: Streptomyces sp. JB150 (assembly GCF_011193355.1). Classification (GTDB taxonomy): domain Bacteria; phylum Actinomycetota; class Actinomycetes; order Streptomycetales; family Streptomycetaceae; genus Streptomyces. Next base: position 2,830,209 of record NZ_CP049780.1, read on the forward strand.
GCACGTCCGGGGCGGGGGCGGGGGGACATGGCCAGGCGCGAGAGAGTCATGAGGATGTCGGTCGAGCAGCCGCTGTGGCGTGCCCTGGCCGGCTACCGGGTGCTGACCATGCTGTACGCGGTCGGCTTGTTCTGCACCGCCTACGACGAGTTCGCCCGCCCCTGGGTCGCCGTCGCCTTCTACGCCGTCCTCGCCGTGTGGACCCTGGCGACCCTGCCCAAGGTCGCGGGCGAGGCGGCCTGCACCAAGCGGTTCCTCGCCGTCGACCTCACCATCGCCGTCACCGGCATCCTGCTCACCCTCGTCGCCGACACCCAGGAGCGCATCCACGACGGCGGCCCGACCCTGCCGTCGATATGGACCGCCGGTTCCGTCCTCGCCTTCGCCATCAAGGGCGGCTGGCGGTGGGCGGCCGTCGCCTCCACCGCGGTCGCCGTCGCCAACCTGGTCGAACGCGGCGCCCCGGTCCGCGACACCGTCCACAACGTGATCCTGGTCTGGGTCGCCTCCATCGCCATCGGCTACGTCGTCGAGGTCGCCCGCGCCTCCGAGCGCACCCTCGCGCGCGCCCTGGAGATCGAGGCCGCGACCCGGGAGCGGGAGCGGCTGGCCCGCGACATCCACGACAGCGTGCTGCAGGTGCTGGCCATGGTGAAGCGCCGCGGGGCCGCCCTCGGCGGTGAGGCCGCCGAGCTGGGGCGCCTCGCCGGGGAGCAGGAGGTGGCGCTGCGCACCCTGGTCTCCGGTGGCCTGGTCCCGGTCTCCCGCGTCTCGGAGGACACCGCCCAGGGCGCGGTCGTCCGGACGGTGGAGGAGCCCGACGACCCCGAGGCGCCGGTCGATCTGCGCGCGCTGCTGATGCCGTACGCCGGCGCCCGGGTCAGCGTCGCCGAACCCGGCGCCCCGGTCACCCTGCCGGCGAACGCCGCGCGGGAGCTGGCCGCGGCCGTCGGCGCCGCCCTGGACAACGTGGCGCGGCACGCGGGCGAGCACGCGCGCGCGTGGCTCCTCATCGAGGATTGGCCGGACGAGGTGATCGTGACCGTACGGGACGACGGTCCGGGCATCCCCGAGGGACGGCTCGCGCAGGCCGAGGGCGAGGGACGGATGGGCGTGGCCCTGTCCATCCGCGGCCGGCTGCGCGACCTGGGCGGCAGCGCCGAGCTGGTGTCCACGCCCGGCCAGGGCACCGAGGTGGAACTGCGGGTTCCGAAGAGCGGGACGACGAGCGAGACGACGGCACGGGGGAGACGATGAGCGAGCAGCGGCCGATCAAGGTGATGGTGGTCGACGACCACCCCATGTGGCGCGACGCGGTCGCCCGTGACCTGACCGAGCACGGCTTCGAGGTGGTGGCCACCGCGGGCGACGGCGAGCAGGCCGTGCGCCGTGCCCGGGCCGCCGCCCCCGACGTGCTCGTCCTCGACCTGAACCTGCCCGCCAAGCCCGGCGTGCAGGTCTGCAAGGAGGTCGTCGCCGCCGACCCCGGCCTGCGCGTGCTGGTGCTGTCCGCGAGCGGTGAGCACGCCGACGTGCTGGAGGCGGTCAAGTCCGGCGCCACCGGCTACCTGCTGAAGTCGGCGTCCACCGAGGAACTGCTGGACGCGGTGCGCCGCACCGCCGCCGGCGACCCGGTGTTCACGCCGGGCCTGGCGGGCCTGGTCCTCGGCGAGTACCGGCGGCTGGCCTCCGAGCCCGCGCCCGCTCCCGACACCGACCGGCCGGGCGCGCCCCGCCTGACCGAGCGGGAGACGGAGGTGCTGCGCCTGGTCGCCAAGGGCCTGAGCTACAAGCAGATCGCCGAACGCCTCGTCATCTCCCACCGCACGGTGCAGAACCACGTCCAGAACACCCTCGGCAAGCTCCAGCTGCACAACCGCGTGGAGCTGGTGCGGTACGCCATAGAGCGCGGCCTGGACGAGGAGTAGCGCCGGGGCCGCGGTTCGGCCGACCGGCTGACACCGCACCGGAACCGCCCTCCCGGACCCTGCCGAAGTGACCTGGGTCACCCCTAGCCTGCTGATGCGGAACACCGCACCGCACACCGCACGGCACGGCTCACGGCAACCCGGCGAAGGGACTTTCCATGCGGGTCGGAGTACTGACCGGAGGCGGCGACTGCCCCGGGCTCAACGCCGTCATCCGGGGCATCGTCCGCAAGGGCGTGCAGAGTTACGGCTACGACTTCACCGGCTACCGGGACGGCTGGCGCGGCCCCCTGGAGGGCGACGTCACCCCCCTGGACATCCCCGCCGTGCGCGGCATCCTCCCGCGCGGCGGCACCATCCTCGGCTCCTCGCGCACCAACCCGCTCAAGGACGACGACGGCGTCCGCCGGATCCGCGGGAACCTCGCGAAACAGGGGGTGGACGCGCTGATCGTGATCGGCGGCGAGGACACCCTCGGGGTCGCCGCCCGGCTGCACGGCGAGTACGGGATCCCCTGCGTGGGCGTCCCGAAGACGATAGACAACGACCTGTCCGCCACCGACTACACCTTCGGCTTCGACACGGCCGTCTCCATCGCCACCGAGGCCATCGACCGGCTGCACACCACCGCCGAGTCCCATATGCGCGTCCTGGTGGTGGAGGTGATGGGCCGTCACACCGGCTGGATCGCCCTGCACTCCGGGCTGGCCGGTGGCGCCAACGTCATCCTCATCCCCGAGCAGCGCTTCGACGTCGACCAGGTGTGCGCGTGGGTCACCTCCCGGTTCCGGGCGTCGTACGCGCCGATCGTGGTCGTCGCCGAGGGCGCCGTGCCGAAGGACGGCGCCATGGTGCTCAAGGACGGGACGCTGGACTCCTTCGGGCACGTGCGGCTGTCCGGCGTCGGCGAGTGGCTGGCCAAGGAGATCGAGAGCCGCACCGGCAAGGAGGCCCGGACGACCGTCCTCGGCCATGTGCAGCGCGGCGGCACGCCCAGCGCCTTCGACCGGTGGCTCGCCACCCGCTTCGGACTGCACGCCATCGACTGCGTCCGCGACGGCGACTTCGGCAGCATGGTCGCCCTGCGCGGCACGGACATCGTCCGCGTGCCCCTCGCCGAGGCGACCGCCCGGCTCAAACGAGTGAAGCCGGAACTCTACGAGGAGGTCGGGGTGTTCTTCGGCTGACGGCCGAGCACGGCTATATTCACCGCAATCACCCCTTATGCGGTCATAACCCTCGGAGGGCCTCGTGGAGATCCTGGCGTTCGGCGTGCAGGCCGACGAGAAGCCCCTGATCGAGGACGCGTTCCCGGACCCGTACCAGGTCCGCTGTCTGGACGTCTTCCTCAACGAGGACACCGCCCCCATCGCCGCCGGCTACGAGGCCGTCTCCACCAGCGTCAACGCCGACCTCGGCGCCCGCGTCCTGGAGATCCTCGCGGCCGGCGGCACCCGGATGATCGCCCAGCGCTCCACCGGCTTCAACAACGTCGACCTGCCGACCGCCGAACGCCTCGGCATGACCGTCGCCCGCGTCTCGTACTACTCGCCGTACGCGGTCGCCGAGTTCGCCTGGGCCCTCGCCCTGGCCGTCGACCGCCGTGTCGTCCGCGCCTCCACCCGCACCCGCGACTTCGACTTCCGCCTCGACGGGCTGATGGGCCGCGACCTGCACGGCCGTACCGCCGGCGTCCTCGGCACCGGCAAGATCGGCGAGGCGTTCGCCCGGATCGCCCACGGCTTCGGCATGCGGCTGCTCGGCTGGGACATCGCCGAGAACCCCGCCTGCATGCAGCTGGGCATGGCGTACGTCCCCAGGGAACGGCTGCTCGCCGAGTCCGACCTGGTCACCCTGCACGTCCCGCTGATGCCGCAGACCCTGCACCTGATCGACGCCGCGGCGCTGAGGACGATGAAGGACGACGCGATCCTGGTGAACACCAGCCGCGGCGGCCTGATCGACACCGCGGCCCTCGTCACCGAGCTGCGCGAGGGCCGCTTCACGGGCGTCGGCCTCGACGTGTACGAGGCGGAGGCCGGGCTGTTCTTCCTCGACAAGTCCCTGGAGGCCGTCGGGGACGACACCCTGGCCCGCCTCGTCACCTTCCCGAACGTCCTGGTCACCTCCCACCAGGCGTACTACACGCGGGACGCCGTCGGGCAGATCGCCGAGACGACCGCCCGCAACGTCCTCGACTACCGCGCGGGCCGCCGCTCGGAGAACGTGCTGGTGCCGCGCAGCTGACCGACCAGCTCCCGCACCACCTCCGCCCCGTTCAGGGTCAGCACCGACTCCGGGTGGAACTGCGTGCCCGCGAAGCCCGGCCCGCGCACCGCGTGCACCTCCCCGTTCGCGGCCCGGCTCACCTCCACCCCGCGTGCCGCCAGCGCGGCCGCCGCCCGGTCGTCGCAGCGGGCCACGAAGCTGTTGTAGAAGCCGACGGTCTCCGGCCGCCCGAACAGATCGATCCGGGTCTGCGCCCCCTGGTACGGCACCTCCTTGCGGACGATCTCCAGCCCCAGCTCCGCCGCGATCAGCTCGTGCCCGAGGCAGACGCCGAGCACCCCGTGCCGGTGCCCGCGCAGGACGTCCGCGGTCAGCTCCCGCAGGAACCGCATCTTCGGATCACCGGCGTCACCCGGGTTCCCGGGACCGGGGCCCAGCACCAGCGGCCCCTCGTGCGCGAGCACCGCCTCCCGCAGCCCCGGCTCGTCGTACCGCCGCACGGTCACCTCCAGCCCGCCCGAGCGCAGCACGTGCGCGAGCATCGCCGTGAAGGTGTCCTCCGCGTCGACGACCAGCGCGTGCCCCTCCAGCTCGGACGACCGGTCCTGCATCCGCAGCCAGAACGGCGCCAGCGAGGCCCGCCGCCCGTCCAGCGCGGCCCGCACCCGCGGATCGTCGGCCAGCCGCGGCCGTACCGCCTCCCGCCGCGGCCGCGGCTCCCGCACGCCGAGCGCGGCCAGCACCCCGGCCGCCTTCGCGTGGGTCTCCGCGACCTCGCTCGCCGGGTCCGAGCCGCGCACCAGCGTCGCGCCGACCGGCACCCGCAGCCGCCCGGCCGCGTCGATGTCCGCGGTCCGGATCAGGATGGGCGAGTCCAGGGTCTGCGCCCCGCCGAAGTCCCGCCCGAGCAGGGCCAGCGCGCCCGCGTAGTAGCCGCGCCCCACCCCGTCCCGCCCGAGCGGCTCGTACCGCTCGATGACCCGGCAGGCGTTCTGCACCGGCGAGCCGGTCACGGTCGCCGCGAACATGGTCTGCCTCAGCACCTCCCGCACGTCCAGCGAGGAGCGCCCGCGCAGCTCGTACTCGGTGTGGGCGAGGTGCGCCATCTCCCTCAGCCGCGGCCCGACGACCACCCCGCCCCGGTCGCCGACGGTGCACATCATCTTCAGCTCCTCGTCGACGACCATCGACAGCTCCTCGATCTCCTTGCCGTCGGCGAGAAAACCGAGCAGATGTTCGGGCGTCGGCCCTTCGGCGGGGTAGCGGTACGTCCCGCTGATCGGGTTCATCACGACCGTGCCGCCGGACATCCGCACATGCACCTCGGGGCTCGCCCCCACCAGCGTCCGCTCCCCGGTGTGCACCACGAACGTCCAGTACGCGCCCCGCTCACCCGCCAGCAGCCGCCGGAACAGCGCCAGCGCGTCGGCGCGCCCGAACCCCGGGATCCGCCCCTCGTACGTCCGCCGGATCACGAAGTTCGCGCCCTCACCGCGCCCGATCTCCTCCTCCAGCACCCGCCCGACGATCCGCGCGTACTCCTCGTCGGCGACGTCGAACCCGCCGTCCTCGACGCGCACCGCGTGCGCCGGCAGCTGCGCCAGGGCGTCGGCGAGCGGCACGGCGTACGACTCCTCGGGGACCAGCACCGCCAGCGGGGTGCCGTCGTCGCGGACGTCGAAGCCGCGCTCGCGGATCTGCCGGAACGGCACGAGCGCCAGCCCTTCGTCGGGCAGGTCGGCGAGCCGGTCGTACTCCGTCACCGAACCGATCAGCAGCTCCACCGTGTCGTGGTCGTGCCCGGGGGTGCGGCGCCGGAGCAGGGCGAACGGCCGGGGATCGTGTGCCAGCTGTGCCAGGTCCATGGGTTCCTCTTCCGTGGTGATCGGTGAGGAACGGCCCGGGAAACACGAAGGCCGCCCCTCGGGCGGCCTTCGCGAAGTCGTGGGTACGCGCAGTCAGCGGGCCGCCGGAGAAGCGGTCCACCACCAGGTCTGCATCGAATGCGCGAACATGCCGGGCACCTTACCCCATGTCCGAGGCGTGTACCCCGTGTCTCAATTGCTGGGCATGGGGCGGGACGCCCGACCCGACCCCGTAATGTTGAGGTCGTGACCGTGAACGCTAAGACCAGCGCGAGCGCTGGCAACACCTGGCGAAACCTGCCCGCGGCGCAGCAGCCCGAGTACCCCGACCCCGAGGCTCTGCGCAAGGTGATCGCGGACCTCGAGTCGTATCCGCCGCTCGTCTTCGCGGGCGAGTGCGACCAGCTGCGCGCCCGGATGGCGGCCGTCGCCAAGGGAGAGGCGTTCCTCCTCCAGGGCGGCGACTGTGCCGAGGCGTTCGACGCGGTGTCCGCCGATCACATCCGCAACAAGCTCAAGACCCTGCTCCAGATGGGCGCCGTGCTGACGTACGCCGCCTCCGTGCCCGTGGTGAAGGTGGGCCGGATCGCCGGCCAGTACTCCAAGCCGCGCTCCAAGCCGACCGAGACCCGCGACGGGGTGACCCTGCCGGTCTACCGCGGCGACTCGGTCAACGGATTCGACTTCACCGAGGAGTCCCGGATCCCGGACCCGGAGCGGCTGAAGCGGATGTACCACGCGTCCGCCTCCACGCTGAACCTGGTGCGCGCCTTCACCACCGGCGGGTACGCCGACCTGCGCCAGGTGCACGCCTGGAACCAGGACTTCGTGAAGTCGTCCCCGTCGGGCCAGCGCTACGAGCAGCTGGCGCGCGAGATCGACAACGCGCTGAACTTCATGCACGCCTGCGGGGCCGACCCGGAGGAGTTCAAGACCGTCGAGTTCTACGCCTCGCACGAGGCGCTGCTGCTCGACTACGAGTCCGCGCTCACCCGCGTCGACTCGCGCACCGGTCAGCTCTACGACGTCTCCGCGCACATGGTGTGGATCGGTGAGCGCACCCGGCAGCTGGACCACGCGCACATCGAGTTCGCCTCGCGGATCCGCAACCCGATCGGCATCAAGCTCGGCCCGACGACGACGGCCGAGGAGGCGCTGCAGTACATCGAGCGCCTGGACCCGGAGCGCGAGCCGGGCCGGCTGACCTTCATCGTCCGGATGGGCGCGGACAAGATCCGCGACCGGCTCCCCGAGCTGGTGGAGAAGGTCACCGCGTCCGGCGCGGTGGTGGCCTGGGTGACCGACCCGATGCACGGCAACACCTTCGAGGCGGCCTCCGGGCACAAAACCCGCCGCTTCGACGACGTGCTCGACGAGGTCAAGGGCTTCTTCGAGATCCACAAGGCCCTCGGCACCCACCCGGGCGGCATCCACGTCGAGCTGACCGGCGACGACGTCACCGAGTGCGTGGGCGGCGGCGACGAGATCTTCGTCGACGACCTGCACCAGCGCTACGAGACGGCCTGCGACCCGCGGCTCAACCGCAGCCAGTCGCTGGACCTGGCGTTCCTCGTCGCGGAGATGTACCGCGACCAGTGATGTACAGGGGCCGGTGAGCGGAGCGCCTGTTACAGGCGGTTTTCGGCCATGAAGTGGGGCGCGGATCACATACGATCCGCGCCCCACTCCGCTTTTGTGTCCCCGGCGCGATGGGTAAGGTTAGGTTTGCCTCACCGATCACGGGGAGGCACCGACTCGATCCCGGCGGGAGGTGAACCGCGTGTACGTCTGCTCTTGCTTCGGCGTCACCGAGCAGCAGGTCAAGCAGCACGCGGAGAACGGCGCCTGCACCCCTCGCCAGATAGCCTCCGCCTGCAAGGCGGGCACCGACTGCGGCTCGTGCGTCCGCCGGATCCAGGCACTCCTCGGCCGGGGCTCCTGCCCCCGCCGCGAGCTGGCCGACCAGGGCAAGCCGGTCCTCTCGGAGATCAGCGAAGCCGCCGCCTGAGCGACCCGCCTCAGCCGCCCGCCGGGTCCTAGCTCGGCTGCTCGATCTGCTGCGCGATGTACAGCGCCTCGCCGATCTTGTCGATCAGCTCCAGCTGCGTGTCCAGATAGTCGATGTGGTGCTCCTCGTCCTCCAGGATCGCCTCGAAGAGGTTCGCCGACGTGATGTCGCCCTTGGCGCGCATCACCTCGATGCCCCGCTTGAGGCGGTCGATCGCCTCCACCTCGATCTGCCGGTCGGCCTGGAACATCTCGGTCACCGTCTGGCCGACCCGCACATGGAACAGGCGCTGGTAATTGGGCAGCCCGTCCAGCATGAGGATGCGCTCGGTGATCCGGTCCGCGTGCTTCATCTCGTCGATGGACTCTTCACGCGTGTACTTGGCGAGCTTGGTCCAGCCTTTGTTGTCCTGGATCCGGTAGTGCAGCCAGTACTGGTTGATCGCCGTCAGCTCGCCGGTCAGCTGCTCGTTCAGGAATTCGAGGACCTCGGGGTCGCCCTGCATCGCAGAGGCTCCTTCCGCGCGGGGGAACTGCCAGGTAAGGCCGCATGATTGCACCGGCTGTGGAAGATCGTCCAGTAAGTGCGTACTTAGTAAGTAAGTGCATGCTTAGTGGTAGTTGCCCGTTTACGGACCCGCCTGGTCCTGTGCACCGGCCGGGGTCTGTCAGGATGGAGACATGGGTCATCCGGTGGAGCGCGAAACAGGAGAAGCAGCACGGTCCGAGCTTCCGCCGGGGCAGCGAGTGCAGCGCGGCTGGCCGGTCACGCACTACGGGCCGGTGCCCAGGTTCCGGCCCGAGCGCTGGGAGTTCAGGGTCTTCGGGGCCACCGCCGACGGTGAGAAGCACTGCTGGACCCACGAGGAGTTCACGGCCCTGCCGTACACCACCGTGGTCGCCGATCTGCACTGCGTGACGAAGTTCAGCATGCTGGGCGCGGAGTGGGGCGGCATTCCCGCGCGGACCATCCTGGAGATCGCCCCGCCCGCCGAGAATGTCACCCATGTGATGGTGTGGGCGGAATACGGCTTCAGCTCGAATCTGCGGCTGTCCGACTTCGCCGCCGAGCGCACGATCTTCGCCACCCACAAGGACGGCGAGCTGCTCACCGCCGAGCACGGCTTCCCGCTGCGTCTGGTCGTGCCGCACCTGTACGCCTGGAAGGGCCCCAAGTGGGTGCGCGGCGTGGAGTACATGACCGCCGACCGCCGCGGCTTCTGGGAGGAGCGCGGCTACCACAACATCGGCGACCCCTGGAAGGAACAGCGCTACTCCTACCAGGAGGAACCCGGAGAGGGCCCCGAGCTGTGACCCTGCGGGGCTAGCCGGCCTCCCGCAGCTTCTTCAGACGCTCCACGTCCGCCGCGTGGCCCTCCTTGCCGCCGGGCGTCTCGATGATCAGCGGGACGCCCTCGGTGGCGGGATGCGTCATCAGCGCCCGGAACGGGTCCTCGCCGATGTGACCGGCGCCGATGTTCGCGTGCCGGTCCTTGTGCGCGCCGACGACGTCCTTGGAGTCGTTGGCGTGGATCAGCTTCAGCCGGCCCTCGCCGACCGTCTCCACCAGCAGATCGAGCGTCTGGTGCATGCCGCTGGGGCCGGTCAGGTCGTGCCCGGCGGCGAAGATGTGGCAGGTGTCCAGGCACACGCCCAGCTTCGGATGCGCGTCCAGCGCCTCGAAGTACGGTTCGAAGTCCCAGGTCCGCGAGCAGAGCGAGGAGCCCTGGCCGGCCGTCGACTCCAGCAGCAGGAACGGGTCGTCGTCGTGGGTCAGCTCGTCCAGCAGCGGCAGCAGGTGCGCGCGCACCTGCTGCAGCGCCACCGACCGGTCCCGGCCGCCGGTCGCGCTGCCTGTGTGCACCACCACGCCGAGCGCGCCGATCTCCCGCCCGCGCCGCAGCGAGTGCCGCAGCGACTCCACCGACCGCTCCACGGTCGCCTCGGTGTGCGAACCGAAGTTGATCAGATATGGCGCGTGGACGTACGCCGGGACCGACTCCGCCGCGCACGCCGCCCGGAACTCCTCGTCCTGCCGCGCGTTGCCGGCCGGGGTGGCCCAGCCGCGCGGGTTCGCGACGAAGACCTGCACGGTCTCGGCCCCGATGTCGCGGGCGTACGACAGGCCCACCGAGCTGAGGCCACCGGCCACGGGGACATGGCTGCCGACGGGGTTGCGCCGGCGGCCGGGGAGGTCGTGGAGGGGGCCGGGAAGTTCACTCTTCACCCGTTCAGGGTGTCATGGCGCGTCCCGTGGCCCGCACCGCCCGGCGGCCGGTGTGAGCGACGCCTCGCCGGCCGGGAGCGGACGGAGAGCGCACCGGGAACGGACCGGGAGCCCGGCCGGGACCGGCCGGCCGTCAGCGGATGGTGATGGTGATCGTCGAGCCCTCGGGCGCCTGCTCGCCGCCCGCCACCGATTGCTCCTTGACCGTGTCGCCGAACAGGCCCAGCAGCCCGCGGTCCTCGTCGACCTGGAAACCGGCGGCCTCCAGCTTGTCCTTCGCCTCGTCGACGCTGTCCCCGACCACGTCCGGGACCTCGACCATCACCGGGCCCTTGGACACCGTGAGGGTCACCGTGTCCCCCTCGGCGGCCCTGTCGCCCGCGCCCGGGGACTGCCGGGCGACCTGGCCCTGCTCGTACTCCGAGTGCACCCGCCGCTCGGCGACCCGCACCTTCAGACCGGCCTGTGCCAGCTGCTCCCGCGCGTCGGCGAGGTCCTGCCCGACGACGTCCGGGACGTCCACCGGGCTGCCCTTGCTGACGGTGAGCGCGATGGCGGAGCCCGCCTTGCGCTCGGTGCCCGCGACCGGCTCGGTGCCGATCACGAAGCCCCGCTCCACCTCGTCGCTGAACTCCCGGGTGACCATGCCCGGCTCCAGGCCCTCGTCCTTCAGCACGTCCCGCGCCTTGTCCAGGCGGTAGCCCGCCAGGTTCGGCACCTTCACGGTCTGCGGGCCGTCGGAGACGGTCAGCGTCACCGAGTCGTTCTGCCGTATGCGGCTGCCCGGCTCGGGGTCCGTGCTGATGATCGTGCCGGGCCTGACCGTGTCGCTGTACGCGTGCTCGACGTCACCGACCTCCAGGCCGGCGTCCGTGAGCCGCGCCTCGGCCTGCTCCTGCGTCTTGCCGAGCACCGCGGGCACGCGCGTGAACTGCCCCGAGTTGATGTACCAGACGCCGGCGCCGAGGCCGAGGACCAGCAGGACGGCGGCGGCGACCGTGACCACCGCGCGCGGCGGCCGGGGACGGCGCCGGGGCGCCGGGACGGGCGGGCGCTCCAGCCGGCTGGTCCGGTCGGACCGCACCGCGGGGTCCTCGTCGTCCCCGTCCACCGGCAGCACGCGCAAGGGGGTGGTCAGCGCGCGCGGGATCACGCTCGTGCGGTCCTCCGCGTTGTCGTGCTCCGCCGCCAGGGCCTGCGGCGGGACCGCGTCGAGCTGGTCCGCGCTCAGCGCCGCGCGGGCCTCGCGCGCCTGGGCGAGCAGCGCCACCGCGTCGTGCGGCCGCAGGTCCGGGGTGCGGGCGGTCGCCGAGGCGGTCAGCTCGTCCAGCTCGTACGGCAGGCCCGGAACGGCCGCCGAGGGCGGCGGGACGTCCGCGTGGAGGTGCTGGTACAGCACCTGGGCCGGGGTCTCGCCGGTGTGCGGCTTGCCGCCGGTCAGCATCTCGTACAGCATCACGCCGCAGGCGTAGACGTCCACGCGCGGGTCGGCGGTGCCGTGCTCGATCTGCTCGGGGGCCAGGTAGGAGACCGTGCCGAGGACGGCGCCGGTGGTGCTGGTGACGGTGCCGACCGAGCGGACCAGCCCGAAGTCGGCGACCTTCACCCGGCCGTCGTCCCCGATCAGCACGTTCTCCGGCTTCATGTCCCGGTGCACGAACCCCGCGCGGTGCGCGGCGCCCAGCGCGGCAAGCACCGGCTCCAGGATGTCGAGCGCGGCCCTCGGCTGGAGCGCCCCGCGCTCGCGCAGCACGTCGCGCAGGGTGCACCCGGCGACGTACTCCATGGCCAGATAGACGTACGACCCGTCGGTGCCCTGGTCGAAGACCTGCACCACGTTGGGGTGGGCCAGCCGGGCGACCGACTTGGCCTCCCGGATGAACCGGTCCACGAACGACGCGTCGGCCGCCAGCGTGGGGTGCATGACCTTCAGCGCGAGCACGCGGTCCAGGCGGGTGTCCACGGCCCGGTAGACCGTGGCCATCCCGCCGACCGCGATCCGCGCGTCGACGCGGTATCGGCCGTCGAGCAGCTGCCCGACCAGAGGGTCCTGAAGGGTCGTGTCCACGCGGGTGAGTCTACGAGCCGCCACCGACACCGCCTGCCGTCACAACGGCCCCGGGGGCGGACTGCAGCAGAGCTGTGACCGACCCCGGGACGGCGGTCCCGGGATGGGGCGGATCAGAACGCCGGGCGCTCCGGGTCCAGGTGGGCCCGGCCCTCCACCGGGGAGGACGCCTCCGCGAAGTGGCGGCGGGGGATACGGCCCGCGCGGTGGGCCAGCCGGCCCGCCTCGACCGCGTGCCGCATCGCCTCCGCCATCAGCACCGGCTGCTGGGCGCGGGTGACCGCCGAGGCGAGCATCACACCGGCGCAGCCCAGCTCCATGGCGAGCGCGGCGTCGGACGCCGTGCCGGCGCCCGCGTCCAGGATCACCGGCACGCGCGCGTGCTCGACGATCAGCTGGAAGTTGTGCGGGTTGCGGATGCCGAGCCCGGAGCCGATGGGGGAGCCGAGCGGCATGATCGCCGCGCAGCCCACGTCCTCCAGCCTGCGCGCCAGCACCGGGTCGTCATTGGTGTACGGCAGCACGGTGAAGCCGTCGTCGACCAGCGTCTCGGCGGCCTCCAGCAGCTCGATCGGGTCCGGCAGCAGGGTGCGCTCGTCGGCGATGACCTCCAGCTTGATCAGGTCGGTGCCCAGCGCCTCCCGCGCCAGCCGCGCGGTGAGCACCGCCTCGCCGGCGGTGAAGCAGCCCGCGGTGTTCGGCAGCACCCGGATGCCCAGCCTGTCGAGCACGGAGAGCACCGAGCCGTGCACGCCGGGGTCGACCCGTCGCATCGCGACCGTCGTCAGCTCGGTCCCGGAGGCCACCAGGGCCCGCTCCAGGACCTCCAGGCTGGGCGCGCCGCCGGTGCCCATGATCAGCCGGGACGTGAAGGTCGTACCACCGAGGACGAAGGGGTCGTCGGCCATGGGTCAGCCTCCTTGGACGGCGGTGAGGACTTCGACGCGGTCTCCGTCGGAGAGCGCGGTCGTCGCCCACTGTCCGCGCGGGACGACGGTTTCGTTGAGGGCGGCGGCCACGCCGGAGGGCGCGGTGGTGAGCGTGCGGACGACGGCGTCGAGCGCCGTGCCGGGCGCGACCTCGCGGGTCTCGCCGTTGACCGAGATGTTCATGCGGGCTGCTCCGTGAGGGCGGGCTGCGAGGGGGAGTGGGCAAGGGGGGTGCTCTGCGCGCGTGCGGGCTTCGAGGCCGCCTCGCGGAAACGCTTCGGCGTGAACGGGCGGGCCTCCTTCGGCAGTTCGCCGGTGACCAGGGCGTGCGCGAGCGCGTCGCCGGTCACCGGGGTCAGCAGCACCCCGTTGCGGTAGTGGCCGGTGGCCAGCAGCAGTCCGTCGAGGCCGGTCGGGCCGAGCAGCGGCGCGTTGTCGGGGGAGCCGGGGCGCAGCCCCGCGCGGGTCTCCGTCAGCGGCAGCTCGGTGATGCCGGGCACCAGCTCGTGGGCGTCGCGCAGCAGCTCGTAGACGCCGCCCGCGGTCACCGTGGTGTCCCAGCCCAGCTCCTCGCTGGTGGCGCCGACGACCAGCTCGCCGTTCTCGCGCGGCACCAGGTAGACGTGGCTGCCGCGCACCACGGCCCGCACGGTCCGGCTCAGGAACGGCGCGTACCGCGCGGGCACGGTCAGCCGCACCACCTGCCCCTTCACCGGCCGCACCGGCGGCACCACGGCCTCGGGGACACCCGCCAGGCGCCCGCTGAGGCTGCCGGCGGCGAGCACCACCTGCCCGGCGGCCAGCGCGGTGCCGTCGGCGGTGACCACGCCCGTGGCGCGGTCCCGTACGACGGTGAGCCGCTCCGCGCGGACCCGGTGGAACACCACCCCGGAGCGCTCGCAGGCGGCGACCAGGGCGGCCGCGAGCCGCCGCGGGTCGATCTGGTGGTCGCCGTCGACCCGCAGGCCCCCGCGCACGCCGGGCGCGAGCATCGGCTCCAGGCGCCGGCACTCGCGCCCCGACAGCCACTCGGAGTCGAGCCCGGACTCGCGTTGCAGGGTGTGCAGTTCGCGCAGGTGGGCGCGGTCGTCGGCGTCCAGCGCGACGGCGAGCGTGCCGCACTGGCGGTAGCCGAGGTCGTGGCCGGTGAGGTCGGTCAGCTCGGCCGCGAACTCCGGGTAGCGGCGGGCCGAGGCCAGATTCAGGCCGAGCAGGGTCTGCTCGCCGTAGTGGAGTTCGGTGACGGCGGCCAGCATCCCGGCCGCCACCTGGGCGGCCCCGCCGCCCGGCTCCGGGTCGAGCACCGCCGTGGCGAACCCGCGCTGCGCGGCTCGCCAGGCCGTGACCAGACCGATGATCCCGCCGCCGACGACCAGGACGTCGGGGGCCGCGGGTGAGGTGACGTCGGTGGTGACCTCGGGGGCGGTGCCGGAGGTGACCTCAGGGCTGACATCGGAGACCTCAGGGGTGATGTCAGGGCTGACATCGGAGGTGACGTCGGATGTGTCGGACGTACGCGACATGGGCGTCCAGCCCCTCCCTTCGCCGGCATGACCCGGATCAGGTTCGTACGGTCGGAGGCCGCCAGCCTCCCTCTCAGCCCGGTGCGTCCGGGCTCCCGCGAGTGCTTTACGTTGGCCACCCTAGCCCGACGCCGTAAGTCTCAGTAAGGGAGCCTCCGCCCGTGGCCCGCAGCCTCGACGGTCTCGTCCTCGCCCCCGTCGCCGACCAGGCCCCCGGCCAGGTGGGCACGGGCACCCGGTTCCGCTACCACGAACGGGACGGCGAGATCTGGGCCGAGTACGAGGGCGGCGACATCGCGCGCGGGTACCTGGTGGGTACCCGCCGGGGCGACCGGCTGGACTTCCGGTACGTCCAGCTGCGGCACGACGGGACGACGGCCTGCGGGCACTGCGTGTCGCGCGTGGTGGAGCTGCCCGACGGGCGGGTGCGGCTGGAGGAGACCTGGGAGTGGGAGTCCCGGGAGGGCAGCGGGACCAGCGTTGTGGAGCAGGTCACCACGCGGGAGCGGTGACTGACGAAGCGTCAGGTGTCTAGGGTGACGACTATGGTGATCAGGTGAGCGAGCAGACGCAGGAGCGGGGGACGCGGGCAGTGCTGTCGCGGGCGGGGGAGGCTCCGGAACGGGAGGCGTCCGCGCCGCGGCGGGTGGTCGTGGCGGGCGCCGGCATGGCCGGGGTGCAGACCGCGGTCGCCCTGCGGGAGCAGGGGTTTTCCGGCACGGTGACGCTGATCGGCGCGGAACCCCACCAGCCGTACGACCGGCCCCCGCTGTCCAAGGCCGTCCTGCTCGGCACGGCCGAGGGCTCCGCCTTCGACGTCGACTTCGAGGCGCTCGGCATCGACCTCCACCTCGGCCGCGAGGTGCGCGGGGTGCGCCCCGCCGACCACCAGCTGGACACCGAGGCCGGGCCCGTGCCGTACGACGTCCTGGTGGTCGCCACCGGCGCCGAACCGGTCCGGCTGCCGGGCGCCGAGGGCGTGCCGGGGGTGCATCTGCTGCGCACCCTGGACGACGCCGAACGGCTGCGGCCGGTGCTCGGCCGGCAGCACGACATCGTGGTCGTCGGCGCGGGCTGGATCGGCGCGGAGTTCGCCACCGCCGCGCGGGAGGCGGGCTGCGCGGTCACCGTCGTGGAGGCCGCGGACCATCCCCTGGCGGGCGCGCTGCCCGCCGAGGTCGCGGCGCCGATGGCCGCCTGGTACGCCGACGCCGGGGCGGACCTGCGCACGCGCACGCGCGTGGCGGGCGTCGAGCCCGGCGCGGTGCTCCTCGACGACGGGACGCGGCTGCCCGCCGGGGCCGTGGTCGTCGGCATCGGCGCCCGCCCCGCCACCGCCTGGCTGGCGGGCTCCGGCATCGAGCTGGGGGCCCGGGGCGAGGTCGTGGCGGACGCCGGTCTGCGCACCTCCGCCCCGGACGTCTACGCCGTCGGCGACTGCGCGTCCTTCCCCTCCGCGCGGTACGGCGAGCGCCTGCTCGTCCACCACTGGGACAACGCCCTCCAGGGCCCCCGCACGGTCGCCGCGAACATCCTCGGCGCGGCCACGGGGGAACCCACCGCGGTCTACGACCCGGTCCCGTACTTCTGGTCCGAGCAGTTCGGCCGCTTCGTCCAGTACGCCGGCCACCACGCCTCCGCCGACACCCTGCTCTGGCGCGGGGACCCGTCCGGACCCGCCTGGACGGTCTGCTGGCTCCGTGACCACCGCCTGGTCGCCCTGCTGGCGGTGGGCCGCCCCCGCGACCTGGCCCAGGGCCGCCGCCTGATCGAGTCCGCCACCCCCATGGACCCCCGCCTCCTCACCGACCCGAGCCGGCCGCTGAAGTCCGCGACGGCGTGACCCGCGCCCCGCGCTGCCGTCCGGTGACATCCGGCACCCGTGCGGGTCTGCCGCACACTCCGTCGGCCCTGCCGCGGGTGCCCTGGGTACCGAGTGTCAGTGCGGGATGGCAGGCTTGGTGACGTGACCGAGATTGACGCAAAGATCGATGCTCTCGTCCCCGCCTGGCTCACCCTCCCCGACATCGCCGAAAAGCTCGGCGTCGAGGTGACGCGTGTGCGGCAGCTGGTCAAGGACGGCCAGCTCATCGCCGTACGCCGTGGTGAGAACCGCGCGCTGCACGTCCCCGCCGCCTTCATCGACGGGGACAAGGTCGTCAAGGGCCTGTCCGGGACCCTGACGCTGCTGCGGGACGACGGCTTCACGGACGAAGAGATGCTGGAGTGGCTCTTCACCCCCGATGACAGCCTGCCCGGCACCCCCGCGCAGGCCCTCAGCGAGAATCGCGGCACGGAGGTGAAGCGCCGGGCCCAGGCGCTCGCCGTCTGATCCGAGCACACCGAACGAAGAACGCTGACCGACCGTCCGGAGTACGGGCCGCGGCGCGCACGGGGCCACGCCGTGGTTCACCGCAGCCCGCGGCCCGTACGCCACCGACAACGGGGGGACCCATGCCCGACACCGCCACCACCGCACGCGCCCGCCTCGCCGACGCCCGGCTCTACCTGTGCACGGACGCCCGCAAGCGCCAGGGCGACCTGCCCGAGTTCCTGGACGCGGTGCTGGCCGGCGGTGTCGACATCGTGCAGCTGCGCGACAAGGGCATGGAGGCGGCCGAGGAGCTGGAGCACCTGGCGGTCTTCGCCGACGCCTGCGCCCGGCACGGCAAGCTCCTCGCGGTCAACGACCGCGCGGACGTCGCCCACGCCGCCCGCGCGGACGTCCTCCACCTCGGACAGGGCGACCTCCCGGTCCCCGCGGCCCGCGCCATCCTCGGCGCCGACGTCCTCATAGGCCGCTCCACGCACGCCGAGTCCGAGGCGGCCGCCGCCGCCGTCCAGGACGGCGTGGACTACTTCTGCACGGGCCCCTGCTGGCCCACCCCCACCAAGCCCGGCCGCCACGCCCCCGGCCTCGGCCTGGTGCGGTACACCGCCGCCCTGGGCACCGACCGTCCCTGGTTCGCCATCGGCGGCATCGACCTCGCCAACCTGGACCAGGTCCTGGACGCGGGCGCCCGCCGGGTGGTCGTGGTCCGCGCGATCACCGAGGCGGACGACCCGGGCGCCGCGGCGGCGGAGCTGGCCAAGCGGCTGCGGGATACTCCGTAGGAGCGGTTTTCCGCCACCGCGCCGGCCGGTCGGTCCGCCACCGCGCCGGCCGGTCGGTCCGCCACCGCGCCGGCCGGTCTGTCCGCCGGTCTGTCCAAGGGGTGGACAACAAAGCGACGAATCGGGCAAATTCTCCGGCTCCGGTTGGGTGACCCCCGCCCCCTGGCTAACCTGCCCGTATGGCCCTCGGCACCGCATCCACCAGGTCGGACCACGCCCCGACCGTGCGCGACATGCTCGCGACCGGCAAGACGACGTACTCGTTCGAGTTCTACGCCCCGAAGACCCCGAAGGGCGAGCGGATGCTGTGGAACGCGCTGCGCCGGGTCGAGGCCGTGGCGCCGGACTTCGTCTCCGTGACCTACGGCGCCGGCGGCTCCACCCGCGCGGGCACCGTCAAGGCGACCGAGGCCATCGCCTCGGACACCACCCTCACCCCCATCGCCCACCTCACCGCCGTCGACCACTCGGTGGCCGACCTCCGCAACATCATCGGGCAGTACGCCGACGCCGGGATCCGCAACATGCTCGCGCTGCGCGGCGACCCGCCCGGCGACCCGATGGGCGAGTGGGTGCGGCACCCCGAGGGCCTCACCTACGCCGCCGAGCTGGTCGAACTGATCAAGAACTCGGGCGACTTCTGCGTCGGCGTCGCGGCCTTCCCCGCGATGCACCCGCGCTCCACCGACTGGGACACCGACGTCCGCCACTTCGTCGACAAGTGCCGCGCGGGCGCCGACTATGCCATCACTCAGATGTTCTTCCACCCCGAGGACTATCTGCGGCTGCGCGACCGGGTCAGCGCGGCCGGCTGCGACACGCCGATCATCCCCGAGGTCATGCCCATCGCCAGCGTCAAGACGCTGGAGCGGATCCCGTCCCTGACCAACGCCGCCTTCCCGGCCGCGCTGAAAGAGCGGATCCTCACAGCGAAAGACAATCCCGCCGCTGTACGCTCCATTGGCATCGACTTCGCCACGGAGTTCTGCGCTCGGCTGCTGGCCGAGGGAGTGCCCGGACTGCACTTCATCACGCTCAACAACTCCACGGCGACACTGGAAATCTACGAGAATCTCGGCCTGCACCACCCGCCGCAGGCCTAGACCGGTCGCACAGTCGTACGACACACTGCGTAGCGGCCACTGGAGAGGGGCGTACATGGGCTGGACGGTCCTCTACATCGCGTTCGGCATCGTCGCGCTGTGGCTGCTCGGCGAAGTGCTGCTGCAGTACAAGGCACGGCTTCGCTGGCGGCTGCTGGCGTTCGTCGGCTTCCTCGGTGTCGTCGTCGGTGTACTGATCCCGTCCGTCGTCGTGATCGGACTGGGTGCCGCCGCGTTCGCGGTCGGGCAGACCTACGTCACGCTGTCGTTCCGCCGCGGCTTCGCGGCCGGCTGGGCGGTCACCTCCCGCCCGGTCCTCGGCGGCGGCAAGCGCAACCGCCGGGACCGCCAGGACCCCACCCTGGAGGTGTCCGACCTCCAGGCGGGCGAGTACGCGGACAGCACGCAGCGTGACGACAGCGGGTCCTACGGCGACGACGCGGACCGCGACGACGTGTTCACCCCCGCCCGCCCCGCCGCCGCCCCCAGCGCCGCCGAGACCACCGCCGTCTACGAGCCGCAGCCGCTGCCCGACGAGACCGGCTCCTACGGTGTGTACGCCCAGGACCAGTACGCGGCCACCGCGCAGACCGCCGACCAGGGCTACGGCTACGACGGCTACGCCGCCTACCCGCAGCAGTACGGTTACGACACCACCGGCCAGCAGCAGTACGCCGCCTACTCCGACCCGTACATCGGCACCCAGACCTACAGCGGCGCCGCGTACGACCCGGCCTACGACACGCAGTACGGCCAGCAGGTCTACGGCCAGGACCAGTACGCCGGCGGCCACGGGGGCGAGACCTCGCCCGGCGGGGTGTGGGTCCCGCAGCAGCGCACCACCGACGACCCGCTGGGCGGCGAGCTGCCGCCGGAGCAGCCGTACGGCTACCCCGGCGACGGCCAGGCGCAGGGTCAGGGCTACGACGAGCGGTACCGCTTCTGAGTGACGTGCCGCGCGGGACTCACCGCGCGGCTCCGGTCCGCCGCGGGCTCACTGCGAGCCGCGGAAACCCGGCCCCTCCACGATCAGACCGGCGACCAGCGCGCCCGACATCCCCGCGTGCGGCAGTCCGCCGCCCGGGTGGGACCAGCCGCCCACGGTGAACAGCCCCGCCACGCCCGTGGGGTTTCCCGGATGCAGCAGCCGCCCCCCGTCCGCGGCCAGCGCCGGCGCCGGGACGGCCCCGTCCGCCGCGCCGGTCGCCTCGGCGATGTCGGCCGGAGTGCACAGCTCGTGCCACAGCAGCCGCTCGCGCAGGTCGGGCACGGCCCGCTCGGCGGCCGCGATCATGCGCTCCGCGTGCCGCCGCAGCTCCTCCCCGGCGGCACCCGCCGGGACGGCGGCCGTCAGGGTGACCGCCTCGTGGTCCGCGTCCGGGACCAGCTCCGGGTCGTCCGGGCGCAACACGGTGACCGTCGGCTCGGCCGCCGACCCCGGCCCGCCGTCGAACACGTGGACCGGCTCGGCGTCCCGGTCCCGCGGATGCACGACCGTCCGGTGCGCCGTCCCCTGCGGCCGGGCGCCGCGCAGCGCCAGCAGCACCGTCAGCCGGCTGGGCAGTCCGCGCCGGGCCGGCACCTCGCCCGCGCGCCGCACCGGCAGGTTCCCGGCGACCCGGTCCAGCGTGCCCGGGTCGACCCCGGCGACCACGAAGTCCGCCTCCGCGACCGCGCCGCCGGCCAGCTCCACGCCCACCGCGCGGCCGTCCTTCTCCAGCACCCGCGCGACCTGCGCGCCGAAGTGGAACTCGACCCGGCGGGCGAGGCAGCGGTCGTACACCGCGCGGGCCAGCTCGCGCAGACCGCCGCGGACGTACCAGGTGCCGAAGGCGTGCTCCATGTACGGCAGCACCGCCGCGCTCGCCGGGGTAACGCGCGGGTCCAGCCCGTAGGCCAGGGCGTGGCTGTCCAGCAGGGCGGCCAGGCGGGGGTCGCGCAGCTCCCAGGCGCCGATCTCGGCGAGCGTGCCGGCCCGGCGGGTGCGCAGCAACCGCCTGTGGGGGACCGCCGGATACGGCTCCTTCTCCGCCAGCACCTGCCAGTTCGGCCACAACGGCTCCTCCAGGAGCGGTCGGCGGGTGCGGTCCCACGCCTCGCGGGCCCGCACCAGGAAGTCGCCCCAGCGGTCACCCGCGCCCGCGCCGAGCGCCTCGTCCAGCGCGGCGACCACGCCCGCGCGGGAGGCGTTCGGCAACCAGACCGCCGTGCCGTCCGGGAAGACATGGCGCGCCGAGGGGTCCACCTGGACCAGCCCGACACACTCCTCCAGCGGCTCCTTGCCGGTCTTGACGAACAGATCGCGGTAGACCGCGGGCAGGGGCAGCAGCCCCGGTCCCGTGTCGAAGCGGAAGCCGTCGCGCTCCCGCCGGCGCAGCGCGCCGCCGTACGTGTCCGTCCGCTCGTACACCGCCACCCGGTGGCCCGCGACGGCCAGCCGGGCGGCGGCCGCCATCGCGCCCATCCCGGCGCCGATCACCGCAATCCGTGCCATGCCGGCGACTTTAGCCGCCGCCACCGCCAGTCACTCCGGCCGCACCCCCGACCGGGACCGGGGCGAGCGCGCGGGGCTGAGTATCCGTACCTAGGTGCCGAGATGAGTACGCGCGCGGATGGGGAGCGGCCCGCGCGGACGAGAGAGTGGAGGCACGGAGAAGGGGCACGGCTCCGGCACCGGCGACACGGGGCGCCGGAACGGAGCGGCCCTCGATCCGCTCCGTCCGCCGGCCCCGGTCGGCGGATGCGAGGCACGGGGGGGAACACCCGGGGGACGACCGCAACGGGCGTCCGACGGGGGAACGTACGGGGGAAACGGGGGAGTACGGGGGAACGGGGGAAACGGGGGAACCGGCAGGCGCCGGTCTGAGCAGTGGCCCGCGGGGGACGCGGCCACGCCGGACCGGCGCCTTCGCCGTTCCGCGGCGCTCAGCGGCGCCCGCTCACCCGCCCCTGGAGCAGCCGCGACAGCGCCGCGTGGACGTCGTCGAGGGTGCGCTCGGGCTGGAAGGACTGCCAGTCCAGGGCGGCCACCAGGACCATGCCGACCAGCGCCGCCGCGGTCAGCTGGATGTCGATCTCCTCGGCCAGCTCGCCGTTCTCCACGCCCGCGCGGAGCACGTCCTCGACCACCGCCACCACCTGCCGGCGCACCACCATCAGGGTGGACTGCCAGGCCCGGTTGGTGCGCCACAGCTCCGCCACGTACAGCTGGGTGAAGGCGGGGTACCGGGCGATGAACCCCAGCCCCGCGCGGATCATCGCGTCCAGCGCGTCGACCCGGCTGCCGCCGCTGCGCTCGGTCTGCTCCGCCGCCTCCTTCAGCGAGGCGGTGAGCAGGCCCACCCCGTGCCGCAGCAGCTCCTCGAAGAGGACCGACTTGCTGGCGAAGTTGTAGTACACCGTGCCCTTGGCGACCCCCGCGCGTTCGGCGATCTCGTCCACCGTGGTGGCCGAGAAGCCCTGCTCGGCGATGAGGGTCACGGCCGCCTCGTAGAGCTTCTGCCGGGTGGCCTCGCGGCGGGTGCTGCCGCCCGACGGGGCGCTGCTGCTTTCCATGGCCCTGATTGTCACAGCAACGGCCTCGTCGGACGGCACGGGAGGCGAGGTCACAGGCTCAGCTCCGGGTGCAGCTTGTCCAGCGTCCACACCTGGCGGCGGCGGGCCGACAGGGCGGTCAGCGCCAGCGCGCCCAGCGTGAAGGCCGCCAGCACCGCGCATGCCTGCCAGACCGGCCCCAGTCCGCCGCCCGTGATCAGCCGGCGCAGCGCCTCCACGACGTAGGTCATCGGCAGCCACGGGTGGATCGCGTTGAAGAAGCCCGGACTGGTCTGCACGGGGTAGGTGCCGCCCGCCGAGGTCAGCTGGAGCATCAGCAGGGCCAGCACCAGGATCCGGCCGGCCGCCCCGAAGCGGGCGTTGAGCAGCTGCACGATCGCCGCGAAGCAGCCCGTCACCAGGAACAGGAAGCCCACCGTCCCGGCCGCGCGGGCCATCTCCAGGCCCACCGCCCAGTGCAGCACCGCCATCAGCGCCCCGGTCTGCGCGACGCCGATCGCCAGCACCGGCAGCCAGCCCGCCAGCGCGATCCGCCAGGCCGAGGCGCCCGCGGCGAGCGCCCGCCGGTTCAGCGGCGGGATCAGCATGTACGCCACCATCGCGCCCACCCACAGGGACAGCGGGATGAAGTACGGCGCGAAACCGGTGCCGTAGTTGGGCGCGCGGTGCAGGGACTGCGCGGCGAGCCGCACCGGGTCCGCCATGACCTCGGTGCGCTCGTCGCGTTCCCGCTCGTCGTAGTCGGGGATCTTCTCCGCGCCGTCGTGCAGCCCGTCGGCGAGCTTCACCGAGCCGTCGACCAGCTTGTACATGCCGCCGCTGAGGTCGTCCGCGCCCGTCTTCAGCTTCCCGACGCCCTGGTCCAGGTCGACCGAGCCGGTCCTCGCGGTGCCGAGGCCCGCGTGCAGCTTCTCGGCGCCCGCGGCGACCTTCCCGGCGCCCGTGTTCAGCTGGTTGATCCGCTTGACGGCGTCGTCCAGGTCCTCGGACAGGTGCGGCGAGCGGTCGGCGAGCGCCTGGGCCTGCTTCTGGAGGGTGGCCAGGTGCTTGTCGAGCTTCTTCAGGTCGCTGTCGTGCTGGGTGACGAGCGTGTCGAGGTCGCCGGCGACCGCCGCCACGTCGGCGGCGGCGCCCTTGGCCAGCTTGAGGTCGGCGCACGCGGCGTCGGGCAGCGTGGCCTCCTCACAGCGGGTCTTGTACACGCCGTCCAGGGTCTGGGAGGCCTCCCGGGCGCGTACGGCCGCCGCCGGGGCCGTCTTGTCCAGGCTGCCCAGGTTCTCGCGGACGGCGCCGGCCGAGTCCGCGACGAACTGGGCGGTGTCCCCGATGAACTCCTCGTTGTCCGTCAGGAAGGGGCCGATCCGGCCGGAGAAGCCGTTGACCTTGTCGGCGAGCGTCTGGGTGCCCTCCGCGACCCTCTTGGCCCCGTCCTCCAGGTCCCCCGCGCCCTTGTGCAGCTTCTTCAGGCCGGAGGCCAGGTCGCCGCTGCCGTCCTTGGCGTCCCTCAGGCCGTCCGCGAGGTCCTTGGAGCCCTTCTCCGCCTTGCCGATGCCGCCCTTGAGCTGGTCGGCGCCGCTCGCGGCCTTCACGGTCTCGCCGTGGATGTCGGAGAACGAGATGAAGATCTTGTCCAGGAACGACCGCGACGCCTTGGTGGACGCCGCCGTGCGCACCTCGCTGAACACCGTCCGCGAGATCTGCCCGACGATGTAGTTGTTGGCGTCGTTGGTGCGCACCTGGAGCGCGCCCGTCTCGGGGGAGTCGCCGGAGCTGGAGGCGATCCGCGCGCTGAAGTCCCGCGGCATGGTCAGCGACAGGTAGTACCGGCCGTCCTCCACGCCCGCGCGGGCCTCCTCGGCGCTCACCTCGTGCCAGTCGAAGACCTCGCTCTCCCGCAGCCCTTCGACGATGTCGTCGCCCGCGCGGAGCTTCTTCCCGCCGGCCGTCGCCCCCTTGTCGTCGTTCACGAGCGCCACGGGGAGCCGGTCGAGCCGGCCGTACGGGTCCCAGAAGGACCACAGGTACAGCGCCCCGTACAGCAGCGGCAGCAGCAACAGCGCCACCAGGCCCGCGCGCGGGAGCTTGCCGCGCGTGAAGCGGCGCAGCTCAAGCCCGGCCAGTTTCGGCGACCTCATCGGCCGTCTCCTTCACCTCGTCGTCGGCCTCGGCCTGGTCCATGTCGCTGTCGCCGGCTTCGTCCGTGCGTCCGTCACCGGCCGCGCGCGCGTCCCCGTCCCGGTCACCGGCCGCGCGTGCGTCCCCGTCGCCGTCGCCCGCCGCGCGCGCGTCCCCGTCCCGGTCGTCCCCCTCGCCGTCGTCGGCCGCCTCGGTGTCCTCCGTGCTCCGCCGCGCGGTCCGCGTGGACACGGCCACCGTGCCCTCGGGGGCCTCGCTGCACACCGCCAGGACCGTCGTCCCGGCGTCGGCGAGGGAGCGCAGCAGCGCCCACACCTCGTCGTGTTCGGCCTCCGACAGCTTCAGATCGGTGTCGTCCACGGCGAGCAGCCCGGGGCGGGAGATCAGCGCGAGGGCGACGGACAGCCGCAGCGCCTCCACCCGCTCCAGATCGCGTACGGCGGTGCGGGTGCCCTTGGGCAGGGCCGCCGGGTCCAGGCCCGCGGCCCTCAGCGCGGCGTCGACGCGCAGCGCGGCCTCGTCGCGGCGCTCACCGCGCGGCCTGAGCAGCCCGCGCAGGGAGTCCCCGAACCGGCGCTGGAGCAGCACCCGCTCACGCAGGTGCTCGCCCACGGTCAGCGCGGGCTCCAGGTCGGTCACGCCCGGCACGTGCGCGAGCGCGCTGACCCGGCGCACCGCCGCCATCTGCCGCGGCAGCCGGGCGCCGCCCACCACCGCCGTCCCCTCGGCGGCCTTCATGCGCCCGGTCAGCGCGAGCAGCAGACAGGTGCGGCCCGAGCCGGACGGCCCCTCGATAGCGATCAGTGAGCCGGGTTCCGCCTCGACGCGCACGCCGCGGAACGCCCAGCCCCGCGGCCCCCTGACGCCGAAGTCCCGGGCGCTGACGGCGAGTCCCCCCGTCGCACGCTCTCCCACAGCAGGTCTCCCAGAGGTGAGCCAACATTTGAACTGACTGGTCAGTGCAAAAACTAGCCCGAACCTTCGATCGAGGCAAAACCCCAGGTCAGATCGGATTGTCAGTGCCATACCTCACGATGGGCACATACGGCACCCCGTATGAGGGCGTGCCGTCACCCAGACGACAGGAGGTTCGTCATGGCCCACTCGTCCGCCGCCGCGCGCCGGCGCCGCACCACCGGCCCTGCCCCCTCACTGACCGGCCCCGCGAGCGATGTCCACCCCGTCCTGCGCCGCGCCTCGGCACCGCCCGCCGCGCTCGACCTGCTCGCCAAGGCCCGCGCCGGACTCCACGAGGCCGCCGACCTCGAATCGCCGAACGAGCGCTATGCGACGGCCCACCTCGCCGCCCTGCGCACCGCCGCCGCGGTGCTGGCCGCCCGCGGCCGGCCCGAGACCAGCCCACGACGCCGGGCCCGTATCCGGAGCGCCTGGGAAGTGCTCCCCGAGATCGCGCCCGAGCTGACCGAGTGGAGCGCCCTGTTCGCCTCCGGCGCCCGGCGCCGTGCCCTCGCCGAGGCCGGCGTCCAAGGCGCGGCCGGCAGCCGGGACGCCGACGACCTGATACGGGACGTGGCGATGTTCCTCCGCCTGGTGGAGCGCATGCTCGTCCTCCAGCCGGTCCTCCCGCAGCCACGCGCGGACGGGGAGGGGGATGCTCAGGGCACAAGCCACCGGATGCCGGACGCGGGCTGACGGCCGCCGAGGCGCGGGGACGGCCGGACCTGGGGCGCGGGGACACCGGGACGGTGGCCGTCGTCGCACCCCCGGTACGGGTGACCAGGCAGGCCACCGGAGGCAATAGGGTGGAGGACGCCTGAAGCCTTCCCCTCCGGCACCCCGGAGCCCGGAGGGCAGCCCGTTCGCCCCGCCCTGCGACAGGCGGTGCCGTGCCGAGGAGTCAACTGCCGTGTCGGACCCGATGCGACCCCGCGCCTCACTCCGTACCGCCGTGGTCTGGGAGGTCCTCCAGGACGCCCTGGACCGCCGGGTCAAGGCCACGGGCCGGGAGTCGCTGGACGTCCTCGACACCGGAGGCGGCAGCGGCAAGTTCGCGGTGCCCGTCGCCCGCCTCGGCCACCGCGTCACCGTCGTCGACCCCAGCCCCAACGCGCTCTTCGCGCTGGAGCGCCGTGCCGCCGAGGCCGGTGTCGCCGACCGGGTGCGCGGGGTGCAGGGTGACGCGCACGGGCTGTTCGACGTGGTCGAGCGCGGCGGCTACGACGCGGTGCTCTGCCACGGTGTCCTGGAGTACGTCGACGACCCGGCCGAAGGCGTCCGCAACGCCGTGGCCGCCCTGCGCGCCGAGGGCGTGCTCAGCGTCCTCGCCGCCGGGCTCGGCGGCGCCGTGCTCGCGCGGGCCCTCGCCGGCCACTTCACGGAGGCCAAGCAGGCCCTCGACGACCCGAACGGCCGCTGGGGCGCCGGTGACCCCATGCCGCGCCGCTTCACGGCCGACCAGCTCACCGGACTGGTCGAGGGCGCGGGCCTGCGCGTC
This sequence comes from Streptomyces sp. JB150, assembly GCF_011193355.1. Classification (GTDB taxonomy): domain Bacteria; phylum Actinomycetota; class Actinomycetes; order Streptomycetales; family Streptomycetaceae; genus Streptomyces. The sequence goes on from NZ_CP049780.1 coordinate 2,857,348, forward strand.
GCCGCGGTGCACGGCGTCCGGGTCTTCGCCGACCTGGTGCCCGGTGTGCTGGTGGACACCGAGCCCGGCGCCATGGACGCCCTGCTCCGGCTGGAGGCCGCGGCCGCCGAACTGCCCGCCTTCCACGCCGTGGCCACACAGCTTCATGTGCTCGGTGAGACCCAGGTGGGTACACGGGGCTGAGGGGACCGCAGGCGCCTTCCGTGACCCGCCGCTGATCAGGGCATTGGTTGCGGATGGAGTACGCCACAGGCCCCCCGATCGAGCGGTTCCCGCCGTATGATCGAGGGAGACCGCTCGGCATGACGGGTCGGCGACTGGGGAATGCAAGCCTCAGCGAGCCGGGACGACCATGACGGAAACCGGTTGGCCAATTGGCGTAGAGGGGCGGGTTTCACGGGGGCGATTCCCTGCCTATCCTGAAGGGACCCCCCGAGTCGCCCCGGCGACTGCACGATGAGGAGGACTCCGTGCCGCTCTCAGAGCACGAGCAGCGCATGCTCGAGCAGATGGAGCGAGCGCTGTACGCCGAAGATCCCAAGTTCGCGACAGCGCTTGAGGGAAGCGGGCTGCGTACGTACACCCGGCGACGGGTCTACCAGGCGGTCGCGGGCTTCCTCGTTGGTATCGCGCTCCTCATGGCCGGAATGGTCGCCAAGCAGGTGTGGCTCAGTGTGGTGGGCTTCCTCGTCATGCTGGGATGCGCGGTGCTCGCCGTGACCGGCTGGCGCAAGGCCCCCCGTCCGGGTGAGCAGCCCGGCGGCGGTCCGCACGCCCGCCACCAGGGACGCCAGCGGCGCTCGATGATGGACCGGATCGAACAGCGCTGGCAGCGACGCCGTGACGAGCAGCAAGGCCACTGAGCCGCTCCTCCGCTCCACGCCGGCCTAGACGTCTGTGAGGGGGCTGCCACCCCGCCGGGTGGCAGCCCCCTCACGCATGCCCACGTCGGACGAGACGCCGACCACGGCCAGGCCCAGGACCAGGGCGGGCCCACGTCACAGTCGAATGCGCATCCGCAGCCACCCCGCCCCCCACCCGCTCATGCCCACGCCAGAGCACGGCCGCGGCGGACGCTGCCTGCTTTTACGCAGGGCACGCACGCCCGTCCGCCCATGACCGCCCCTGGCTCTGCCGCCCTCTAGCGGCAGAGCCAGCCCTTCAGCCGCTCCGCCGCCCTCAGCGGCAGAGCCCCTCAGCCGCTCTGCTGCCCCGACGGCCGGCGGCCGCTCCGCCGCCCTCAGCGGCAGAGCCCCTCAGCCGCTCTGCTGCCCCGACGGCCGGCGCAGCAGGGCCGCCCAGCGGGTCGACCAGCGGGCCCGGACGGCCGTCCAGCGGTCCGCCGCGTCCCACAGCGCCCGGCGCGCGGAACGCGGTGCGAGGACCGCCCGCACCCGGGTACGCCAGCCGACCCGGGCCCGCAGCGCCGCCCGCACCCGCCGCACCTCGGCGGGCAGCCCGCTCGCCGCCTGCGGCCGTGGCGCGAACAACACCTGCTCGACCGCGCCGGCGATCCGGTGCACCGCCTCGGCGGCGCCCTCCTCCAGCCGGCCGAGCCGTACGATCCGCGCGGCCGCCGTGCGCGGGGTGAGCGCGTCGTCCGGGACGATGCCGTAGTCCCACGCGGTGTCCGTCAGCTCCCGCCACAGGGCCAGCACGTGCCCGGCGGCCACCTCGGCCGCCCGCCGCTCCGCCTCACCGGGCAGGGCCTGCATCTCGATGCCGTCGGCGTGGCCCTCGCCGCCCCGGTCGGCCCGGCCCCGGCCGAGCACCCCGGCCGCGCCGGACCGGAGGTGCGGCGTCGAGGCCAGCCGCACCGACCGCCGCCGCAGCCGCCACAGCATGGGCAGCAGGGGCAGGACGACGACCAGCGCCCCGAGCCCCACCCACAGCGCCGTCCGGTACCAGGGCCCGCTCTCCTCGCCCGGGTCGCCCGGGTCCAGCGGGAGCGCGGCGCCGCACTCCTGGAGCCGCTTCTGCTGCGGCGTGCAGCCGTCGCTCGCCGACGGCTCCGCCGAGGGCGCCTGGGCCGTCGGCCGGGATGTCTCCGGCAGCTCCGGCACGCTGCTGCCCGGGATCTCCGGCACGGTGTACGGCGGGGTGGAGCCCCGGTTCGGGGTCGGCTCGAAGCGGGTCCAGCCCACGCCCTCGAAGTACAGCTCCGGCCAGGCGTGCGCGTCGCGCAGCCCCACCGACACCGTGCCGTCCGCCTGCGGGGTGCCGGGCGCGAAGCCCACCGCGACCCGGGCCGGAATGCCCAGGGTGCGGGCCATCGACGCCATCGCGAACGAGAAGTGGACGCAGAAGCCCTGTTTGTCCCGCAGGAAGCGGGCGATCGCCCGCGAGCCGCTGCCGACGTCGACCCGGGTGTCGTACTCGAAGCCGCCGTTCAGCGCGAAGTACTCCTGGAGCTTCACCGCCTGTTCGTACGGGTTCGCGGCGCCCTCGGTGACCTCGCGGGCGGTGCGGGAGACCACGGCCGGCAGCGAGTCCGGCACCTCGGTGAACTCGCGCCGCAGAGCCGGCGGCGGCGCCGGGGCGTCGGCGAGCTGCCGCGCGGTCGGCTGCACCTCGAGGCTGGTCACCGTGTACCGGGCGCCGCGCGTGTTCTGGCCGTGGTCGCCGACGAGGGTCATCCCCACCGGCTCGTACCGCCAGTTGCCGTCGACGTCCACACCGCTCGGCGGGTACGGCATCGGCAGCCAGTCCTGTGCGTACCAGTCCGCGGCCGCGATCCGGGTGCGGACCTCCGCGCGCCGCACGTCCGGGCCGAGACCCTGCGGGGTCGGGAACTCGTCCGGCACCGTCACGATGTCGCGCCGGGACGGCTTCCAGGTGGTGCCGTCGAAGTCGTCCAGGGACACGATCCGCAGGTAGAGGCTGGAGAGGCTGTTCGTCTCGGTGCGCAGGGAGAGGACCTGGCGGTCCTCGTTCACGTTCAGGCTGTCGCGCAGCGACACCAGCGGGTTCACCGCGGAGATCGTGCCGCCGCCTCCGGGGCCGGTGCCGACCCCGGTCCCGGCGCCCTCCAGCAGACCGCCGCTCATCGCGGGCAGGGCCAGCGGCGCCACCAGGGCCACGCCGAGCGCCACCGCGCCGATCCGCCGCCCGGTGCGCACCGGGGCCACCGCCGCCGCGGGCGGGCCGCCCGACGTGCGCGGCGCCGCGGCGAAGACCCGGCCCCACTGCGACAGCCGCTCCCGCCCCTCGGCGAGGAGCATCATCAGATAGCCGACCGCGGCGATCAGGAACCACAGCCAGTCGGCCGCGCCGTCGGCCAGCCCCGCGGCCACCGAGTACAGCGCGAGCAGCGGCAACCCGGCCGGGGCGGCGCTGCGGAAGGTCACCGCCAGGGCATCCACGGCGAGCCCGATCAGCAGCACCCCGCCGATCAGCATCAGCCGGATGCCGTCCGTGAGCGGCGCCGGGGTCGCGTACCGGGACACGTCGTCCGTGCCCTGCTGGAACAGGCCGGCGAAGCGGGCGAAGGCCTCCGGGCCCGGGACCAGCCCGGCCAGGGCCTGCTCGCGCGCGAAGACCAGGGTGAGCAGCAGCAGGGTGACCACCAGCTGTGCCGCCACGGTCAGCGGCCGGGCCAGCGGCACCCGGCGGGCGGCCGCGCCCACGGACGTCTGGATCACCAGCAGCACGGCCGCCTGGAGGGACCAGGTGGCCGGGTCGACCAGCGGCAGCAGTGCGCACGCGGCCATCAGCGTGGCCGCCGCCGCGCAGATGGCCATCCGGGCCCGCCCGCTCATCACCGCGCCTCCCCGCCGCTCGCGCCCATCGCGCCCGCACCGAAACCACCGGCGCCCGCGCCGCTCGCACCGAACCCGTCGGCGCCCATCGCGCCCGCACCGCTCCCGCCCGTCCCGGCCGTGCCGAGCCCGTTCGCGCCGCCGTGCCCCAGGCCGCTCGCCGCGACCACGCCGCCGCGCTCGCGGTCCGCCTGCCGCCACATGTCGTCCAGCGTCGCCCCGCGCGGGACGCTCACCGCGGTCCAGCCGGCCTCGCGCAGCATCCGCAGCCCCTCCTCACCACGGCTCACCGGCCCGGCCGGCGCCGGGTGCGGCTCGCGCACCCACACCTCGCTGTCCAGCAGGAACGCGACGGCGGCCCCGCTGCGCTGGCGCATCCGCGCGGCCGTGGCGGCCTGCTCCTCGTCGAGGTCGCCGAAGAACGCCACCAGCAGTCCCTCGTTGCCGCCGCGCAGCACGTCGTAGGCGCGCGACAGGCCCGAGCCGTCCGAGTGGCCGATCACCGCGAGGGTGTCCATCATCAGCCCCGCCGCGTCCGCCGACTCCTGGTCGGCGCCCGCGAACCCGTCGGCGCCCTCACCGGGCACCGAGCTGCCGGTGTCCGTCAGCAGCCGCACCGAGAAGCCCCGCTCCAGCATGTGCACCAGGACGGAGGCGGCGCCCGACACGGCCCACTCGAACGCCGAGTCGGGGCCCGCGCCCCGGAAGGCGGCGCCGCGCGTGTCCAGCAGCACCGTGCAGCGGGCGCGCTGCGGCTGCTCCTCGCGGCGCACCATCAGCTCGCCGTAGCGGGCGGTGGAGCGCCAGTGCACGCGGCGCAGGTCGTCGCCGTAGCGGTACCCGCGCGGGATCACGTCGTCCTCGCCGGCCAGGGCCAGCGAGCGCAGCCGGCCGTCGCCGTACCCCTTGGCCTCGCCGGTCAGCCGCACCGGCGCCAGCGCCTCCACGCGCGGGATGACGGTCAGGGTGTCGTACGCCGAGAAGGCGCGGGTCAGCTCGCACATGCCGAACGGGTCGGTCAGGCGCAGCTGGAGCGGGCCCAGCGGATAGCGGCCGCGCAGGTCGGAGCGGACCCGGTAGGACACCTCGCGGCGCCCGCCCGGCTCCACCCGGTCCAGCACGAACCGGGGGCGCGGACCGAGCACGTACGGCACCCGGTCCTGGAGCATCAGCAGACCGGTGGGCAGCCGCGAGACGTTGTCGACGCGCAGCTGGACCCGGGCCTCGCTGCCGGCGGGCACGCGCGCGGGGGAGAGGCGGCGGCTGCCCGCGACCCGGTAGCGGGTGCGGTACAGCACCGTCGCGCACACCAGCGGCAGCACCGCGAGCAGCAGCCCGACGCGCAGCAGGTCGCTCTGGCCGAGGACGTAGGAGCAGATCGCCGCCGCCACTCCGGCGGCGAGGAAGGAGCGCCCGCGGGTGGTCAGACCGGCGAGGGCCGTGCGCAGCCCGCCCCCTTCGCCCTCCGGCTGTCCGGGCCGGGCCGGCCGCACCGCCCCCGAGCTCATCACAGCCTCCGGGGCGGCTGCTGGCCGTAGGCCGTGGCGCCGTGGCCCAGGCCGTAGGCGCTCTGCTGGGGGGTGGCGGGCACCGGGGTGCGCTGGAGGATGTCCTGCACCACCTGCTCCGAGGTGCGCCGGTTGAGCTGGGCCTGGGCGGTGGGCAGCAGCCGGTGGGCGAGCACGGGCACGGCGAGCGCCTGTACGTCGTCCGGCAGCGCGTACTCCCGGCCGCTGAGGGCGGCGGACGCCTTGGCGGCGCGCAGCAGGTGCAGGGTGGCGCGCGGCGAGGCGCCGAGTCTGAGGTCGGGGTGGACGCGGGTGGCGGCCACCAGGTCCACCGCGTACCGCCGGACGGTCTCGGCGACGTGGACGCCGCGCACGGCGTCGATCAGCTTCACGATCTCGTGCGCGTGGGCCACCGGCTGGAGGTCGTCCAGCGGGCTGACCCCGCCGTGCACGTCCAGCATCTGGAGCTCGGCCTCCGGGCTCGGATAGCCGATGGAGACCCGCGCCATGAAGCGGTCGCGCTGGGCCTCCGGCAGGGGGTAGGTGCCCTCCATCTCGACCGGGTTCTGGGTGGCCACCACCATGAACGGGCTGGGCAGCTCGTAGCTCTGCCCGTCGATGGTGACCTGGCGCTCCTCCATCGACTCCAGCAGCGCCGACTGGGTCTTCGGCGAGGCGCGGTTGATCTCGTCGCCGATCACTATCTGCGCGAAGATCGCGCCCGGCTTGAACTCGAAGTCCCGGCGCTGCTGGTCCCAGATGGACACGCCGGTGATGTCCGACGGCAGCAGGTCGGGCGTGAACTGGATGCGCCGCACCGAGCAGTCGATGGACCGCGCGAGCGTCTTGGCGAGCATCGTCTTGCCGACGCCGGGCACGTCCTCGATGAGCAGGTGCCCCTCGGCGAGGAGCACGGTCAGCGCGAGCCGTACGACCTCGGGCTTGCCCTCGATCACGCCCTCCACCGACGCGCGCACGCGCTCCACGACGGCGGTCAGGTCGTCCCCCACCCCCGGATTCACTCCGGTGGGGGTACCCCCATGGCTCGCCCGGTCGTCATAGGTCGTCACCCGGCCCTCCTAGGCCCCGTTCTCCATGACCGACGCTCTGGTTCGCGCGATCGGCCCACCCCGAAACACGGACGGCGCCCGGAGATAGTTCCGCGCGACGCCACCACCGCATTCTTGTTGCCGTTACCGGTTCGTGTCACTCGACTGTGGACAACTGTCCGTGATATGTCGGCTTTCCTGCGATATGGCGGCGCCGCGGGCGCGGATCGACAGCGAAACGACAGCCCCGCCCCGCGGTCACGGGCGGGCCGGAGGGGGATCAGGCGTGGTCGATCTCGCGCAGCAGACCCGTCTTCACGTCGTAGACGAAGCCGCGCACGTCGTCGGTGTGCGGCAGGAACGGCGAGGTGCGCACCCGCCGCATCGACTGCCGTACGTCCTGGTCGACGTCCCGGAAGGACTCCACCGCCCAGGAGGGACGCTGGCCGACCTCCTGCTCCAGCTCGGTGCGGAAGTCCTCGGTCAGGGTCTCCATGCCGCAGCCGGTGTGGTGCACGAGGACGACGCTGCGCGTGCCGAGCTTGCGCTGGCTGATGGTCAGCGAACGGATCACGTCGTCGGTGACGACGCCGCCGGCGTTGCGGATGGTGTGGCAGTCGCCGAGCTGGAGACCGAGCGCCGAGAGCACGTCGAGCCGGGCGTCCATGCAGGCCACCACGGCGACCCGCTGGACCGGGCGGGCGTCCAGGTCGGAGTGGGTGAAGTCGGCGGCATACCGCTCGTTGGCCTCGACGATCCGGTTCGTGACGGAACCTGCGGGAGCGGCGGTGTCCTGGGCGGCGGTGGGAACCGATGCAGAAGTCGTCATGAGTATGACGTTACTGGTCATCCGCGGCCGGGTCCTGCTGTGAGAGGGGGCAAAAGAGCGTCATCGGGCCGTTCTGTGACGTACCCCACAAGCGTGGCGCGCGGCCTCCGTCCGGGTGGTCCGCCGGCTCCGCCGGTGTCGCCCGCGCCGCCCGTGGCGACGCGCAGGCCGGTTGATTGACCGGGCCACAGGGTGGACTAAAGTGACGCGAAGCGGGAGGCGAGAGGCGCCCTCCCAGCTGGACAGCATTCCCGGAGTCCCCGGCGACGCACCGGAGAACCCCACGCGCGTGGCGCGTACGTACGGCTCGGCCTCCACCCGCTCCGGCCGGCCGACGCCCCAGGCGCCGGCCCGCCTCCCCTTCACGAGCGGGCGGGGACCCGGCGGTGCGTGCCGCCCGCCGGACCTGAGAGGGCCCCTTGAGCCAGAGTCGACACGTCCCGGTGATGCTCCAGCGGTGCCTGGACCTGTTGGCCCCCGCCCTCCAGGCCCCCGGAGCGGTGGTCGTCGACTGCACCCTCGGACTCGGCGGCCACAGCGAGGCACTGCTCGCCCGCTTCCCCGAGGCCCGGCTCGTCGCCCTCGACCGCGACAAGGAGGCGCTGCGCCTGTCCGGCGAGCGGCTCGCCCCCTACGGCGAGCGCGCCACCCTGGTGCACGCCGTCTACGACGAGCTGCCCGAGGTGCTCGGCCGGCTCGGCGTCCCGCGCGTCCAGGGCGTCCTGTTCGACCTCGGCGTCTCCTCCATGCAGCTCGACGAGGCCGACCGCGGCTTCGCCTACGCCCAGGACGCCCCGCTCGACATGCGCATGGACCAGACGACCGGCGTCAGCGCCGCCGAGGTCCTCAACACCTACCCGCCGGGCGAGCTGGTGCGGATCCTGCGCGCCTACGGCGAGGAGAAGCAGGCCAAGCGGATCGTCGCGGCCATCGTCCGCGAGCGCGAGAAGGAGCCGTTCACCAACAGCGCCCGTCTCGTCGAACTGATCCGCGACGCGCTGCCGCAGGCCGCCAAGCGCACCGGCGGCAACCCCGCCAAGCGCACCTTCCAGGCCCTGCGGATCGAGGTCAACGGCGAGCTGTCGGTGCTGGAGCGGGCGATCCCGGCCGCCGTCAGGGCGCTCGCCGTCGGCGGGCGGATCGCCGTGCTGTCGTACCACTCCCTGGAGGACCGGCTGGTCAAGCAGGTGTTCGCGGCCGGTGCCGCGTCCACCGCGCCGCCCGGTCTGCCCGTCGTCCCCGAGCGCTACCAGCCGCGGCTCAAGCTGCTCACGCGCGGTGCCGAACTCCCCACCGAGGAAGAGGTCGCCGAGAACCGCCGGGCCGCACCGGCCCGGCTGCGCGGCGCCGAGCGCATCAGGGAGGACGTCGAGTGAGCCAGGCGCAGGGCCGGACGCGCGCGGGCGCGGGCCGGCCGGCCGGACCCGCCGGGAGGGCGCGCGCCCGCCGGGAGGGCGTGTGAGCGGCAAACCCCAACTGAAGGGCAGGGCGGCACGGCTCGCGCGGCTCTTCCCCACCGCCCCGGGCCAGGCCGCCCGCACCCCCTTCGTCCTGCTCGTCGTGCTGCTCCTCGGCGGCGGCCTCATCGGCCTGCTGGTGCTGAACTCCGCGCTCAGCGAGGGCTCCTTCGAACTGGCCGACCTGCAGCGCGAGACCAAGAACCTCACCGACGAGGAGCAGGCCCTCCAGCGCGACATCGACGCCTACTCCGCGCCCGACGCCCTCCAGCGCCGCGCCCGCGAACTCGGCATGGTCCCGGGCGGCGACCCCGCCTTCCTGAACCCCGACGGCACGATCAGGGGCATGCCGTCCCCCGCTCCCGCCGCGGCCGCGCAGGGCACCGCGCGCGTCCCGCTCGTCCTCGCCCCCGAGGCCATGCGGGACGCCCCCGCGGTCGTCCCCACGCCCGCCACCTCCGCCGCGCCGCCCGCCACCTCGTCCGCGCCCCCGGCCGGTGCCCCGGCGACCACCCTCTCCGCCGCCCCCACGGCCCCCCACCCCGCCCCGTCCGCCCCGACGACGCCCCCTACGACCCCCGGCAGGTGACGGAAGTGGCTGACGACTTCGGCAGGCAACCGCCGCGCCGCCGGGTCCCCGGACCCGCGCGGCCCCCCCGCTCCGGCGCGCCGCGCCCGCCCGCCCCCCCCCCCCCCCCCCCCCCCCCCCCCCCCCCCCCCCCCCCCCCCCCCCCCCCCCCCCCCCCCCCCCCCCCACCCCGCTCACCCACCGCCTCACGACTCCGCCCGCCCGAACAGCGGCGCCAGCAGCAACTGCGCCGCCCCCTCGGCGACCCCCCGCTCACCACCGGGGGCGACCCGTACGGGCACCGTGGCCGCGCCCTCACGCCGGGCGCGGTCGGCGAGGACGCGGGTGACACCGCGTACGAACGCCTCCGGCGCGCCGGCCACCGTACGGCCGCCGAGCAGGACGAGGTCGATGTCGAGCAGCCCGACGAGGTTGGCCGCGCCCGCGCCGAGTACGCGCGCGGCGGCGTCGAGGTCGCCGTCCGCGACGGCGGCCAGGCACAGGGCCTCGATGCAGCCGCGCCCGCCGCAGGTGCAGGGCGGCCCGTCGAGCTGGACGACCTGGTGCCCGAACTCCCCGGCGCCGGTCCGCGCCCCGCGGTGCACGGCGCCGCCGATCACCAGCCCGGCGCCCAGCCCCGTACCGAGGTGGAGGTAGGCGAACGACCCCACGTCGCGGCCGACCTCCTCCCCCACCGCGAGCCCGAGCGCCGCCGCGTTGGTGTCCTTGTCGACGACCACCGGCATCCCGAGCCGCCGCGCCAGCGCGTCCCGCAGCGGGAAGCCGTCCCACTCGGGGAACCCGGTGACCCGGTGCAGCACGCCGCGCCCGTGGTCGAGCGGACCGGGCAGGGCGACGCCCACACCGAGCACGCCCTCCGCGGGGCGAGGGACCGCACCGCTGCCGACCAGGCCGGCGACCTCCCGCCGTACGCCCTCCAGGACGGCCTCCGCGCCCGCCCCCAGGTCCAGCGGAGCCCGCCGCTGCGCCACCACCGCGCCGGTGAGGTCCACGAGCACGGCTCGCAGCTCGTCCCGGTCGAGATGGACCCCCACCGCGTGTCCGGCGTCCGGGACCAGCCGCAGGACGGTGCGGGGCTTGCCGCCGGTGGAGGCGCGGCGCCCCGCCTCGGCGGCCAGCCCCTCGCCCCGCAGCCGTGCGGTGATCTTGCTGACCGCCTGCGGGGTGAGTCCGGTGCGCTCGGCCAGCTCCAGCCGGCTGATGCCCTCCTCGCCGGCCGTGCGCAGCAGGTCCAGCACCAGCGCGGTGTTGTGGCTGCGCAGCGCCAGCAGATTCGCGCCCGCGCTCTCGGCTGCGTTCGTCCGGTTCACGCGACCTATTCTCCCCGCCGCTTGCACTTTGGCAACAGCGTTGCGAAAGTGGACGCATGACGACTGGCACCTCAGGCACCCCCCTCCGCGTCGGCCTCATCGGCTACGGCCTCGCGGGATCCGTCTTCCACGCCCCGCTGATCGCCGCCACCGACGGCCTGGCCCTCGACACGGTGGTCACCTCGAACCCGGAGCGGCAGGACCAGGCCCGCGCCGCACACCCGGGCGTCCGGATCGCCGCCACCCCGGACGAGCTGTTCGACCGCGCCGGCGACCTCGACCTGATCGTCATCGCGTCCCCGAACAAGACGCACGTCCCGCTCGCCGGCACCGCCCTGAAGGCCGGTCTGCCGGTCGTCGTCGACAAGCCGGTCGCGGGCACCGCCGCCGAGGCGCGCGAGCTGGCGGCCCTGGCCGAGGAGCGCGGCCTGCTGCTGTCGGTCTTCCAGAACCGCCGCTGGGACAACGACTTCCTCACCCTGCGCGCGCTGCTCGACCAGGGCGAGCTGGGCGACGTATGGCGGTTCGAGTCCCGCTTCGAGCGGTGGCGCCCGCAGCCGAAGGGCGGCTGGCGGGAGTCCGGCGACCCGGCGGAGATCGGCGGTCTGCTGTACGACCTCGGCAGCCATGTCGTCGACCAGGCCCTGGTCCTCTTCGGCCCCGTCACCCAGGTCTACGCGGAGTCGGTGATCCGCCGCGCCGGCGCGGAAACCGACGACGACACGTTCCTCGCGCTGACGCACGCCAACGGCGTCCGCTCCCACCTGTACGTCTCGGCCACGGCCGCCCAGCTCGGCCCGCGCTTCCGGGTGCTGGGGTCGCGGGCGGGGTACGTCAAGTACGGCCTGGACCCGCAGGAGGCGGCCCTGCGCGAAGGGCTGCGCCCCGGCGGCGCGGACGGGGACGGCTGGGGCGCGGAGCCCGAGTCCCTGTGGGGCCGCGTCGGCGCGGGAGAATCCCCGGCGACCGGCGGCGGCCGGCCGGTGCCCACGCTGCCCGGCGACTATCCCGCCTATTACGCGGCGGTGGCCCGCGCGGTGTCGCAGGATGGCCCCAACCCGGTGACCGCGCTGGAGGCGGCCGCCGCCCTCGACGTACTGGAAGCGGCCCGCCGTTCGGCCCGAGACGGAGTGACGGTGACCCTGTGACGCACCCGCAGAAGCACACCCCGCACACCCCGCACGCCATGACCCCCAAGATCGCCCCCGAGCTGACGCCGAGCGTCGAGGAACTGGAGGCCCAGGAACGCCGCCTGGTCTTCCGCCGGTTCACGCACGACGACGCCTGGGAGCTGGGCTCCCTCCTGGTCCGGCTGGCCCGGGAACGCCAGGCCCCGGTCGCCATCGACATCCACCGCGCCGGCCAGCAGCTCTTCCACGCGGCGCTGCCCGGCTCCACGCCCGACAACGACGCGTGGATCGCCCGCAAGCGCCGGGTGGTGGAGCGCTACGGCTCGGCGTCGTACCTGGTCGGCGCCCGGTTCCGCGCCAAGGGCACGACGTTCGAGGAGTCCTCCCGCCTCGACCCGGACGAGTACGCCGCGCACGGCGGCTCCTTCCCGGTCACCGTGGAGGGCGTGGGCGTGGTCGGCGCGGTCACGGTCTCCGGACTGCCGCAGCTCCAGGACCACCGGTTCGTCGTGGAGGCGCTGGAGGAGTTCCTGAAGCTCTCCTGAACGGCCATCGGTTCCCGTCACCGCTTCCCCCGACGGGAAATACGTGACCGGTCCCTCCGGTTGGCACGGCAGTAACTGCCGCAGCACGCCGGAGGGATCACACGTATGAGCACGCCGCCCTTGAAGGAGCAGATCGGCCGGTACGGCATCTGGAGCGTCGGCCTGCGCGGCGAGGACCCGGCCCGCGCCGGTGAACGGGCCGAGGCGGCAGCCGAGTTGGAGGAGCTGGGCTTCGGCGCGGTCTGGCTCGGCGGCAACAGCGCGGCCGAGCACGCCGCCCCGCTGCTGAAGGCCACCTCGGCGCTCACCGTCGGCACCAGCATCCAGAGCATCTGGCAGCACGAGCCCGCCGACAGCGCGGCCTCCTTCGCCGAGCTGCACTCCGCCCATCCCGGCCGCTTCGTCCTGGGCCTCGGCGTGAGCCATGCCCGGCTGGCGGCGCAGTACCGGCGGCCGTACTCCGCCCTGGTCCGCTACCTCGACGCGCTGGACGAGGCGGGCGTCCCGGCGGAGCGCCGCACCCTCGCGGCCCTCGGCCCGAAGACCCTGGAACTGTCCCGCGACCGGGCCACCGGGGCGATCCCCTATCTGGTGACGGCGGAGCACACCGCGCAGGCCCGCGAGATCCTGGGCGACGGCCCGCTGCTCGCACCGGAGCTGAAGGTGATCCTGGAGAGCGACCCGGACCGGGCGCGCGCCCTGGCCCGCGAGGCCCTCGCCATGTACCTCGCCCTGCCCAACTACACCAACAACTTCCTCCGCACCGGCTTCACGGAGGACGACCTGGCGAACGGCGGCAGCGACCGGCTGATCGACGCGGTGTACGCCTGGGGCGACGAGGAGCGCATCCGCGCCCGCATCGACTCCTTCACCGCCGCGGGCGCGGACCACGTGGCGCTCCAGCTCGTGGACGGCGGCCCCAGGGAGTCCCTGCCGAGGGAGGGCTGGCGGCGCCTGGCCTCACTGCTGGGCTGAAACGGAACCTGTTCAGGGGGGCGCGGGGAACTGCGCGGCCAACCACGGCTAACCCGCAGCCGCCGACGCACCGCGACCCCCCACGCCACCCAAGCGCCTCCTACGCCCCGCGACCCCCCACGCCCCCAAGCGCCCCTTACGCGCCGCGCAGCACCTGCCGCTGCCGCCCGAGCCCTTCCACCTCCAGCTCGACCACGTCCCCGGGCCGGAGATAGGGCTTGGGCTCGGGCTGCCCGAACGCCACCCCCGCCGGCGTCCCGGTGTTGATCACATCGCCCGGGTAGAGCGTCATGAAGTGCGACAGGTACCGCACGACCTCCCCCACGGAGAAGATCTGCTCCGCCGTGCTGCCGTCCTGCTTCAGCTCCCCGTTGACCCACAGCCTCAGCCCGAGCTTCTGCGGGTCCGGCACCTCGTCCGCCGTCACGAGCCACGGCCCGAGCGGGTTGAACGTCTCGCAGTTCTTGCCCTTGTCCCAGGTGCCGCCGCGGTCCATCTGGTACTCCCGCTCGGACACGTCGTGCGCCACCGCGTACCCCGCGACATGCGCGAGCCCGTCCTCGGCGGACTCCAGATAGCGGGCCGTACGCCCGATGACGACGGCCAGCTCGACCTCCCAGTCGGTCCGCACCGAGCCGCGCGGCACCAGCACGGTGTCGTACGGCCCGACCACGGTGTCCGCGGCCTTCAGGAAGACGACCGGCTCGGCCGGCGGCTCGGCCCCGGTCTCGCGCGCGTGGTCGTGGTAGTTCAGCCCGATGCACACGACCTTGCCGATGCCGCCCACCGGCGGACCGATCCGCACCCCGGCCGCGTCCAGCAGCGGCAGCTCCCCGCTGCCGGCGGCGGCCCGTACGCGGGCCATCGCCGCGTCGTCCGCGAGCAGCGCTCCGTCGACGTCCGGCACGACACCCGACAGGTCCCGCAGGTTGCCGTCGGCGTCGAGCAGCGCGGGCCGCTCGGCCCCGGCCGTACCGACTCGCAGCAGCTTCATGATCACAATCTCCCTCGATCGCGGCGGTCCGCCGAGACGGCGGCCGGGTGCGGCGGCGCGCGGCCATCGGAGGACTTGGCCGATCCTCCAAGGCGGGGGTCCAGTCCGCAATACCCCGTTCACGTACTGGACCCGCGAGGGCGGCGGTGCGGGGTCAGCGGTAGAGCACGGCCCGCTCGAGGGCGCTCCACGTCGTGCTGGTGACGACGTACAGGGCGGCGGCCAGTGGCACGACGGCCACCGTGATCAGCGTGAAGAAGGACATGAACGGCATGACCTTGGTGACGGCGCCGATTCCCGGCGGCTGCTGCCCGCCGTCCGCCACGGGCACCACCGGTTGGGCGGCCATCATGGTCTTCGTACGCCGGTAGGTGAACGCGGCGACGGCCGCGACGAGGACGAACAGCCCGGTGTACACGAGCCCCGCCTCCCCGAAGGGGCCGCCCGCGCTCAGCGCGTCCGCCCAGTGGTCGCCGAGCGGGGCGCCGAGCAGCCGGTGCCCGAGCAGCTCGTTGGCCTCGCCGCCGATCGCCGGGCTGGAGAAGAGGTGGTAGAGGAGGAAGAAGGCGGGCAGCTGCAGCAGCCCGGGCAGGCAGCCGGCCAGCGGCGACACCTGCTCCTCGCGGTGCAGCTCCAGCACGGCCCGCTGCAGCCGCTCCGGGTCCCTGCGGTACTTCTCGCGCAGCTCGGCGATCCGCGGCTGCAGCCGGGTGCGCGCCTTCTGCCCGCGCGCGGCGGCCCGGGACAGCGGATGCACCAGCAACCGCACGAGCGCGGTGAACAGGACGATCGCGGCGGCGGCCGCGGAGCCGTGGAAGAGCGGTTCGAGCAGCTCGGCCAGCCGCTCGACGAGGTGGGCGAAAACGGACATGAGTGAGTGAGCCCTCCGGGGTCTTGTCGTGCCGTGGGACATGGCGGCATGACGACCCGCGCGGAGCGGGATCACCCGAGGTGGATGCTGCTGGATGTCCTGCCGGACGTCCTGCTATCCGCCCTGCTGGATGCCCTGCGCGCAGGTCGCCGGGAGGGCACGCCCGGGCGCTCGGGGTCGCGTACGCCCCCGCGCGTCGGGATCTCGTTGCGGCAGGAAGGCCGTACGGCGGTCACGGTCCCGGATCGCGGTCCGGACCCGCGTCGGCGGCACGGCGGGCGCGCAGCGCGCGGCGATCAGCGAACAGACGGCCAGCGCGGACCCGGCGGCGGCGGTCGCGGCGAGCGCGACGGTCGCGGAGAGGCTGCCGGCGTCGAGCAGGACGAGCTGGAGGACGAGGAGGAGCAGCAGGGCGGCGGGACGCAGCTTGCCCAGGGCCTGGACCACCGACGTGCCCCCCTTCCGCCTCACCTCGCGCAGATGTACGTAGGAACGGTTATACCTCAGCGCGGTGACACGACGAGGAGACCGCCGGCCGTGACGGCATACGGAGGCCGGCGCTCCGGAGCTGCGGGGGACGGAGTGGCGTCGTACCGGGCCGCCACTGATCGCGAGATACCTGACCCTTGTCAGTGGAGGGCAGTACGGTGTCCATCATGCGCCCCGACACGCCCGCCGAAAACGTCGACCACCACGCCGAAGCGGCCCGCCTGGAGCGAACCGCCGGACTGTATCCCGAGGACGCCGAGGCCCTGCTGCTGCGCGCCGCGGCCCACCGGGAACTGGCCGGCGACCGCCCCGCGGCGACAGCGCTCTACGACCGCCTGCTCTCCCGCCCGGCCGACCTGGAACACCCCCACCTCGTCCGCGCCCTCAAGGCCGCGAACCTGTGGGAGTACGGCCATGAGGCGGAGGCCCGCGCGATCATCGAGGGCATCAGGACGGCCGCCCCGCGCGATCCCGCCCCCTGGGTGATCGTCGCGGAGGCCCTGGAGTCGCACGACGAGCTGGAGGCGGCGCAGGAGACGTACACGGAGGGCGCGCGAGGCCTCCTCACGGACGGGGAGGAGCCCCCGCACGCCGCCCACCCGCTGCTCTTCGGCCGCCACCGCGTCCGCCGCATGCTGGGCGTCCCGCACGACGCCTGGGACACCCTCGCGGACACCCTCCACACCTCCCCGGTCCCCCTGGACGAACTCCACGACCCGAAGCGCGTCTGGTCCCTGGGCTCGGAGAACCCGGCGGAGCTCCGCGCGGAGATCTCCCGCCTCCAGGCGGAGCTGGGCACGTTCCGCGCGGCCCTGTCCCGCCCCTTCCCGGTGGCGATCCTCCACTGGCCGCAGCCCGAACTCACGGAACTCCTCGCCGACTATCCGTCACTCGCCTCGGAGTACCCCTCCTACGAGGCCCACCTGGCCGCCATAGAGTCCGCCCTCCGCGAGCTGTCCGCCTCCGGCACCTCCAACCTCGGCATCGTCCACGGCACGGTCCCGTCCTACGAGGCCTTCGCGGCATCGGAGGGCACGTCCCCGTCCGACCCGACCCTGCTGCCGCAGTACGCGACGGTCCTGGCAGCAAGGGGACGAGCGGTGGCTTGGCCGCCGGAGCGGGGGGATGGGTGTTGGTGTGGGGTGGGGCGGGCTTATGGGGAGTGTCATGGCGTCGCTTAGCGAGCTGCATTCGCGCTGACGCTAAGCCTGAACAAGGGGGGTATTGCATCATGCCAGACGGTTTGACTTCGACCGCGACCGGTTACCTGAACGCTCTGCAATCATTGCGTGTAGACAGGTCAAAAGGGGAGCCAGCACGGCATCAACCCCTGGTCCTCCTGTGGGCTATGGGAAGGGCC
Source organism: Streptomyces sp. JB150 (assembly GCF_011193355.1). Taxonomy (GTDB): domain Bacteria; phylum Actinomycetota; class Actinomycetes; order Streptomycetales; family Streptomycetaceae; genus Streptomyces. The sequence goes on from NZ_CP049780.1 coordinate 2,874,212, forward strand.
TATCAGCGCAAAAGCCGCCTGACTCCATGGCGAGATTCCCAGCGCACGCTACGAAAGCTGCTAGAGCGTCACGGACGCCCTAACTCGACCCCGGACCCTCAGTACCCGTTTACCGCCCTACACCGCTCGCCGGTTTGGCGGCTAGACGGAGTACACGAGACGGAGGTCCCTCAAGCCCGCGGGTCCTCGCTCATCAAATGGCTGGAAGAAAAGAATCCGGCGGGCGGGCTGGAAGCTACGCTCTACGACCTCTTGGCGAACGACGACACATTCCGCACGCAGGCCGCTTACCACCTCCTCAAGGAGTATTTCCCGCACGAAGAATGGGAAGACATACTTCTGGACGTAGGCCTCCAGTCGGAGAGGTTCGATGGCTTCGGGCACCCGCCCTGCGTACCGGTTGGTGCAACATTCCCTGACCGACAGGCTCTCGCGGCTGCGAACGTACACAGACCGAGACAGGCCGGAATCTGGGGAAAGCAGGACGAAGAGGCAAAGTCAGTCGTCGTCTCTGGCGGCTACCCAGACGACGAAGATTACGGCGACGAGATCATCTACACAGGCCAGGGAGGCCAAACCGAGGGGCGCCACACGCACGACCAAGAACTAACCCGCGGAAACGCCGCGCTGATCAACAGTATCGCTTCCGGGCGGCCAATCCGCGTGATTCGCGGGGCAGGACGCCACTCAAGGTTTGCTCCGCCCACGGGCCTCCGGTATGACGGTCTTTATCGAGTTGAGGAGCACTGGTCCGATAAGGGCGTGTCCAACTTCCTCGTGTATCGCTTCAGACTACGGGCAATTGACAGTATTGCGGAAATATCCTCGCCGGTTACGCTGAGAAGCGGCGGTGAGGGCGACTCCGCGGCCGCACCTCCTCCCTCTGGGAACCCACGCCCGGGCCGCCGCGCGTCTGAGGTGCAGCGGGTCATTCGCAGCACTGCGATCGCCAACTGGGTTAAGGGCATACATCAACACACTTGTCAGGTCTGCGGTATACGCATTGCAACGCCTACCGGAGCCTATGCCGAGGCCGCCCATATTCGCCCGCTCGGCAGCCCGCACAACGGGCCAGACGATCCGAGCAACATTCTCTGTCTCTGCCCGAACCATCATGTGGCGTTCGACTTCGGCATGTTGACGGTGGAGTCGGATCTGACGGTGATCGACCGGGCTACTGGGGAGCGCTCCCCACTCCGCACAGTGAGTGACCACCGCATATCCGCAGAGCACCTCGCCTACCATCGCGATCACCACACCCTGAAGATGACCACGGCTGGATAACCCCCGGCCCACGAGGTCTCACATAGCAGGCCTCGTGGGCCCTGGCTTCTTTCGTCATTGCACGTAGTGATCCCATCGCAAGGTGCGCCCCTTGCCCATCGTGTACGTGTGACAGGCCTTGCTGATGCGCAGCGAAACCTCACTCAACTCCGGTTCACCAGCATCCAGCCATGCAATGAGTGCCTGCTCAATGACATCCCACAGAGCAACAGGCCCGCCCTGGCGCACCACCCAGCCTCCGGTGTCGTCCTCGGCCAAGGTCGCGAAGGACTCACGGTTGGAGTCGATGAGGTAAAGCTGCTGACTGCTGTTGACGGCCCTCGCGCTCACGAGCTGGGTGCCGGGAGCCGCCAACTGAGCGAGGAACGCTGGCGTCCATTCGTCCAGCACGGTGGGTGGCAGCTTGGCCAAGCGTTTGGTGTCTGCGTAGGCAGTGCGAGCCGAGAGGTCCGCCGGCAGCGCCGTGGACTGCGAACGGGCATGCATGAAAGCGGAGCAACCGATGATACGGCCCTGCGCTGCGCCCTCTTCGTTGACGACGACTTTGGCGAGACCCGTTCCATAGGACCAGGAGCCGACCGTGGCGAGGATAATCCCCCCAGGTTTGGTCTGACGGATCCAGGCGTATGGGATGCGGCGTACGGCGCAGGTGGCGATGACCCTGTCGTACGGCGCACGGGGCGGGTGGCCCACGAGCCCATCGCCGGTCACAGTCCAGGTCGAGAAGCCGGCCCCCTCCAGGGCGGCATCGGCGCGGGCGGCGACCTGCGGGTCAACCTCGACCGTGGTGACGTTGTCCTCGCCGAGGCGATGGCAGAGCAGGGCAGTGGAGTAGCCGGTACCGGTACCGATCTCCAAGACCCTCTGTCCGTCCGACACCTCCAGGTCTTCGAGCATGCCCACCACAGTCATGGGCGTCGTCGAAGAAGACGTGGGGATGCCGCTGACCAGATCGGCCGTCTCGTCCGCGGTGAGGTGACAGTCCAGTTGGGTGGCCAGGGAGCGGTCGCTGTACGCGATGTCCAGCCACTCCCCCGCGGCCACGCCGAGAGCCGTCACTGGGCGCCAGCGTCCACCCTCCGCCGGTAGGAAAACTCCTGGGTTGAGGAAGAGTTCGCGCGGTACTGCCTCGACCGCTGCCTGCCATCTCGGGTCCCTTAGAGCTCCTGCTGCCACCAGCCGGTCAGCGAGCGCACGCCGGTGCGCGGCGGTCTCAGGCAACAGCATGGGCTTCTCCTTCGATCAGCAGGTCGGCGAACGCCGCCGCCATCTCAAGTCCGGTCTCCTCCTCCAGCCAGGCCCACTGACCATTGGGATTCAGCTCCAGCCAGTGGTATTCGCCCTCACGGTCCACAGCGAGGTCGAAGGAACCGGAGGCGAGGCCGTAGTGGTCCAGGTAGGCACGCAGCGTCCGGGACAGGCGGTCCGGCAGATCTACCACGTCGTACCTGAGCCCCGCGTAATCCGTGCGCCAGTCCAGAAGACCCGATGTGATACGTACGGCGAACACGCGCCGCCCCACGATCAGCACCCGCAGATCCGCGATCTTGTCGACGCGCGCCTGAAAGAGATGAGGTGCAACCCGCACCGTGTCGTCCAGTTCTTCGGCACTAACGGGCTCGGTCCACGTGGTGAGGCTGACGCCGTCACGAGCGTACGAAGTCCAGCGCAACGCCTTGTAGATCACCCGGCCGTGTTCGCGGATGAAGCGGCGGGCCTCGTCGGGATCGTTCGTCACGAGCGTCGGCGGCACCCGGAGCCCGAAGGAGTGAGCAAGCGCTAGTTGCGCCGGTTTGTAATCGGCAGCGGCATTTCGGAGGGGATGGTTGACCCACCAGCAGCCGCGCAGCGCGTAAAGGAAGCCGCCAAGGCCGTATCGGACCTGGGCTTGAGCGAAGCGTGCGTCGGCGTCCGGCAGACGGTCAAAGACCGGCCAGACGGGGCGACGCCAGTAGATCGCTCGCACTTCGTCCAGCGCAACGCTTCTCGACAGGGTGCGTAACTGCCCGGTGATTCGTGCCGGGTAGGTGTCGAAGCGGGCCGCGATCGACAGGCCCGCGCCAATGTCCGCCGGGTTGAAGCGGGCCACCGGCACGGCTCGCTGGTTGAGATGACTGATCACCAGGTCCGCCGTGACATCGTGCGGCTCGGTGACCACGAGCACAGATCCTTTCTTCGCCATGGCAGTCAGTCCTGCTGGCTGTCCTGGTCATGGCCCTGGTCGGGCTGGGAGTCGAGGTTGGTGGCGGTGGCGGTCTCGGTACCGCAACTGGTGCCGTGCTTGCCCATCTCTACGGTCCTGCCCTGCTCGTCCCGGAACTGGCCACGCTGGGTCATGGGGTCGATGGTGACAGTGGCGTACGGCAGTGCCATCGTCGTCGGGTAAGCAGCCAAGCGGCTGATTCCCCAGGGGCGGACGGGGGTGAGGTCAGCCGGGGTGCCGTGTGGCGGCATCGCGTCTCCTTCGGTCAGCGTGGATGGGGGATGCGCTGTCGCCTCGTGCAGCGCCACTCGGGTCAGGAGGTCACCAAGGTCGCCTACGCCGGTGCGCAGTTGCAGCGCGCGCTCCTGGCGGAACCTCTCGCAGTGGGGGCAGCCGGCTTTCATCGACTGCGGGCGTCCACGGTGAGGAGCGCCTCCGTGCACCGGGCGAGGTTCACGAGGTATTGCCAGGCGGTGTACGGCGTCGGCTCGCCCGGTGGTGCCTGTGTGAGAAGCCGGGTGCCGAGACGGTGCATTACACGCATCGCCTCCCGGTCGTCATGCTCAAACTCGGCGAGGAGGGAGCGGAGGATGCCCGAGACGGTTTCCGTCCGTTGCAGCGTTCCGCGCAACGACGGAACGTCAAGACGAGGTCGGGTGATCGCACGCAGCTCGACCAGGGCTTGCTCGCGGTCCAGCTGCTTCGCAGGGTGTTCGGTCGTGAATTCCATGCCTCACTCCTCGACGGCTCTTGCTGCGGATGGGCCTGCTCGGTGAGTTCAGTTCACCGGCTGGAGCGGTGCAGCGGGACACCGTCGACCGGACGTTTAGGCGGACGTTTTCTCCTCGACTCCCGGACGGGTCAGTACGGTGAGTACATGCGCGGTTGCGAAGCGGTGCTGAGGCGAGGCGGGGCATGAACGAGTTGGCGCGGCTGCGGAAGGCAGCCGGACATACGCAGGAGTCGTTCATCAGTGCCTTCGTGGAGGAGGCAGCGCGTATGGGGGTGCGCGCGTCGTTAAGCGTCCGGCAGCTACGACGCTGGGAGCGCGAGTCACCGCCGCCCTTGCCCCACCCGAGCCAGCAGCGGGTACTGGAAGCGATGTTCGGCGTACCGATCGCCGAGATGGGCTTCGACGTACCCCGGCACCGGCTGACTATCTCGGCACCAATGAGTGACCCTGAAACGGTGAAGCGAAGGATCTTCGTCGCTGACGTCGGAGCATTGGCTGCGACAACACTGCTACCGGAGCGGCCCGGCCCCCGAGTCGGCACGGCAGATGTGGTCCGGTTGCGCAAGAAACTTGATGCCCTCTACCGCATGGACCACACCGTCGGCAGCGTGCCCGCAATGGCGCAGTCCCTCCGCATCGAAGAAGAAATCACTGGAGCCCTCAACGCCGCCTCGTACACCAGCCGAGTAGGCCGCGAGCTGCAAACCCTGCTCGCCGAACTGCACGGACATCGCGCTTGGTACGGCTACGACGGTGGCCGCTTCGAGCAGGGGCGTACGTCGTGTCTGGAGGCTCTTACGGCCGCCCAGCTCATCGGCGACTCCATGCTTCACATTTCCGTTCTGGAGACGTTAGTGCTGCTCGCTCTGAAGGCGAAGCGCAACTGGGAAGCTGCTGGAGCCGTTGAGCACGCCCACCGCCTCGCGATGTGCGCCGGAGCCGGCCCTACGGTCCACTTGGTGATCGCGCTGCGCGAAGCCAACGTGGCCACGGGCATGCGGGACTTGGCCGGAGCGCGAAGAGCCCTGAGTCGGGCGGTAAACCATCTAGGGCGGGCGGACACGGATCACGAGGTGCCCAAGTGGGCACGTTTCGTCGGGCCGTTCGAGGTCGACTATGCCACCGCCGATATGTATGTGCAGGCTGGTCAGCCAAAGCGAGCCGTACCTTTCTTGCGAGCCGCGGTACGTGGCTTTGGAGGTGATCTCGCCCGAAACAGCGCTTCGTACCGGGCGAAGCTCGCTGCCGTGCTTCTCGATGCGGGAGAAGTGGAAGAAGCATGTGCGGAGATGAGCACGGTGCTGGAGGCTTGCACGGGAATCCGTTCGCCCAAATTGCTGGGCCGAATCGTGGCGTTTCAGCGCATGGTGAGCAGGATCGACAGCGTCGAGGCACGCGCATGCGGAGTGCGTATTCGGCAGGCAGTCAGTGAGGGCTTGATATGACGCCGCGAGGGACGGTCGGCGTGGAGCGTCTGGACGGGCAGGCCGCGCTTCAGGCGGAGGACGCCTTCACGCTCGTCTATGCCGAGGTGTTCGCCGAGCCGCCGTATCGGGAGACCGACGAGGAGGTCGCAGCGACGTTCCGGCGCTTCCGCTCGCAAGCACGGAAGCCCGGGTTCGCCGCTGCCCTGGCTCGTACGGAGCACGGTGAGGCGGTCGGCATGGCGTACGGCCATCCGCTGCCGCAGAACACCGGTTGGTGGGACGCATTGACGGAACCCGTGGCGGACGACATGCGGCGGGAAGACGGACGGCGCACCTTCGGCCTGATGGAGTTGGCCGTCCGTGAGCCATGGCGCCGACAAGGGATCGCCCGACACCTGCACGTAACGCTGCTTCGAGGTGTGACAGCCGAGCGGATGCTGCTGAACGTCCATCCGGAGAGTGCCGCCGCAGTGGCCGCGTATCGGTCCTGGGGTTACCGGAAGATCGGTGAGGCCCGGCCTTGGCAAGGCGCTGATCTCCATGACGTCATGCTGCTTGAGCTGCGCTGAGGGGGCGCAGGTCTCGTGGCCCCTGGGCGGCCGGAGTGTGGGCTGTGGCCGTGTTGTCGCCAGTGATGTGACGCCCGTCACTGCCTGGTGGGCCGGGGGCTGGTGGACTCCGGGGATGTTGCTGCTGGGGCTGTTGTTGCTCGTCGTCTGCGTGATCGCCGTGTTCGGGTTTCTCGGGTACGGCGAGCAGACGCTCGCCGGCGCGGGGCCGCGGCGGGAGGAGGAGTTGCCGAGGGTGCTGCGCGGGGCGGCCGCGGTGGCCGCGTCGGTGGCCTTCGCGGTGTACGGCTGGGGTTTGCTGGGGCTGGCCGGGGCCCTCATGGACGCGGAGGACGGGGGGACCGGCTCCGCGCCGGTGCGGCCCTGTCAGGCGTCCGGGTGGGAGCAGGGTGCGGGGGTCGTCGGGTACGACGTGACCTGGGTCCCGCTGGCGTTCGTGTGTGAGACGAGTGACGGGGGGAGTCACGGGAGCGGTGACGTGCCGGCGTATGTCAATCCACTCGTCTTCGTCTTCGGGGTCGCCGCTGCCGGGGGCGCCCTCTCCGCCGCGTACGTCGGGGAGGCGCGCGCCCGGCGGCGGCGACCGCGCTGACTACGCCGCCCTGATCAGTTCCGGTACGCCGAACAGGAGGGCGTAGCCCGGCGGGAGTTCGGCGAGGATGCGGGTCAGCAGGGGCTCGCCGATCCGGTGCCGCAGGACGCTGAGGACCGAGCTGACGTCCCAGCGGGCCGTCGCGGGGGTCGCGCCCTCGATGCGGGTGGCCACCGAGTCCACGAACTCCGCGGCGGTCAGGGGACGGGTCGCCGGGATCTGCGAGGCGATCACCTGGGCCGCCTCGGTGGGCAGGGCTCGGGCCAGGTCCACTCGCTCGTCACCGGTGACGTGCCCGCCCAGCGCGGAGAGGACGATGCGGGTGATGCGTTCCGCTTCCGCCTTCGTGGTGTACTGCCCCGCTTCCCGCACCGCGTCGATCAGCTCCGGCCAGCCGTCCGTGCCCGTCTCGGGCAGCGGGGCGGTGGTCCGGTCCTCCGTCGTCGTCACGGTCATCGTTTCCTGTCTCCTCCAGTCCACAGAGTCCCCAGTCCACAGGGGTGACCGCCCCGCGGGCCACGGCCCTGCCCTCCGGGCCCGCGGGGGTGTTGTTCTCCTCGGTCCGTGTCTCCGTGCGGCCGGCCGCGCACCGCACCGCCGCTCGGATACCCAGCTCTCGGCCGTTCAGCCACTCAGCCACTCAGCTGCTCAGCCGTTCTGTTGTCGGCTGTCGGCTGCCGAGCCGTCAGCTGTCGGGCTGTCAGCTGTCGAGCTGCTTGCGGTCGCCGCTGCCGCCGCTGATCTGGATACGGCGCGGCTTGGCCACCTCGGCCACCGGGATGCGCAGCGTCAGCACACCGGCGTCGTACGAGGCGTCGATGCGGTCCGTGTCGAGGGTGTCGCCGAGGAAGAGCTGGCGGGTGAAGGTGCCCGTGGGGCGCTCGGCGACGAGCACTTCCGCGTCCTCGGGGGCGGGGGAGGTGCGCTCGGCGCGGACGTTCAGGACGTTGCGCTCGACGTCCAGCTCGATCGACTCCGGGTCGACGCCGGGGAGGTCGAAGTGGACGACGAAGTCGTCCCCGGCCCGGTACGCGTCCATCGGCATGGCGGCCGGACGCGCTGCCGTGCTGAAGACCTGCTGCGCGAGGCGGTCCAGCTCGCGGAACGGGTCCGTGCGCATGAGCATCACAGGTCACTCCTCTCTTCAGGCGCTGTCCTTGTGCGATGCCCTACGCGTTTTTATATAACTCCGGAGAGGAAACTTGACAAGGCCTGACTCAGGTTCCGTTTCCGCCCAGACCCTGGGGTTGCCGCCGCACTCCGGGTGCCGCCGCACTCCGGGTGCCGCCGCACTCCGGGTGCCGCCGCACTCCGGGTGCCGCCGCACTACTGAGGCCCCCGCACCCCAACCCCGGCTCCCTACGCCGGCTCCCCCTCCCCCGACCGGAACGCCCTCCGGTACCCCTGCGGGCTCGTCCCCACCACCCTGCGAAAGCGTTCCCGGAAGGCCGTCGGGGAGCCGAAGCCCGCCTGGGCCGCGATCCGCTCCACCGGGTGGGCCGTCGTCTCCAGCAGGTACTGCGCCCTGCGCACCCGCGCCCGGTGCAGCCACTGCAGCGGCGTCGTCCCCGTCTGCTCGCGGAAGCGGCGGTTCAGCGTGCGCGTGCTCAGGCCGGCCCGCGCCGCGATGTCCTCCAGGGACAGCTCCTTCTCGCAGTTGTCCTCCAGCCACCTCAGCAGCGGCTCGAACCGCGCGCCGGACGGCGCCGGCGGCGGATCATGGACGATGAACTGGGCCTGGCCGCCCTCCCGTTCCAGCGGCATCACGGACATCCGGGCGGCGTGCGCGGCGACCGCCGAGCCGTGGTCCTTGCGGATCATGTGCAGGCACATGTCGAGGGCCGCCGCCGCGCCCGCCGAGGTGAGGAACTGGCCGTTGTCGACGTAGAGCACGTTCGGGTCGACGGTCACCTGCGGGTAGCGCGCGGCCAGGTCGGGCGCCGCGATCCAGTGCGTGGTCGCGCGCAGGCCGTCCAGCAGGCCCGTCGCCGCGAACAGGAACGCGCCGACGCAGACCGACGCGATCCGCGTCCCCTGGGCCGCCGCGGCGCGCAGCGCCTCCGCGACGCCCGGCGGCAGCGGGTCGGGCGGGTCCTCCACGCCCGGCAGGATGATCGTGTCCGCCTCGGCCAGCGCGTCCAGCCCGTACGGCGCCCGCACGGTGAACGCGCCCGCGGCCACCTCCTCCCGGTCCGAGCAGACCCGCACCCGGTACGCCTCCCGCCCGTCCGGCAGCCGCGCCCAGCCGAAGGCGTCGATCGGGGCGGAGAGGTCGAAGGGGATCACCCGGTCCAGGGCCAGTACGGCGACGGTGTGCATGGCGAGAGCGTAGGGGTACGACGGGTTGTCGCCAACCGTCCTTCACCGGGGAGGAGGCCGGCGGAGAGCTGTCGGCGCGCACTGGCGAGAATCCGTTGAACCCTGGCACTATCGCCACTTCTGCGTGATCACCCGCACCGCCTACCGTCACCGGCGTGACCAAGTTCCTCCTCACCGTCCACGTCCTGGCCGCGATCGTCGCCATCGGGCCCGTCACCGTCGCCGCCAGCATGTTCCCGCCCGCGGCCCGGCGCGCCCTGGCCTCGCCCGGCGATCCGCGGGCCGCCGAGACCGTACGGCTGCTGCACCGCATCTGCCGGGTCTACGCCGTGCTGGGCGTCGTCGTCCCCGTCTTCGGGTTCGCCACCGCGAGCAGCATGGGTGTCCTCGGCGACGCCTGGCTGATCGTGTCGATCGCGCTGACCGCGCTCGCCGCACTGGTCCTCGTCGCCCTGGTGCTGCCCCGGCAGAGCGCCCTGCTGGAGGCCGCCGACGGTGACGGCGAGGGGGGCGAGGGTGGTGGCGGCGGGCCGAGGGCGGCGACCGTACGGCTCGCCATGGTCACCGGGGTGTTCAACCTGCTGTGGGCGGCCGTCACCGTCCTGATGATCGTCCGCCCGGGGTCCACGACCGGCGCCTGACCTCCCGGGAAGGCGGTGCCGTCCACGTCGGCGGGCGGCTCGGGTGACGGCGGGCTCGGCGCCGTCCGAAGGCGGCGCTACGGCATCGCCGTTCCCGTCCGCACCGACGAGGCCGTCGCCTCCCCCGCCTTCTCCGCCGCCGCCGACAGCGGCCGCGCGATGTCCTCCAGGGAGCGGCGTTCCGCCTTGACCGCCAGGAACGCCGCCACCAGCCCGGCCGCGCACATCAGGGACGCGCCGATCTGGAAGGCGAGGACCGTGTCGCCGACGACGCCGGACTCGGTCAGGTCGGCGAAGAGCAGCGGGCCGCTGATGCCGCCGGCGGCGGTACCGAGGGCGTAGAAGAAGGCGATGGCCATGGCGCGGGTCTCCATGGGGAAGATCTCCGAGACCGTGAGGTAGGCGCTGGACGCGCCCGCGGAGGCGAAGAACAGCACCACGCACCAGCAGGCGGTCATCGTGGTCGCGGTCAGGGAGCCGCGGTCGAAGAGCCAGGCGGTGCCGAACAGCAGCAGGCCGGAGACGAGGTAGGTGCCGGAGATCATGATCCGGCGGCCGACCGTGTCGAAGAGCTTGCCGAGCACCAGCGGGCCGAGGAAGTTGCCGGCCGCGATGACGGCGAAGTAGTAGCCGGTGTGGCCGGTCGGCACGTCGAAGAAGGTGATGAGGATGGCGCCGAAGCCGAAGGTGATCGCGTTGTAGAGGAACGCCTGGCCGATGAAGAGGGACAGGCCGAGGACGGCGCGGCGCGGGTAGGTGCCGAAGACCGTCTTGGCGATCATGCCGAAGCCGATGGCCTTGCGCTGGTGGATGGTGATCTCGCCGGCCGGCGGCGGCAGCTGCTCACCCTTCTCCTGCTCGATCTCACGTTCGACCGAGGAGACCAGTGCCTCGGCGTCGTCGCCCTGGCCGTGGATGAACTGCCAGCGCGGGCTCTCCGGGACGTGCCGCCGCACCAGCAGGATGACCAGGCCCAGGACCACGCCGAGGGCGAAGCTGAGCCGCCAGCCGAGGTCCTTGGGGAAGATCGCGGTGTCCAGCATCACGATCGACAGCAGCGAGCCGCCGACCGCGCCCAGCCAGTAGCTGCCGTTGATGATGAGGTCGACGCGGCCCCGGTACTGCGACGGGATCAGCTCGTCGATCGCGGAGTTGATCGCCGCGTACTCGCCGCCGATGCCGAAGCCGGTGAGGAACCGGAAGAGGAAGAACCACCAGGTCTCGAAGGACACCGCGGTCAGCGCGGTCGCCGCGAGATAGACGGCGAGCGTCACCATGAACAGCTTCTTGCGGCCGTAGCGGTCGGTCAGCCAGCCGAAGAACAGCGCGCCCGAGCAGGCGCCGGCCACGTAGAGCGCCGCGGCCATGCCGGTGACCTGGGCCGACGTGATGTCCAGGCCGCTGCCTTCCTCGGCGATACGGCCGGCCACGTTGCCGACGATGGTGACTTCCAGGCCGTCCAGGATCCAGACGGTGCCGAGCCCGATGACGATCATCCAGTGCCAGCGTGACCAGGGAAGTCTGTCCAGGCGGGCGGGGACTGCGGTGGTGACGGTACCGGCGGACACGGGCTCCTCCTCGTCGAGACAGCCGACTCACGGCACTGTCACGACCAGGCGAGACGGCCGCGACAGTGTCGGCCGGGTGCCCCGCGCCGGCGGCTTTCACGCCTCCCTCACATGCACGCGCCTCCGTCGCCGGCCGCCCCGACCGCCCCCTCCCGCGCCCCCAGCGCCTCACACGCCCGCACGCCCAGTCCGCGCCCTCACACGCCCCGTCCGCGCCCTCACGCCCCCAGCGCCCGCGACACCGTATGGATCAGCAGCCCCGCCAGGGAGCCCACCACCGTGCCGTTGATCCGGATGAACTGCAGGTCACGGCCGATGTGCGCCTCGATCTTGCGGGTCGTGTGCTCGGCGTCCCAGCTCGCCACCGTGTCGGTGATCAGGGAGGTGATCTCCGCGCGGTAGGTGGTCACGACGTGCACCGCCGCGCCCTCCACCCAGCCGTCGACCTTGCCCTGCGTCTTCGGGTCCACGGCCAGCCGGGCGCCCAGCGACAGCAGCGAGGCCCGCACCCGCAGCCGCAGCTCGCTGCGCTCGTCCTCCGCCGCCGAGACGATCATGGACCGTACGGCCGTCCAGGCGGACGCGATCAGGTCCTGCACCTCGCCCCGGCCCAGCACCTCGCCCTTCAGCCGCTCCACCCGCGCCCGGGTGTCGGTGTCGGACTGGAGGTCGGAGGCGAAGTCGGTGAGGAAGCGGTCGAGGGCGCCGCGCGCCGGGTGGGAGGGCATGTCGCGCATCTCGGCGCAGAAACGCAGCAGCTCCTTGTAGACCCGCTCGCCGACCTTGCGGTCCACGAACCGCGGGGTCCAGCCGGGGGCGCCGCCCTGGACGGCGTCCATCACGTCGTCGCCGTGCAGCACCAGCCAGTCGTGCGCCCGGGTCACGATCAGGTCGACGACCCGCTTGTGGCCGCCGTCGGCGACGACCTTCTCCAGCATCTTGCCGATGCCCGGCCCGATCTCCTGGACCTCGGCGCGCCGGGTGATCGCCTCCCCGACCACCGCCTGCACGTCGGAGTCGCGCAGCACGGTCAGCGCGCCGCGCAGGGCGGTCGCCAGCTCGGCGGTGACCCGGTCGGCGTTGGCGGGTTCGGCGAGCCAGGCGCCGAGCCGGCTGCCGATGCCGACGGCGCGCAGCCGCTGCCGTACGACGTCCTCGGAGAGGAAGTTCTCGCCGACGAACTCGCCGAGGGAGACGCCCAGCTGGTCCTTCTTGTTCGGGATGATCGCGGTGTGCGGGATGGGCAGGCCGAGGGGGTGGCGGAAGAGGGCGGTGACGGCGAACCAGTCGGCGAGGGCGCCGACCATGCCGGCCTCGGCGGCGGCCGCGACATAGCCCGCCCAGGCGCCGGCGCCGTGGTGGGAGGCGATCTCCGCGAGGACGTAGACCAGCGCGACGCACAGCAGCAGACCGGTCGCGGTGAGCTTCATCCGGCGTACGCCGCGCTGTTTCTCCTCGTCGGCGGCGCTGAAGGTGGTCATGGCGCGGGCGGCGGAGGCGGGGACGCGACCGCCGGACGCCGCCGCCTGCCGCGACGGGTCGGTTTCTTCCGGTTTCGTCAGATCCATCCACTCCACCCGTTCCCGATACCCCGCTATGACATTGTCCCTTCCTGACCGACTCCTGGAACGGAACAAGAGTTCCCGGCGTCTGTCCGGTCGGGGAAGCGCACGCGTGAACGCCGATGGCCCAAGGGGGGGTCCCGTTCAACTTCCCTTCGCCGCATGACGCATCATGAGGTGATCACATCGGAGCCTCGGCGGCTCCGCGCGCCCGAGGAGACCCACACCCGCATGACCAAGCGTCACGGTTATGCCCTGCTGGCCGCGATCAGTGCACTGATCGTGGCCGTTTCGACCGCCCTGTACGTCGGCGTCGCCGCCGACGACGGCTCGGCCCGGCAGACCGTCACCGCGGGGCGCGCCCCGCGCAACTCCGCCGCACCCGCCTCCACCGGCACCTGGGTCGGCTCCTGGGCGGCGTCCCCGGCGGCGGCCGAGCCGGGCACGGAGACGACGGGGCTGGCCAACCGGTCGGTGCGCAACGTCGTCCACGCGAGCGTCGGCGGTACGAGTGCCCGCATCACGCTGTCCAATCTCTACGGCCAGCGTCCGCTGACCATCACCCACGCCTCCCTCGCCCTCGCCGCCGGCGACTCCACCGCGGCGGCCGTGCCGGAGACGATGCGCCGGCTGACGTTCAACGGCGACACGACGGTCGTCGTCCCGGCCGGCGGGCAGGTGACCAGCGACGCCGTCCGCATCCGCGTGCCGCACGGCAGCGACGTCCTGGTCACCACCTACTCCCCCACCTCCTCCGGCCCGGTCACCTACCACCCGCACGCCCGGCAGATCTCCTACGCCGCCGAGGGCGACGTCACCGAGGACGTCACCGGCGCCGCGTACACGGAGGAGGTCGAGTACTGGCGCTATCTGACCGCGCTGGACGTGCTGAGCAACGAGTCGGACGGCACCGTCGTCGTCCTCGGCGACTCCCTGACCGACGGCATCACCTCCACCGAGAACGCCAACCGCCGCTGGACGGACGTCCTTTCGCGGCGGATCCGCGAGGCCCTCGCGGCCGGGCAGGACGTGCCCCGCTACAGCGTCGTCAACCAGGGCATCAGCGGCAACCGCGTCCTCGACGACGGCCTGGGCCGCCCCGCGGACAACCCCAGCGGCCTCAACCGCTTCGCCCGCGACGTCCTCGGCCAGACGAACGTCAAGGTCGTCGTGATCGACCTCGGCGTCAACGACATCCTGCGCAACCGGGAGCTCGCCGATCCCGACAACATCCTCGACGGCCTGCGCACCCTGGTCCGCCAGGCGCACGCCCACGGCATCAAGGTCGTCGGCGCCACCCTCATGCCGTTCCACGGCCACCGCGGCTACACCGACGCGCGCGAGGCCGTCCGCCAGGAGATCAACGCCGCGATCCGCTCCGGCGCGGTCTACGACGCGGTGGCCGACTTCGACGAGGCCCTGCGCGACCCGTACGACCCGCGCCGGCTGCGCCCCGAGTACGACTCGGGCGACCATCTCCACCCGAGCGACCTGGGCTACCAGCGGATGGCGGAGTCCTTCGACCTGGAGAGCCTGAAGGGCGCGGCACCGGCCCGGCTGTAGGTCCGTAGGGCCGCAGAGCCGTAGACCCGTAGAGCTACAGGGCTACAGGGCTACAGGGCTCTGGGGAGGCCCGGGGCCCGGATCAGTCCTCCAGCTCCCGGCCGCCGTGCGGATTCCCACCGTGCAGGCCCCGCCGCCGGCGCCCGGACCGGCTCGCCCTGCGCTCCACGCCCACCCCGCCCCAGAAGGCGAACCCGGAGACGACCACGCGGGGCGCGCCGGGCTCCCCCGGCACGCCGTCCTCGCTGTGGTCGAAGCCGCCCATGATTCCGATGCCGCGCACCACGACCTCGACGCCGGGCGGTACGACGATGTTCACCCCGCCCATGATCGCCCAGCAGTCGATCCGCACCTCGGGCGCCGCGAAGTCCGCCTCGCGCAGATCCAGCTCCCCGCCGCCCCAGAAGGAGAAGCAGGCGAAGCGGCGCGGAACCGTCCAGCGTCCCTTGCGCTGGAAGGCGGACATCACCGCGACGGCGCCGCGCGAGGTGCCCTCACCGCCGACGATCCGGGGCGCCCACTCCCCGGCGGGCGCGGGTTCCTTCCCGAGCGGCACGGGCGGCGCGGCGACCCGCCCGACCGGCAGATCGCGGGTGAGGGGCGCCAGCTCCCCGTAGGTCCGCGCCCGGTACGCGGCGTCCAGCCGCTCCTCGAACTCCGCCATGTCCAGCCGGCCCTCCGCGAGGGCGTCCCGCAGGACCTCGGCGACTCGTTCCCGATCGGCGTCGGAGGCGCGCAGCTCCGGAGCATCGTCCGTCATGTCCAGCAGCCTACGGACTCCCGGTCCGGCGCACTACGCGTTCGCCCGCTCCTCGTACATGCGCGCGATGACGGCCTCGATGTCGGGTTCCCGCACCGACAGGTCGACCAGCGGGTACTCCGCCGCGATCCGCGCCACCAGCGGCGCCGCCGACCGCGCGGCCGGGAAGGCCAGCCACTGCCGCGGCCCGTCCACCCGCACCACGCGCGCGGGCGGCGCGTCGATCGGCGGCAGCTCCCGCTCCAGGTCCACGACCAGGGTGCGCTCGCTCTCGCCCGCCTCGTGCAGCCCGGTGAGCGCACCGTCGTACATCAGCCGGCCGTGGTCGATGACCATCACACGCGAGCACAGCTGCTCGATGTCCTGGAGGTCGTGGGTGGTGAGCAGGACCGTCGTGCCGCGCTCGGTGTTCAGCTCCCGCAGGAACCGGCGCACCTTCGCCTTGGACACCACGTCGAGGCCGATCGTCGGCTCGTCCAGGTACAGCACCTCGGGGTCGTGCAGCAGCGCCGCCGCGATGTCGCCGCGCATCCGCTGGCCCAGGGAGAGCTGCCGTACCGGCACGTCCAGCAGGTCGGCCAGTTCCAGCAGTTCGACGCACCGGTCCAGGTTGTGCCGGTAGCGGGCGTCGGGGATGCGGTACATGCGGTGCATCAGCCGGTAGGAGTCGATCAGCGGCAGGTCCCACCACAGCGTCGTGCGCTGCCCGAACACCACCCCGATCCGGTGCGCGAGCCGGGAGCGCTCGCGGGAGGGGTCGATGCCCGCGACCCGCAGCCGGCCGCCGCTCGGCGTGAGGATGCCGGTCAGCATCTTGATCGTGGTCGACTTGCCGGCGCCGTTCGGCCCGATGTACCCGACCACCTCGCCGCGCGGCACGGTGAAGGAGATCGAGTCGACCGCCCGCACCTGCCGCCGCTCCCGCCTGAGGAACCCGGCCCTCTTCCGCACCTCGAACACCTTCTCGACGCGGTCCACCTCGATGAAGGCGCCGTCCCCGCCGTTCCCGCCGTCCCCGGTCATCTCTCAGCTCCCCGTGCTCCGATACGTCCGCAGTCCCGCCCGCCAGGCCAGCCCCGCCAGCGCCCCGCACCCCACCGCCACCAGCGGCGGGGTGAACGCCGCCCACTGCGGCAGCCCCAGCGGATACGGCCGGTCCAGCACGTACGCGGCGGGCAGCCAGTTGACGAAGGCCAGCGGCAGGACGAACGTCACCCCGCGCACCAGCTCCTGCCCGAAGACCGTCGGCGGGTACTGCAGCAGCGTGGTGCCGCCGTAGGTGAAGGCGTTCTGCGCCTCCGACGCGTCCTGCGCCACGAACTGGAACGCCGCGCCCGCCACGAACACCGCGCCGAAGATCCCCGCCCCGCTGACCAGCATCACCGGCATCAGCAGCAGCTTCGCCGCGGTCCAGTCGATGTCGACCGTCCACAGGGCGTACGTCAGCACCAGGGCGCCCTGGGTGACCCGGCCGAGGCGGCGCAGCCCGAACCGGTCGGCGGCGACCTGGGCGAGCACCGGCGCGGGCCGCACCAGCAGCGTGTCCAGGGTGCCGTCGCGCACCCGGCGGCCCAGCTTGTCCATGGAGCCGATCGCCAGGTCGGCCAGGCCGAAGGAGACGCTGGACAGGCCGTACAGGAAGGCGACCTCGGGCAGCGGGTAGCCGCCGAGCGCGTCCACCCGGGAGAACATCAGCAGGATCGCCACGAAGTCCAGCGCGGTCGCCGCGAAGTTCCCGAACGTGGTCATGACGAAGGAGGCCCGGTAGGCCATCGTGGAGCGGATCCACATCGCGGTGATCAGCCGGTAGGCACGCAGACCGGCCACAAGCCTGGACCCGTCGTGCCCGAGCTCGCCCCCGCCGAGGACCCCGCCCCCGTCGCTTCCGGGCGCACCCCCGCCTCCGTCGCTTCCGGGCCCGCCCCCGTCGCTTCCGGGCGCGCCTCCGCCGAGGACCCCGCCCGCAGCCCCGCCGGGAACCGCTCCCCCGTCCCTGACCGGGTGCTCACCCACCCTGCACCACCACCCGCCGCGTCGCCGCCGACTGCACCAGCCGGCCCAGCGCCAGCAGCGCCACCGCCCACGCCGCCTGGAAGGCGAACGTGGGCAGCGGGTCCGCCGTGCCCAGCAGCACGTCCGCGGGCGCCTGCAGGAGGGAGGACCAGGGCAGCGCCCGTACGACCTCCCCCAGCTCCCCCGGGAAGACGTTCAGCGGCAGCAGCATCCCCGAGCAGAAGAACCCGGCGAGCCACGACATCTGCACCACACCCGTGCCGTCGATCAGCCAGAACGCGCTCAGCGCCACCAGGTAGCGGATGCCGAAGCCGACCACGACCCCCAGCCCCACCGCCACCAGGAACGCCGCCCACCTCAGCGGCTCCGACGGCAGCGCGACCTCGAAGAACACCGCCCCGAACGCGAACGGCACCACCCCGCGCCCCAGCAGCTGGAACCCGGCCCGCCCCAGGTCCGAGGCCAGCCACCACAGCTGCAGATCGGCCGGGCGGTACAGGTCGATGGCCACATCACCCGTACGGATGCGCTCCATCAGCTCGTCCTCGAACCCGCCGCCCCCGATCGCGGCCGCCGCGAGCAGCGCCTGCCCCAGCCACACATAGGTGACGGCCTGCGCCTGGTCGTAGCCGCCGAGCCGCGGCCTCTCGTCCCACAGCGCGAGGTAGGTGTAGACGAGAATCAGCCCGAAGACGGTGTTAGCGAAGACCCCGGCGGCCGTGGCCGCCCGATACGTCGCGTACCGTCGGAAAGCCCCAGCAGCGACGGCGCCGTACAACCGTCCCGCACCCACACCAACCGACCTCCCCGGCCCGCCCGGCACCGAAGCGCAGGAGCCTAGCGGCCGGGCGGCCGGGTCTGCCAGGCGATTTCCGGCAGACCGGATGCGGTGATCCGGGAACGGAACGCGCGGCGCGGGAGTCTTCATCCGCGGGGGCGCAACAGACGTACGAGGCGTGCGGAGACGTACGCGCGAACAGGAGTCCGTGCACGACATGAGCGACGAGCCGCAGCCGCAGGCGCAGGCGCAGCAGCCGAACGAGGGCGGGCCGGGAGGCGAGCCGGGGGACGGCGAGGGCAAGCGGCCCCGGCGCACCGGCTGGCGCCGGATCATCCCCACCTGGCGGATGGTGCTCGGCACCTTCGTGATCGGCCTTCTCCTGCTGGGCGGGCTGTTCTTCCTCGGCTACTCGCTGGTGAAGATCCCGCCGGCCAACGCCCTCGCGGTCAAGCAGAGCAACGTGTTCCTCTACGCCGACGGCAGCCAGCTCGCCCGCGACGGCGAGGTCAACCGGGAGAACGTCACCCTCGCGCAGATTTCCAAGGACGCCCAGCACGCCGTGCTGGCCGCCGAGGACCGCGACTTCTACTCGGAGTCGGCGGTCGACCCCAAGGCGATGCTGCGCGCCGCGTGGAACACCGCCACCGGCAAGGGCAAGCAGTCCGGCTCGACGATCACCCAGCAGTACGTGAAGAACTACTACCTCGCCCAGGAGCAGACGCTCACCCGCAAGGCGAAGGAGTTCTTCATCGCGATCAAGCTGGACCAGGAGAAGAGCAAGGACGACATCCTCGAGGGCTACCTCAACACCAGCTACTTCGGCCGCAACGCGTACGGCGTCCAGGCCGCCGCCCAGGCCTACTACGGCGTCGACGCCGCCGACCTGGACGCCGCCCAGGGCGCCTACCTGGCGGCGCTGCTGAACGCGCCCAGCCAGTACGACGTCGTCGCGCACCCGGAGAACCGCAAGTTCGCCGAGTCCCGCTGGAACTACGTGCTGGACGGCATGGTCAAGGAGGGCTGGCTGAGCCGGTCGGAGCGGGCCGGGATGGAGTTCCCGATGCCGAAGGAGACCACCGTCTCCACCGGCCTGTCCGGGCAGCGCGGCTACGTGGTGCGCATCGTGAAGGACTACCTGGTCGACAACGGCATCGTCGACGAGGCCTCCCTCGACGCGGGCGGCTACCGCATCACCACCACCCTGGACAAGCCCAAGCAGGACGCCTTCGTCAAGGCGGTCAACGACCGGCTGATGGACAAGCTGGACAAGAAGAACAACAAGGTCGACACCTACGTCCGCGCGGGCGGCGCCGCCGTCGACCCGAAGACCGGCAAGGTCGTCGCGATGTACAACGGCATCGACTACGTGAAGCAGTACACGCCGAACGCCACCCGCCGCGACTTCCAGGTCGGCTCCACCTTCAAGCCGTTCGTGTTCACCTCGGCCGTCGAGAACGACTCCACCACCCAGGACGGCCGCCCCATCACCCCGAACACCGTCTACGACGGCACCAGCCGGCGCCCCGTGCAGGGCTGGGACGGCGGCTACTACGCCCCCGAGAACGAGGACCACGTCGACTACGGCGACATCAGCGTCCGCGAGGCCACCGACAAGTCCGTGAACTCGGTGTACGCGCAGATGGCCGTCGACGTCGGCTCCGACAAGGTCAAGCAGACCGCGATCGACCTCGGCCTGCCCGAGAGCACCCCCAACATGTCCCCCGGCCCGTCCATCGCGCTGGGCACGGCCACGGCCAGCGTCCTCGACATGGCCGAGGCCTACGCCACCCTCGCCAACCACGGCGAGCACGGCACGTACACCATGATCGAGGAGATCACCAAGGACGGCGTCGAGATCCGGCTCCCCGAGCGCAAGACGCGCCAGGCGGTCAGCCGCGCCGCCGCCGACACCACCACCTCGGTCCTGCAGAGCGTCGTCGAGAACGGCACCGCGCAGGCCGCGCTCGCAGCCGGCCGCCCCGCCGCCGGCAAGACCGGCACCGCCGAGGAGGACCGCGCCGCCTGGTTCGCGGGCTACACCCCCGACCTGGCCACCGTCGTCGCCGTGATGGGCCAGGACCCGGTCACCGCCGAGCACAAGTCGCTGTACGGCGCGATGGGCCTGGACCGGATCAACGGCGGCGGGGCGCCCGCGGAGATCTGGGCGCAGTTCACCAAGGACGCCCTGAAGGGCACCCCGCCCACCGAATTCAACCTGCAGCTCCAGGAGGGCTCCGAGGAGTGGGTCTACCCGAGCGTCCCGCCGGCCAGTGAGGAGCCGGGCACGCAGGAGCCGAGCGAGGCGGCCTCCCCGGACGCCACCGGCGAGGAGGACGAGGGCACCGAGGGCCAGACGCAGGGCGGCGCGACCGACGGCGCCACCGCGGACGGCGGTGCGACGGGCGACACGACGACCGGCGGCACCCCGACCGACGGCGGCACCACCGGAAACGGCGGCACCACCGGCGACGGCGGCACGACGGGTGACGGCGGCACGACCGGTGACGCGACGACCGGCGGCACCGCGGACGGCGGCACCACCGGCGGCACGACGGGCGGCCCCACCGGCACGACGTCGGGAGTGGCGGCGGGCACGACGGGCGGCACCCGCAGACAGTGACGCCGCCGCCGGGCGGGGCTCAGTGACCGGAGGTCGCCTTGAGCCCCACCACGGCCACCAGCAGCAGACAGACGAAGAAGATCCGGGCGGCGGTCGCCGGCTCCCCCAGCACCACCATGCCGAGCACCGCCGACCCGGCCGCGCCGATGCCGACCCAGACACCGTAGGCGGTGCCGATGGGCAGGGAGCGGGCGGCCCAGGACAGCAGCAGCATGCTGGCGACGATGCCGGCGCCGGTGAACAGGCTGGGGACGAGCCGGGTGAAGCCGTCGGTGTACTTCATCCCGACCGACCAGCCCACCTCCAGCAGACCGGCGAGGACGAGCAGGACCCAGGCCATGGGGCACCTCCGGGAGACGTGTGGCACGGCAAACAGGGTGCGTCGTCTTTGCGTTGACCCGGTACGGCGCGTCTCGTCGGGTGCCCTTCCACGCTGGCACGGGGCCGCCGAAGGGCACGGACCAGGGGCCGGTGACGGTCGTCACCGGCCCCTGGTACCGCTCACCGCCGATCCGCCGGATCTACAGGTACAGCCCCGTGGAATCCTCGGACCCCTCGAACCGGTCCGCGGCCACGGCGTGCAGATCGCGCTCGCGCATCAGCACATACGGCACGCCGCGCACCTCGACCTCGGCGCGGTCCTCGGGGTCGTAGAGCACTCGGTCTCCCGGCTCCACGGTCCGTACGTTCTGCCCCACCGCGACGACCTCCGCCCAGGCCAGCCGCCTGCCGACGGCCGCCGTGGCGGGGATCAGGATGCCGCCGCCGGAACGCCGCTCACCCTCGCTGTTGTCCTGCCGCACGAGCACGCGGTCGTGCAGCATACGGATGGGCAGCTTGTCGTGTGGGATGCTCTGGTCGTCTCTCTTGGCGCTCACGCCTTCGAACCTACCTGTCCCGCCTCAGCCCCTGCGCCGCCGGGTCCCGAGGACGAGGACCCCGACGAAGGCGACGGCGACCAGCGCGACCGGCACGACCCGCTCCAGCCGCGGCGCCCCCTCCTCATCGACGAACGACGCCCTGACGTCCGTCACGACCCGATTGACCTGCACATACGCCCGCCCGAGCGTGTGATCGATATTGCTGACCACCTTGGCCTTGGCGTCACCGACGATGGTCTTCGGGTGCACCCGCACCCCGATCTCGTCGAGCGTCTCGGCCAGCGCCTCGCGGCGGCGCTTGATGTCCGCCTCGATCTGCGCGGGGGTTCTGGTGTCCGCCGTGTCCGCCACCGTACGGCCTCCGAAGTCTGCGTTTGCCTGTTCCGGACAGTCTGTCAGCTCAGCGTCCCGCCGCACTGTCAGCACCCCCGGTTACGCTAGCCGGATGAGCGAGCGACTTCAGCCCGGGGACACCGCCCCCGCCTTCACCCTCCCGGACGCCGACGGCCGCGAGGTCTCCCTGTCGGACCACAAGGGCCGCAAGGTCATCGTCTACTTCTACCCGGCCGCCCTCACCCCCGGCTGCACCAAGCAGGCCTGCGACTTCACCGACAACCTGGACCTCCTGGCCGGCGCGGGCTACGACGTCATCGGCATCTCCCCCGACAAGCCCGAGAAGCTCGCCAAGTTCCGCGACAAGGAATCCCTCCAGGTCACCCTCCTCGCCGACCCCGACAAGCAGGTCCTGGAGGCCTACGGCGCCTACGGCGAGAAGAAGCTCTACGGCAAGACCGTCGTCGGCGTCATCCGCTCCACGGTCATCGTCGACGAGCACGGCAAGGTCGAACGAGCCCTGTACAACGTCAAGGCCACCGGCCACGTCGCAAAGATCATCAAGGACCTGGGGATCTGACCCACCCGCGCCCCCGACTGGCCAGGCGTGACCCCTCACACCCCGGATCGTTACTCCGCACGAGAGGGGAACGCTTGGCCGATCAGGGGGGGGACACATGGGTGACGACGACAGGTACGCCCGCGAAAGGCTGGCCGCGGCCGCGGCCGAGGCGCGCTCATGGAACGACCTGATGCGACGGCTGGAGCTGAAGCCCAGCGGCGGACAGCGTCGAGTGCTCCAGGAGAAGATCGCCGCGCACGCCATCGACACCGGCCACTTCACCCGCGGCCCGCAGCGCACGTACGCGGACGAGGCGATCGCGGCGGCGGCCGCCTGCTCCACGACTCTGCGCGAGGTCGCCCTGAAGCTGGGGGCCGCTCCGGCGACCGGCACGCTGTCCCACCTCCGGCGCCGGATCGAAGAGGCCGGCATCGACATCAGCCACTTCCCGGGCATCGGCCGCAGCGGCCCCGGCTTCCCTTTCACCGACGAGGAGCTGCACACCGCCGCGGCATCCGCCGACAGCATCCGTGGCGCCGCCGGAGCGCTCGGCATCCCCGACGACGGACGCTCCCGGGCAGCCCTGGGCCGCCTGCTCCGCGAACGCGGGATCGACACCTCCCACTTCACACACGCCCGGCTGTCCCTGCCGGACGACAGACTCCGCGCCGCCGTGTCCGCCGGCGAGAGCTACGCGGACGTCATGCGACTGCTGGGCCTCGACGTGAACCACACCAACCACCGCCGGGTTCGCCGCAGGGTGGCGCAGCTGGATCTCGACACCAGCCACTTCAGGCGCAGGTCGTGGGGATCACCGCCGGCGACGCCGAGACGGCCGAGCGCCGGTGACGTCCTCACGGTGCTCCCGCCGGGATCGGCGCGCCTCAACCGCGACCGGCTCCATGCGGCGCTCCGGCAGCGCGGCGTCCCCTGCCGCTGTGCGTCCTGCGGGAACGCGGGCGAGTGGCTCGGGCAGCCGATCACGCTCCAGATCGACCACATCAACGGCGACTGGCGGGACAACCGCCCGGACAACCTGCGCTACCTCTGCCCGAACTGCCACGCCCTGACGGCGACATGGTGCCGCAGGAAGTCTCCGCACACGCCGGACGGGCGCACCCGTACACTAAGGTCACCAAGCGGCACGGCGTAGCCAAATGTCCGTTTTGGGGCGGTCGTGGCGAAATAGGCATACGCGCGGGTTTTAGGTGCCCGTGGGAGAGATCCCGTGTGGGTTCGAGTCCCACCGACCGCACCTCTCGACGAGGGCTCGGCCGTACGGACCGAGCCCTCGCTGGCTCACTCCCCGAGCAGTTCCCGCACCACCGGTACCAGTGCCCGGAACGCCTTGCCGCGGTGGCTGATGGCGTTCTTCTCGTCCGGGGTCAGTTCCGCGCAGGTGCGGGTCTCGCCCTCGGGCTGGAGGATCGGGTCGTAGCCGAAGCCGCCGGTGCCGG
Organism: Streptomyces sp. JB150; assembly: GCF_011193355.1. GTDB lineage: Bacteria > Actinomycetota > Actinomycetes > Streptomycetales > Streptomycetaceae > Streptomyces. The sequence continues at coordinate 2,898,080 of NZ_CP049780.1, forward strand.
CGGGCTCGTGGCGCAGGACGCCGTGCAGGCGGCCCTCGACCACTCGTTCCGTGCCGTCGGGCAGGGCGAGCGCGGCGGCGCAGGCGAAGTGGGCGCCGCGGTGTTCGTCGGCGATGTCGGAGAGCTGGGCGAGGAGCAGGTCGAGGTTGGCCTTGTCGTCGCCGTGGCGGCCGGCCCAGCGGGCGGAGAAGATGCCGGGCGCGCCGTTCAACACGTCGACGCAGAGGCCGGAGTCGTCGGCGACCGCGGGCAGGCCCGTCGCCCGGGCGAGGGCGTGGGCCTTCAGCAGGGCGTTCTCGGCGAACGTCACGCCCGTTTCCCTGACGTCGGGGACGTCGGGGAAGGCGTCGGCGCCGACGAGTTCGTGGGGCAGTCCGGCGTCGGCGAGGATCGCCCTCAGCTCGGTGATCTTTCCGGCGTTGCGGGTGGCGAGGATCAAGCGGGTCATGGCGACCAGTATCGCGGGGCCGCCCTGAGCCGCCTGCCGAGGCCCGGCCGCCTTACGGGGTGCAGACCTTGGTGAGTTCGCCGGCCGCGTCGGTGACCGGGGTGATGTCGGGGGTCGCGTCGCCGTTCTCGACGGACGTGCGGACGTTGTCCACGGCCTGCTGGAGGTCGTCGACGGCCTTGCCGACGTCGGCGTTGTCCGTCTTGTCGCCGATCTCGCCGAGGTTCTTCTCGATCGAGTCGAGGGATTCCTCGAGCTGGGTCAGGTCGTTGGCCGCGCCGTCGACCGCCTGCTGGAGATCGGTGACGCTGTCGGCGATGGCGTCGGCGGTCTGGACGCAGTCCAGCGCCTTGTCGACGGCGTCGCAGCCGGTGGTGAGTCCGGCGGTCAGCGCGACCGCCGCCAGGGTGGCGGCGATGGCGGCGGTGCGGCGTCGGCGGCTTCCGGCCATGGAACGGTCCCTCCCTCGTTCGGGCCGGACGGCCCGGTGGTTCCGGCCGGGCGCACAGGGTCGAAGCTGTGCGCCCGTACCTTCGAAGACGCGGTGGCACCTCGCGCGGTTGCCCGCGCCGAGCACGGGTTTTTGTGCGTCTTTTACTTTCCGGCGAGCGTGTCGAGCGCCGCGCGCTGCGCCGCGGCGAGTTCGGTGCAGCCGGCGACCGCGAGGTCGAGCAGCGCGTTCAGCTCGTCGCGGGCGAACGGCTCGGCCTCGGCGGTGCCCTGGACCTCGACGAAGCGTCCGTCGCCGGTGCAGACGACGTTCATGTCGGTCTCGGCGCGCACGTCCTCCTCGTAGCAGAGGTCGAGCAGGGGTACGCCGGCGACGATGCCGACCGAGACGGCCGCGACGCTGCCGGTGAGCGGCTTGCGCGTGGGCTTGATCAGCTTCTTGCCCTGGGCCCAGTGGATGGCGTCGGCGAGGGCGACGTACGCGCCGGTGATGGCCGCGGTGCGGGTGCCGCCGTCGGCCTGGAGGACGTCGCAGTCGAGGACGACGGTGTTCTCGCCGAGCGCCTTGTAGTCGATGACGGCGCGCAGGGAGCGGCCGATGAGGCGGGAGATCTCGTGCGTACGGCCGCCGATCCTGCCCTTGACGGACTCCCGGTCGCCGCGGGTGTTGGTGGCGCGGGGCAGCATGGAGTACTCGGCGGTGACCCAGCCTTCGCCGCTGCCCTTGCGCCAGCGCGGGACTCCCTCGGTGAAGGAGGCGGTGCACAGGACCTTGGTGTCGCCGAAGGAGACGAGGACGGAGCCCTCGGCGTGCTTGCTCCAGCCGCGTTCGATGGTGACCGGGCGGAGTTGTTCGGGGGTGCGGCCGTCGATTCGAGACATGGGTCGAGCCTAGCCGCAGGGGGAGGGGCTCCTTCCCCCTGTGCGCGGAAGGGGCCCCTCCCGGGTGGGACGGGGCCCCTTCGGCGGTGAGCGTGGCTCACATCATGTCTTCGATCTCCGCGGCGATCGGGTCGGCGTCCGTGCCGATGACGACCTGGATGGCGGTGCCCATCTTGACCACACCGTGGGCGCCGGCGCCCTTGAGGGCGGCCTCGTCGACCAGCGAGCCGTCGCCGACCTCGACCCGCAGCCGGGTGATGCAGCCTTCGATCTCCTCGATGTTGTCGATGCCGCCGAGCCCGGCAACGATCTTCTCAGCCTTGCTGGCCATGTTCTTTCTCCCTGATCCGGCAGGATGTGCGCCGTTTTCCACCACGGTTTACCGCTTTGACGCAGTAACCCACAGTCGGCCCAACTTCGCGAGCGTTCGGGCGGTGTCGACCGCAGGATGACGTCACGGCAACACCATCGTCCCAGACTGGTCTACACCACCTGACAGACGGTCGCCAAACCGCTCGGAAGGACATCCATGAGTGCCGACGCCGTCAGTCCTGGCCGCGTGCGCTGGAACTCGGTGTTCCAGGGCCTGCAGAAGATGGGCCGCAGCCTTCAGCTGCCGATCGCCGTGCTGCCGGCCGCGGGCATCCTCAACCGGCTGGGGCAGCCGGACGTGTTCGGCGAGGACGGACTGGGCTGGACCGATGTGGCCAAGGTGATGAACGGGGCGGGCGGTGCGCTGCTGGACAGCGCGCTGGGGCTGCCGCTGCTGTTCTGCGTCGGGGTGGCCATCGGCATGGCGAAGAAGGCGGACGGGTCGACGGCGCTGGCGGCGGTGGCGGGGTTCCTCGTCTACTACAACGTGCTGCGGCAGTTCCCGGAGGACTGTCCGGCGGGCACGAGGCCGGTGCCGAACATCGGCTGCCAGGGGGCGGTCGACGGGACGGTGAGCGCGTTCACGTACCAGAATCCCGGGGTGTTCGGCGGGATCGTGATGGGGCTGCTGGCGGCGTTCTTCTGGCAGCGCTACCACCGCACCCGGCTGGTCGACTGGCTCGGCTTCTTCAACGGCCGCCGGCTGGTGCCGATCATCATGGCGTTCGTGGCGATCGCGTTCGCGGCGCTGTGCCTGTGGGTGTGGCCGCCGATCGGTGACGCGCTGGAGAGCTTCAGCGACTGGATGAGCGGCCTGGGCGCGTGGGGCGCGGGTGTCTTCGGGGTGGCCAACCGGGCGCTGCTGGTGATCGGGCTGCACCAGTTCCTGAACGTGCCCATCTGGTTCCAGTTCGGGACGTACACCAGGCCGGACGGGACCGAGGCGCACGGTGACATCAACATGTTCCTGGCGGGTGACCCGGACGCCGGCCAGTTCACCTCGGGCTTCTTCCCGATCATGATGTTCGCGCTGCCGGCCGCCGCCCTGGCGATCACGCACTGCGCGCGGCCGGAGCGCCGCAAGGAGGTCGGCGGTCTGATGCTGTCGGTGGCGCTGACGTCGTTCGTGACCGGCATCACCGAGCCCATCGAGTACTCGTTCCTGTTCATCGCGCCGGTGCTGTACGCGATCCACGCGGTGCTGACCGGGGTGTCGATGGCGGTGACGTGGGGGCTGGGGGTCAAGGACGGCTTCAGCTTCTCGGCGGGGCTGATCGACTACGTCATCAACTGGAATCTGGCGACGAGACCGTGGCTGATCATTCCGATCGGGCTGGTGTTCGCGGCCGTGTATTACGCGATCTTCCGTTTCGCGATCACGAAATTCGACCTCAAGACGCCGGGCCGGGAACCGGCGGAGGAAGTGGAGGACGCCGCTAAGGTCTGAGCCGGGAAACACCTAGGTCACAGCCACATCAAGTAGCCGATCCGTGACAGGAATCGCGGGTTCCTTATCCCTCCTTCATCGTGCTACAACAGGTCTACACCACTGAGTGGTGTAGACCACCACCCGATGGAGGAAGTCTATGAGCACCGCCACCTCTACGGCGGCCCCCACGAAGAAGTGGGGATCCGGCCTTTTCCAGGGCCTTCAGAAGGTCGGCCGCAGTCTGCAGCTCCCGATCGCCGTCCTCCCGGCCGCGGGCATCCTGCTGCGACTCGGCCAGCCGGACGTCTTCGGCAAGGACGGCCTGGGCTGGGGCAAGGTGGCGGACGTGTTCGCCACGGCCGGCGACGCCGTCTTCGCGAACCTGCCCCTGCTGTTCTGCGTCGGCATCGCCATCGGATTCGCCAAGAAGGCCGACGGCTCGACCGCCCTCGCCGCGCTGGTGGGCTTCCTCGTCTACAAGAACGTCCTGACCGCGTTCCCGATCACCGAGGCGAAGGTCACCAAGGGCGCGGACGTCGCCGCCACCTACAACGACCCCAAGGTCTTCGGCGGCATCATCATGGGCCTGATAGCCGCGGTCGTCTGGCAGCGCTACCACCGCACCAAGCTGCCCGACTGGCTGGGCTTCTTCAACGGCCGCCGGCTCGTGCCCATCCTGATGGCCTTCATCGGCACCGCCGTCGGCGTCGTCTTCGGCCTGGTGTGGGAGCCGATCGGCGGGGTCATCACCGACTTCGGCGAGTGGATGACCGGGCTCGGCGCGGCCGGCGCGGGCATCTTCGGCGCGATCAACCGTGCGCTGCTGCCCGTGGGCATGCACCAGTTCGTCAACACGGTGGCCTGGCAGGAGATCGGCTCCTTCAAGGACTCCGCGGGTGCCGTCTGGCACGGTGACCTGCCGCGCTTCTTCCACGGCGACCCGACGGCGGGTCAGTTCATGACCGGCTTCTTCCCGATCATGATGTTCGCGCTGCCGGCCGCCGCCCTGGCGATCACGCACTGCGCCCGCCCGGAGCGCCGCAAGGCCGTCGGCGGCATGATGCTCTCGCTGGCGCTGACCTCGTTCGTCACCGGCATCACCGAGCCGATCGAGTTCGCGTTCATGTTCATCGCGCCGGTGCTGTACGTCATCCACGCGGTCCTGACCGCCGTGTCCATGGCCGTCACCTGGGCGCTGGGCGTGCACCACGGCTTCAGCTTCTCGGCCGGCGCGATCGACTACTTCCTCAACTGGAACCTGGCCACCAAGCCATGGATGATCATCCCGATCGGCCTGGTCTTCGCCGCGGTCTACTACGTGACCTTCCGGTTCGCGATCATCAAGTTCAACCTCGCCACACCGGGCCGTGAGCCCGAGGAGGAGGTCGAGGACCTCACGAAGGCGTGAGTCCCGCCCGTAGGGCATGACGAAGGCCCCCGGAACCTGGTCGGTTCCGGGGGCCTTCGTCATGGCGTACGGCTCCCAGCGCGTACGCCCGTTCAGATCTCGTACGACCTCCTGGGCACCGCCAGCTCCACCGGACCGCCGTACACCGCTCGCGCGTCGGTCAGGTTGGCCTGGGGGTCGGTCCACGGGGGGATGTGGGTGAGGACCAGGCGGCGGGCGCCCGCGCGGGTCGCCGTCTCGCCCGCCTCGCGGCCGTTGAGGTGCAGGTCGGGGATGGACTCCTTGCCGTGCGTGAACGCCGCCTCGCACAGGAAGAGGTCGGCGTCGCGGGCGAGTTCGTCCAGCACCGGGGTCACCCCGGTGTCGCCGGAGTACGTCAGGACGCGGCCGGCGTGCTCGATGCGGATGCCGTACGCCTCCACGGGGTGCGCCACGCGCTCGGTGTGCACGGTGAAGGGGCCGATCTCGAAGGTCGACGGCTTGACCGTGTGGAAGTCGAAGACCTCGCTCATCGAGGACGCCGACGGGGTGTCGGCGTACGCGGTGGTCAGCCGGTGTTCGGTGCCCTCGGGGCCGTAGACGGGGATCGGGTCGCAGCGGCCGCCGTCGTGGCGGTAGTAGCGCGCGACGAAGTACGCGCACATGTCGATGCAGTGGTCGGCGTGCAGATGGCTCAGGAAGATCGCGTCGAGGTCGTAGAGACCGCAGTGGCGCTGCAGCTCGCCCAGGGCGCCGTTGCCCATGTCGAGGAGCAGCCGGAAGCCGTCGGCCTCGACGAGGTAGCTCGAGCAGGCCGATTCCGCGGACGGGAACGACCCCGAGCAGCCGACGACGGTGAGCTTCATGAAGCAGAAACCTCCGCTGGCGGGTGGTGAGAAACGGGGGTCGTGCGGTCCGTCGAGCGTACGGCGCAAATCCTGCGGTCGCTCCTTCGGCAGTCGCCGTTGTGGGCGAACTCACCTGCGTTGTCACCGGTTCGGCTGGACGCCGGGGGGTGGGCGGCGCTGTGCAGGGCGCGCGGGTGCGGGCGTGCGCCGGTAGCGTCGTCCGTATGGACACGTCCTGGTGGCCGGCGCGGCGGCGGTGGTGCTGCTCGCGCTCGTCGCCGTGCTCGTGGTCGGCCGGGGACGGCGGCGCCCGAGCGGGAACCGGTCGCGGGGGCGGGACGAGGGTGCCCGGCCGCGGCCGGCGGAGATCTGGTGGGCGGACGGGCCCTGTCCGGTGCTGTCGGTGCGGCGGCGGCGGGCGCGCGTCGCGAAGATCACCAGCAGGTACCGGGACGAACGGGCCGGTGTGGTGCCGCTGCCGCCGGGTGCCGTGGGCGACACCGAGGGGCGGGCGGGCTTCCTGGAGACGGACGAGCTGTGCGAGGTCCCGGTCGGGGACTTCCGGCGCAGGGTGGGGGTGGTGGACCCGGTCCTGTGGGACCAGGTCCGTCACCTGACCAGGTAGCGGCCGTCGTGCGGGCGCGGGCCGGTGCGGGCTCGTCGCGCGGTTCCGCACGCCCCTTGCGGGGCTCTGGTCACGCCCAGAGCTGGCCCTGCAGCCTCTCGATCGCTTCCTCCGTCGTCGCCGCCGTGTAGACGCCGGTCGACAGGTACTTCCAGCCGCCGTCGGCCACGACGAAGACGATGTCCGCGCTCTCGCCGGCCCTCAGCGCCTTGCGGCCGACGCCGATCGCCGCGTGCAGGGCGGCGCCGGTGGAGACGCCCGCGAAGATGCCCTCCTGCTGGAGGAGTTCCCGGGTGCGGGTGACCGCGTCGGCGGAGCCGACCGAGAAGCGGCTGGTCAGCACGGAGGCGTCGTACAGCTCGGGAACGAAGCCCTCGTCGAGGTTGCGCAGGCCGTAGACCAGGTCGTCGTAGCGCGGCTCGGCGGCGACGATCTTCACGTCCGGCTTGTGCTCGCGCAGGTAGCGGCCGACGCCCATGAGGGTGCCGGTGGTGCCGAGGCCCGCCACGAAGTGGGTGATGGAGGGCAGGTCGGCGAGGATCTCCGGGCCGGTGGTCGCGTAGTGGGCGCCCGCGTTGTCCGGGTTGCCGTACTGGTACAGCATCACCCAGTCGGGGTGCTCGGCGGCCAGTTCCTTGGCGACGCGCACAGCGGTGTTGGAGCCGCCCGCGGCGGGCGAGGAGATGATCTCGGCGCCCCACATGCCGAGCAGGTCCCGCCGCTCCTGGGAGGTGTTCTCCGGCATCACGCAGACCATGCGGTAGCCCTTGAGCTTGGCCGCCATGGCGAGGGAGATGCCGGTGTTGCCGGAGGTGGGCTCCAGGATGGTGCAGCCCGGGGTCAGCCGGCCGTCCTTCTCCGCCTGCTCGATCATGTGCAGGGCGGGGCGGTCCTTGACCGAGCCGGTGGGGTTGCGGTCCTCCAGCTTGGCCCAGATGCGGACGTCGGCGGACGGCGACAGCCGCGGCAGGCGCACCAGGGGGGTGTTGCCGACCGCGGCCAGCGGGGAGTCGTACCGCATCGCCGGTCAGGCCATGCCGCCGGCCACGGCCGGCAGGATGGTGACGTTGTCGCCGTCGGTGAGCTTGGTGTTGATGCCGTCGAGGAAGCGGACGTCCTCGTCGTTCAGGTAGACGTTGACGAAGCGGCGGAGCTGGTCGCCGTCCACGATCCGGGCCTGAATGCCCGCGTGCCGGGTCTCGAGGTCGGCGAACAGCTCGGCGAGGGTGTCACCGCTGCCCTCCACCGCCTTCTGACCGTCGGTGTACTGGCGGAGGATGGTCGGGATGCGGACCTCGATGGCCATGGCTCAGGGCTCCTGTCGGAAGGTGTCGTCGGGTGGGTGGGCGCGCGCGGACGCGCCGCGGCTCACGGCCGTACGGTGGCAGGAAATGTCAACAGATGGCGCTGTTCAGCCTGCACAGATCGACGTGCAGCCGCGCCACGAGCAGGATGCTCGGCGCCTTCTCGCTCACGTCGTACAGAACCATGGGCTCATCGTATCGATTCCCGGTCGGGCTTCCGGAGTGTGATCCCACATGTCGGACGGATTCCGGCCGGATGGTGGGATCAGTAGGCCGATACGACCCTGACCTCCTCCTCCGTGACCTCGCCGTCCACGATCCGGTAGGAGCGGAACTGGAACTCGCCCAGGCCGTCGGTGTCGGCGGTGGAGACGAGGACGTAGTGGGCGCCGGGCTCGTTGGCGTAGGAGATGTCCGTGCGGGACGGGTAGGCCTCGGTCGCGGTGTGGGAGTGGTAGATGACCACCGGTTCCTCGTCGCGGTCGTCCATCTCGCGGTAGAGCTTGAGCAGGTCGCCCGAGTCGAACTCGTAGAACGTGGGCGACATGGCCGCGTTCAGCATGGGGATGAAGCGCTCGGGGCGGTCCGAGCCGGCCGGGCCCGCCACCACGCCGCACGCCTCGTCGGGGTGGTCCTTGCGCGCGTGGGCGACGATCTGGTCGTACAGGGCCTGGGTGATGGTCAGCATGTCCGTCAGGATAAGCAGAAGGGCCGTTCCGTACCGAGGGTTGGTACGGAACGGCCCACATGCCGGACGCCCTGAGCGGCAGCCGCAGGGAGTGCCACGAGTACCCCCTGCGGCTGGGCGTCCTCGGAGAGGGTCCGCCGGGCTGGTCAGCCGCGCTGATCAGCCGCGCTTGTGGAAGGCCGCCGCCTCGGGGTTGCGGCTCTTCAGCACGAGGTAGCTGACGCCGAGGATCAGGGCCCACACCGGGGCGCAGTACAGCGAGATCCGGGCGTCCTTGTCGATCCCCATGAGCACGATCACCATGCCGATGAAGGCCAGGGCGAACCAGCTGGTGAACGGGGCGCCGGGGGCCCGGAACTCCGAGCGGGGCAGCTCGCCGCGGTCCGCCTTGGCACGGTAGCGGATCTGGGAGACCAGGATCATGATCCAGGCCCACATACCGGAGATGGTGGCGAAGGAGACGACGTAGTCGAACGCCTTGCCCGGCCACTGGTAGTTGATCCAGACGCCGACCATCATCAGCGCGGCCGAGAACGTGGTGCCGACCAGCGGCAGGCCCTTGGGCGTCAGCTTGGTGAACAGCTTCGGGCCCTGGTTGTTCAGCGCCAGGTCGCGCAGCATGCGGCCGGTGGAGTACATGCCGGAGTTGCAGGACGACAGGGCGGCGGTGAGGACGACGAAGTTCACGATGCCCGCGCCGGCGGCCAGGCCCATCTTCTCGAAGGCGGCCACGAAGGGGCTCACGCCGGGCTGGAAGTGGGTCCACGGCACGACCGACAGGATCATGATCAGCGCGCCGACGTAGAAGACGGCGATGCGCCACGGCACGGTGTTGATCGCCTTGGGCAGCACGGTCTTCGGGTCCTTGGACTCGCCCGCGGTCACGCCGACCAGCTCGACGGCGAGGAAGGCGAACATGACCATCTGGAGGGTCATCAGGGACTCGCCGACGCCGTGCGGGAAGAAGCCGCCGTTGCTCCACAGGTGGGTCAGCGACGCGGTGTCGCCGGCGTCCGAGAAGCCGATCGTCAGGATGCCGGCGCAAATCAGGATCATGCCGATGATGGCGGTGACCTTGACCATCGAGAACCAGAACTCCAGCTCACCGAAGAGCTTCACGGAGATGAGGTTCGCGCCGTACAGGATGATCGTGAAGACCAGGGCGGACACCCATTGCGGGATGTCCCACCAGTACGTCATGTAGGCCGCCGCGGCGGTGACCTCGGTGATGCCGGTGACGACCCAGAAGAGCCAGTACGTCCATCCCGTCACGAAGCCCGCGAAGGGGCCGATGAACTCGCGTGCGTACTCCGAGAAGGAGCCGGACACGGGGCGGTACATCAGCAGCTCGCCGAGCGCGCGCATGATGAAGAAGATGACGAGGCCCGCGATGGCGTACGCCAGGATGAGGCTGGGCCCGGCCTTCGAGATGCCCTTGCCCGCGCCGAGGAAGAGACCGGTGCCGATGGCTCCGCCGATGGCGATCATCTGGATCTGCCGGCTGCCGAGGCCCCGCTCGTACCCCTCTTCGGAGGTGTTCTCCTTGTCGACCTGCACAGAGGTCATGTGTGGTGCGCCTTTCTCCATACCGACCCGGGCCTCTCGTCGGCCCCGGATCGGGTCACGATCCCCCCGGATTGATGGAGCTGAGCGGGTTCCCCGCCAGGGGCCGCTCTTGCCTGGCCGACGGTTGTCGGCTCGGTGGCGCACCCGGCGCACATGGGTGGTGTTCGCCGGGCGGTCGAGAAGATTTATCACGCCCGCAACATTGATCACCGGCGGGACCTGTGGCGCACACCATAGGGAGAAGCGGACAAAGGGATCACCGGGGCACATAGACCCCGACGGCGGTAACAGGATCGTTATCCGGATTTGAGCGTCCGCTGAGCGAACACCCCCGTGCGGGCAATCAGGGCATCAGGGTCGAGACCAGCGTCTCCTGGAGCCCGCCCAGCCACAGATACGCCATCACCATCGGCTTGCGCGGGTCCTCGTCCGGCAGCCGGTAGAGCCGGTCAGTGTCGTCCTCGTCGGTGATGTCCAGCCGGGAGCCGATGGCCAGGCGCAGGTCGTTGAGGGCGCCGAGCCACCGGCGGGACTCCTCCGGGGACAGCTTCAGCACCGCGCCGGTGTCCCCGGCGGGCGTCAGCGCGTCGAGGGAGCGGATCACCGCGAGGGCGTTGTCGCGCTTGCCGGCCCGCAGGTCGTTCTCGGTGTAGCGGCGGAACTCGGCGGAGTACGCCTTCTGCTCCTCGGCCGCGCGCGGGTCGGGGGCGCCCTCCGGGTCGCGGTAGGCGTCCGGGAAGAGACGGCGCAGCACGGGGTCGGCGGGCGGCTCGCTCGGGCCCTCGGCGAACAGCTCGGCGAGCGGGTCGCCGGAGGCGTCCTCGGCGGGGCCGGGGCCGATGAGCTCCAGCAGCTGGACGGCCAGCGAGCGGATGATGGAGATCTCGACGTCGTCGAGGGCGACGGCCGCGCCGCCGCCGGGGAGCGGTTCGAAGGTTCCGGGCATGGGTCTGAGGTCGCTACTTCCGGTCCTGCTGGAGGGTGGCCCACAGACCGTAGCCGTGCATCGCCTGCACGTCGCGCTCCATCTCCTCGCGGCTCCCGCTGGAGACGACCGCCCGGCCCTTGTGGTGGACGTCGAGCATGAGCTTGGTGGCCTTGTCCTTGGAGTAGCCGAAGTACGTCTGGAAGACGTACGTCACGTAGCTCATGAGGTTGACCGGGTCGTTGTGCACGATCGTGACCCAGGGGACGTCGGGCTCGGGAACGGCGGAGACCTCCTCCGCCGACTCGGTGCGTTCGATCTCGATGGGAGCGGCTGACGTCACATGACCATGCTGCCACGGCCCGCAGAAATCGTCACACTGACGAAATAGGAGTAGCATCCGTGGGCATGAACACAGCAGACCTTGGGCTGCCGGTGAACGTTCCGTCGACGGCGCTCTTCACGGACCAGTACGAGCTGACGATGCTCCAGGCCGCCCTGCGGGCGGGCACCGCCGGGCGGCGCAGCGTGTTCGAGGTCTTCACCCGGCGGCTGCCGGACGGGCGCCGCTACGGTGTCGTCGCGGGCACCGGGCGGGTGCTGGACGCGGTCGAGAACTTCCGCTTCGACGAGGGCGTCCTGGGCTTCCTGCGTGAGCGCGGCATCGTCGGCGAGGAGACCCTCGACTGGCTCGCGGACTACCGCTTCAGCGGGGACATCTGGGGCTACCCCGAGGGCGAGGTGTACTTCCCGGGCTCGCCGATCCTGCGGGTCGAGGGCACCTTCGGGGAGTGCGTGCTGCTGGAGACGGTGATCCTCTCCATCCTCAACCACGACTCGGCGATCGCCGCGGCGGCCTCCCGGATGTCCTCCGCGGCCGGGCAGCGCCCGCTGATCGAGATGGGCGCCCGCCGCACCCACGAGCTGTCCGCGGTCGCCGCCGCGCGCGCGGCCTACGTCGGCGGCTTCGCCTCCACCTCCGACCTCGCGGCCGGGTTCCGCTACGGCATCCCCACCGTCGGCACCTCCGCGCACGCCTTCACCCTGCTGCACGACCGCGAGCGCGACGCGTTCCGGGCCCAGGTGGAGTCGATGGGCCGCGGCACGACCCTGCTCGTGGACACCTACGACGTCACCGAGGCGGTGCGTACGGCCGTGGAGGTCGCCGGTCCCGAGCTGGGCGCGGTGCGGATCGACTCCGGTGACCTGCTGCTGGTCGCGCACCGGGTGCGGCAGCAGCTGGACGAGCTGGGCGCGGTGAACACCAAGATCATCGTGACGTCGGACCTGGACGAGTACGCCATCGCCTCGCTGGCGGCGGCGCCGGTGGACGCGTACGGCGTGGGCACCCAGCTGGTCACCGGGTCCGGCTACCCGACGGCCTCGATGGTCTACAAGCTGGTCGCGCGCGCCGAGTCCGCCGACCCCGAGGCGCCGCTGGTGCCGGTGGCGAAGAAGTCCACCGGCGGCAAGACCTCCGTGGGCGGCCGCAAGTGGGCGGCGCGGCGCGTCGACGCGCAGGGCGTCGCGGAGGCGGAGGTGGTGGGCACCGGGCCGGTGCCGGACGCGCTGGCCGACCGGCAGCTGCTCGTCCAGTTGGTCAAGGGCGGTCAGGTGGTCGCACGGGAGCCGCTGGACGTCCCGCGCCGGCGCCATGCCGCCGCACGAGCCGGTCTGCCGCTGTCCGCTACCCAGCTCTCCCGCGGGGAACCCGTCATTCCGACGGAATACGTGCACGGCGAGGCGGGCAGCTGACCTCTGGCCGCCCGTACGCCCCCGGTGCCCCCTCCCGCACCGCGACCGAAGTCTCTAGGCTCGGAGGTTCATCTGCGCACCTCCGAGACCCCCATAGCCGAAGGACACCGACCATGCGCCGCGCCTTGATCGTCGTAGACGTGCAGAACGACTTCTGCGAGGGGGGCAGTCTCCCGGTGGCCGGGGGTGCCGATGTGGCCGCCGCGATCACCGAGCTGATCGGGCAGGCCCCCGCCGGGTACCGGCACGTGGTGGCCACCCGCGACCACCACGTCGCGCCCGGCGGCCACTTCGCGGACGACCCCGACTTCGTCGACTCCTGGCCCGCGCACTGCGTCGCGGGCACCGAGGGCGTCGGCTTCCACCCCAACTTCGCGCCCGCCGTCGCCTCCGGCGCGATCGACGCCGTGTTCGACAAGGGGGCGTACTCGGCGGCGTACAGCGGGTTCGAGGGCGCCGACGAGAACGGGGTGCCGCTCGCCGAGTGGCTGCGGGCCCGGCAGATCGACGAGGTCGACGTGGTCGGCATCGCCACCGACCACTGCGTGAAGGCCACCGCCCTGGACGCCGCCCGCGAGGGCTTCCGCACCCAGGTCCTCCTCGACCTCACCGCCGGGGTGAACCAGGACAGCGTCGAGCGGGCCCTGGAGGAGCTGCGCGAGGCGGGCGTGGAACTGACCGGCAAGCCGGTGGTCTCCGGCTAGGGGGTCCTACGCCGGGGCCGTGGGCCGGCCCAGGAGGGAGCGGATCGGGCGCCAGAGTTCCATGGCCGCGACCCCGTTGTCGGGGGCCGTGCGCCATATCAGGCCGTCGGGGTGGTGGAGGACGGCGGTGATCTCGTCCGGGCTCGGCGGGGCGGCGTTGCCCCGCAGGTAGACCGCGCGCAGCCCCAGGTTGCGCAGCCTGGTCAGGGCGCGCGCCCGGTTCTGGGCGTGGACGAGGACCCGGACGCTGCCGGGGCTGTCGGCGGCGGGGCTGGGCAGGTTCAGTGCCACCACCACCGAGCCGTTCGGCAGCTTGCAGAAACCTCCTGCGGCCATGCGGTCACATCCCCGTGTCAGCCGGTGTCAATAAGAAAACCACAGGACGCATCTGAACACGATCGGCGGCAACCCGCCAAGGGGTTGCCGCCGATACGCGTCTGACCTGCGAGAACGCCGACTACTTCACCGCGGGGCCGACCTCGACCTTGATCGTGGAGCCGTCGAGGGCCTCCTTGACGATCCTGATCTTGGTGTTGGTGTCAGTGATCTTGACGCCCGCGGTCGGGGTGGACTCGTCGTAGTAGGTGCTGGTGTGGTCGTTGAAGACCGGCACGCCCTTCGACGACGGGACGCGGGTCGCGACGTCCGCCTTGTGCAGGGTGATGCCGTCGGTGCGGTACAGGCTGAACGGCGCGTCGTAGGACTGGACGCGGTTGCGCATCAGCGTGCCGTCGGACCACTTCAGCGGCGCCGGGTGGGAGTCCACCGGGAGCAGCAGGCCGACGCCCTCGTGCTCGCTGGTGTTGTTGTCCTTCTGCGAGGTGTCCCACTTCCAGATCAACAGGCCGTTCTGGTACGGGTAGTGCTCCACCCAGTCCGGCCGGCTCGCGAAACCGAAGTTGTACGGCCCGGACTTCAGGGTCCTGTCGTACGACACGTACTGCCGGTTCTCGGCGATGTAGAACTGGTCGTACTCCTCGGTGAAGGTCGCCCCGATGCGGGAGAAGCCCTTCTTCGCCCAGCCGGCGTCGTCGCCCTCGGCGTTGTCCGTGAACAGCGCGGTGCCGTCGGCCGTGACCGTGATGGCGTCGGCCGTGAAGCCCTTCAGCGCCACGCCGCCGTCGCTCTGGTAGCGGAAGCGCAGGTCGATCTTCTTGCCCGCGTAGGCGTCCAGGGGGTACGCCAGCTTCTGGTAGCCGTCGACCGTGCCGGTCAGGGCCGGCTTGCCGCTGCCGTCGCGCGGGACGGGCTGACCGCCCACCGTGCCGTCCAGGGCGGTCCAGGTGGCGCCGCCGTCGGTGGACACCTCGGTGTAGAGGTAGTCGTAGTCCTTCTCGATCTCGTACCAGGCGTCGAGGGTCAGCGCCGCCGACTTCTTCCCGGCCAGGTCGACCGAGCGGGTCAGGGTGTTGCGCAGGTCGTCACCGCTGCCGCTCCACCACTGCTTCGTGCCCTCGGCCGGGGTGACGATCTCGGTCGTGACCTGCTTGCGCGGCAGGGTCACGATGAGCGCCTGCGGGTTCCTGGTGTGGTACTCGGCGACGCCCAGCTTGTGCTTCGACTTCGTGGCGGCCTTGGCCGTGTCGTAGTCGAGCCAGCCCAGCTGGAGCTTGTCCCAGGCGGTCATGTCGCCGGGCAGGTCGCCGATGGTGCCCTGGCCGCGGCCGAGCCAGGAGCCGGAGGACATCAGGGTCCAGAACCCGGTGGAGTTCTCGCCGCCGTGGGTGTCGTAGTGGTCCGGCAGGCCGAGGTCGTGGCCGTACTCGTGGGCGAAGACGCCGAGTCCGCCGTTCTCCGGCTGGATGGTGTAGTCGCCGACCCAGATGCCGGTGGAGCCGATCTGGGTGCCGCCGAGCTTGTTGAAGTCGGGGCCGGTGGCGCCCTGGTCGGTGCCGAACGCGTACCAGCGGTGCGCCCAGATCGCGTCCTCGCCCTGGGCGCCGCCGCCCGCGGACTCGTCCTCGCCGGCGTGCACGATCTGGAAGTGGTCGATGTAGCCGTCGCGCTCGTTGAAGTCGCCGTCGGCGTCGAAGTCGTAGCGGTCCCACTGGTCGTACTCGGCGAGCTTGGCCCTGATCTCGGCGTCGGTCTTGCCGGCGGCCTTCTGCCCCTCGGCCCAGGCGGTCACGCCGTCCTGCACCGCGTACCAGGCGCAGTTGTCCGGGTCGCACTTGTTGGAGCCGTAACGGGCCTCGTTGTAGGGGACCTTGACCCAGTCGGAGACCTCGCCCTCGATGGAGTAGCGGCCCGAGGACTGCTTCTCGTAGTAGGTCTTCATCGAGTCGGTGCCGTCACCGAAGTACAGGTTCTGGTAGTGCTCGCGGTCGTAGTCCGCCTGCCAGGCGGTGCTGTTGTCCTTGGTTCGGTCCGGCGCGGCGATCTGGTTGTGCAGCGGGCCGGGGGTGCCGCCGTAGCGGGGGTCGGTCTTGTCGCCGAACTCGACCAGGATGGTGAAGATCTTGTCGGTCTTCTCCCGGCCCAGCTCGACGTACTTGCTCTGGCCCTTGCGGCCGGCCAGCTCGACGACCTGGGAGCCGTCGCGCTTCTGTATCTCGGCCTCGCCCGATATGACCTGCTTCAGGGCCTCTTCGCGCTGGGCTTCCTGCGTCTTGGTGAACGGGCCTTCCAGGTCGTGCTCCTGGTGGGCCCTGGCGGCCGCCGGGTCCTGCCGGTCGACGGCGGCGGGCTTCGCGGCCGGGCCGGCCGGGTCGGCCTGGGCCACGCCGTAGGCCGAGATGCCGGCGGTGGCCGCCGCGAGCGCCACCGCGGTCGCGGCGGCTCGGAATGTCCAGGGTCTGCTGGTCACTTGAGATCCTCCCCCGCGTCCGGGCGCGCGGAAGGAAGGGTCCTGGTCGTCGGGTGTCCGCGCACGCGTGTTCGACGCGTGTAGTCAAGTGACGACATTGGACTAGAGGTTGCCCGGAAAAGACAGGTCTTGACTTGCACAGGTCAAGTGCACTATGCGGTGTTCCGCTTCCGCTCAGCGAACGTTCCGGGCACCGGGCATGACTCGATGCGCCCCCCGTGCTCCGGCACTGTTGGTCATCTCACGCTTACGCTTCGTTCCGCTCGGGCATGCAGGCGAATAGATTGACGAACACTGCCGAACACATATGCCTGTCCGCACCTCCCCCACGGCGAGAGGCACAGGGGGAGACCCCCGATCCCGAGGACACCGATTGCCATGCCTCGTCCGACCGCCGCACAGCTCGCCTACGGCTCCTGCACCGTGATCCTCTCCACGCTCGCCATGCTGCTGTTGTCCGGGGCGAGTTCGGCAGCGGGCATCGCCCTCATCGCCGTCGCGGCGCTGGCCCTCGGGCTGCTGGTCGCGCTGGCGGTCCCGGTGCGCGGGGCCACCGCTTCGCGGACCGCGCCGGGCTCCCCCGCGCCGCGGACGGCCGCCCAGGAACCGGTGGCGGCCGCGTCCGTCACCGACAACTGACGCCGTATCACCTCGGCCGGGCGGTCAGTCGGTGCTGACCACCACCGTCTTGGCCGCCTTGTCGTGCAGGCCCTGCTTGTAGGGCTTGTCGAGGAAGCTCACGCCGCCGGTGATCGCCGTCCACACGCAGGCGCAGCAGAAGGCGAACGGCAGCCAGAGGACCGCCGCGCGCAGCAGCGCGGACTGCACGGAGGGCGTGGCTCCGTTGTCCAGCTGGGCCACGCGCATGTTCAGCCATTTCTTGCCGAGCGTCTGCCCCGTCCTCGCGGTCATGACGGTGTCGTACGCGATGTAGAGCACCGCCGCGATCGTGGACTGCCCGAAGGACCTGGCCGTGTCGATGTCCTCACCGGCCACGTCGTACTCGCCGACGTCGAACAGCCAGCTCAGCAGGACGACGACCGCGCCCACCAGGATCATGTCGATCACCCGGGCGAGGGTGCGCTTGCCGCTGTCGGCGAGCGGAGGCATCCCGGCGAGCGGGTCCGCCGGGCCGCCGCCGTAGCCGCCGCCGTACGGACCACCGCCGTAGCCGCCCCCGTAGGGGCCGCCGTCGTACGGGCCGCCTCCGTACGGCGGTGGCGGCGGGCCGCCGCCGGGCGCGGAGCCGCCGCCCGGCGGGGTGTCGTACGGCGAGCCGCCGCCGGGCGGGGTGCCGTGGGGCGGGCCCGCCCCCTCGCCGGGCGGTGGCTGCTTCCTGAACGGGTCGTCCCGCGGTGGCCGGTCGTCGGGGCCGGGGGGCGGCGGTTCGGTGGTCATGGCCCGAGTGGACCGCGAAGGCACCGGCGGCGCATCCGGCGGGCCGCCGTCCGGAGTACGTCCGGACGGGCGCGCCCCGTGAGGTGACCGGCTCTCAGCCCGCCACGAACGTCCGCGCCGCCTTGTCGTGCCAGCACTGGCGCCACGGCTTGTCGAACAGGCACCACAGCACGCCGACGAGTCCCACGCCGAGCATGCCGGGCACGCTGTACACCAGCCAGCGGCACAGGGCCGCGCCGAACGCCGGCGGCTCGTGCGCCTCGATGTCCCGCACCTCCAGGCCCATCAGCCGCTTGCCGAGCGTACGGCCCCACTTGGCGACCGGCAGGGCCTCGTAGAGGATGCCGGCGACCATCAGGACGCCCAGGATGATGCCCAGGTACATCGACGTGGTGCCGTCCAGCAGCCACACCGTGACCGTCTGGCCGGAGAGCTTCGCCTGGTCGACCTTCTCCTGGATGTGGTCCAGCGCCCTGGCGCCGAGCGGCACCGCGGCGACGGCCGTGACGCCCGCGACGACCACGGTGTCGATGAGCCGCGCGACCAGCCGCTTGCCGAGCCCCGCGGGGCGGGCCGACGCCTGCCGCCGCGCGGCCGCCTGGAACAGGTCCTCGACCGGGGGCTTCCACGGCGCGACCGGCTGGTCGTCGGCGCCGCCCCCGGCGAGCTGGTGCACCTGCTGCGCCCAGGAGGCCTGTCCGCCACCGGGCCCGGCCGTCACCGGCGTGGCGCCGGCAGCCTGCTGCGGCACCTGCGCCGCGGCCTGCGGGAAGCCGACGGCGGCCTGGGCGCCTGCGGCGGGCTGCGGGGTGCCCGCGGCGGGCGGCTGCTGGAGGGCTGCCGCCGGTTGCTGCTGGGGGCCGGCGGGGGCGGCGGGGGTCGAGGCGGCGGGCGCGGATGCCGCCTGGGCCGCCTGCGCGGCGGCGGCACGGGCAGCCGCCGCCTTGCCGGCGGCGAAGCCGGGGCCGGCGGGGCCGGGGGTGGCCGGTGAGGCGGGGGTGCCCGGTGCGCCGGGGGCGCCCGGGGTGCCGGGTGAGCCGGTGACGCCGTGCGCACCGGAGGCACCGGGCGTGCCGGTCGCGTTCGGGGTGCCCGCAGTGCCCGGGGTACCCGGAGTGCCCGGTCCGCCGGGCCCGCCCGTGAGGGCCTGCGCGCCCTGCACGCCTGCCGTACCGGACCCGCCCGCGACGCCGTGCCCGCCCGGAGCACCCGGCCCGCCGGGGGCTGCCGAGGTGCCGGTTGGGCCGGGGGCGCCCGGGGTCGCGGGGTTCGGCGTCGGACCGGAGGCGGTCGCGCGCGGGCCGGCCGCGCGGAAGGTCATGGTGCCCTCCTCCCCGCCCCGGCCCGCTGCTCCGGGCCCCATGACCGGGCCGAAGCCCGCACCGGAGCCGGCGGCGCCGGCCGCGGCACCCTGGCCCGCCCCGAAACCGGCGGCGCCGGCCGCGCCCGGCGTCGAACCGGCGGCCGCCGGGCCGCCCTCCGCTCCCCCGCCCCCCTGCGTCGGGCGGCGGAACACGAACGTGTTGCCGGGTGACGGCGTGTCGGCGTCGGACGAGGCCCCGGCGGACGCCCGCGGATCGGTGCTCCCGGGAGCGCCCCAGGCGACGCGGCGGTCCTGGTCGCCGCCGAAGCCGGACTGGTGGGAGCGGTCGGCGCCCCAGGAGGACGCGGGGTCGTCGACCGGGTCCTCGTCGAAGAAGTGCGGACCGGTCTCCTCGACCGAGGCCGTCGAGGCCCGGGAGGCCGGGGAGGGCTGCGCCGGGCCGACCCCGGGCGGCGGGGCGAGCGGTTCGCCGTCGGCCGGGGCCGGACGGCTGGTGCCCGGTACCCACGCGGCACCGTTCCAGTACCGGACGTATCCGGGGATGGAGGGGTCCGGGTAATACCCTTCGCGGGGCCGGTCGTCACCTGGGGCCGGGGTTGGGGCGCTCATGTCCGTCGTCCCGTATCTGCTCGGGGGTGTAATGGGGGCCTCCACATCTATCAGACGGGCGCAACCCTGAGCGTCAGTCCCGCCGTACCCACTCCTTTCGAGCACGGTTGTGCTACCCGGCGCCGGCGGCGCATCCGGCGGGCCCGCCGCGCGGGAAAAAAGTTCCGTGAACCCGCGTAATGACCGAGTGCCGGCCCGCTCTCCCCTCGTACGGGCCCACTGCCGGACCCGTACGACAGAGAGGAAGACCGTCATGTACACCGTCGTGGAGCGCGAACTGGAGCTGCGTCTCGTCCTGTCCCCCGAGCGCGCCGTCGCCGTGCCCGCCCGGCTGAGCTACCGCACCGACGACCCGTACGCCGTGCACATCGCCTTCCACATCGACTCACTGTGCCCGGTCGACTGGACGTTCGCCCGGGAGCTGCTGGTCGAGGGGGTGTTCCGGCCGTGCGGGGACGGTGACGTGCGGGTGTGGCCGACGAAGGCGGAGGGGCGCTGTGTGGTGCTGATGGCGCTGAGTTCCCCGGCCGGGGAGGCGCTGCTGGAGGCTCCGGCGGCACCGGTGTCGGCGTGGCTGGAGCGGACGCTGCGGGTGGTGCCGCCGGGCACGGAGGGCGAGCAGCTGGGCCTCGACGACGGTCTCGACCGGTTGCTCGCCCAGTGAGCGCGGGAGGGTCAGAAGAGCTTGCCCGGGTTGAGGATGCCCAGCGGGTCGAACACCTGCTTGACGGCCCGCTGCATCTCCAGCCCCACGGGCCCGAGTTCCCGGGCCAGCCACTCCTTCTTCAGCACGCCGACGCCGTGTTCGCCGGTGATGGTGCCGCCGAGGGCGAGGCCGAGGGCCATGATCTCGTCGAAGGACTCGCGGGCGCGCCGGGACTCGTCCGGGTCGCGGGCGTCGAAGCACACGGTCGGGTGGGTGTTGCCGTCGCCCGCGTGCGCGCAGACCCCGATGGTCAGCCCGTACTTCTCGGCGATGCGCTCGACCCCGGCCAGCAGGTCGCCGAGCCGGGTGCGGGGCACGCACACGTCGTCGATCATCGTGGTGCCCTTGACGGCCTCCAGCGCGGGGAGTGACATCCGGCGCGCCTGGAGCAGCAGGTCCGACTCGGCGGTGTCGTCGGCGGGCACCACCTGGGTGGCGCCGGCGGCCTCGCACAGCCGGCCGACGGCGGCGAGGTCGGCGGCCGGGTCGGGGGTGTCGAAGGCGACGAGGAGCAGCGCCTCGGTGGTCTCCGGCAGTCCCATGTGCGCCAGGTCGTTGACGGCCTTGACCGTCGTACGGTCCATGAGTTCGAGGAGTGACGGGACGTGCCCGGCGGCCATGATCCGGCACACGGCGTCGCAGGCGGCCGCCGCCGAGGCGAACTCGGCGGCGAGCACGAGCTGCCGCGGGGGCTCGGGCTTGAGGGCGACGGTCGCGCGCACGACGATGCCGAGCGAGCCCTCGGAGCCGACGAACAGCCGGGTCAGGTCGTATCCGGCGACGCCCTTGGCGGTGCGGCGGCCGGTGGACATGAGCCGCCCGTCGGCGAGGACGACGTCCAGGCCGAGCACGTACTCGGCCGTCACCCCGTACTTCACACAGCACAGTCCGCCGGC
Source organism: Streptomyces sp. JB150 (assembly GCF_011193355.1). Taxonomy (GTDB): domain Bacteria; phylum Actinomycetota; class Actinomycetes; order Streptomycetales; family Streptomycetaceae; genus Streptomyces. Next base: position 2,919,202 of record NZ_CP049780.1, read on the forward strand.
GGCGGTGCCGATGTTGCCGCCGATCGTGCACATCTCCCAGCTGGAGGGGTCGGGCGGGTAGGACAGCCCGTGTTCGCCGACCGCGCGGGAGAGGGTGGCGTTGACGACGCCGGGTTCGACGACGGCGACCCGGTCGACCGGGTCGATCTCGATGATCCGGTCCATCTTGGTCAGGGACAGCACGATGCAGCCGTCGGTGGCGTTGGCCCCGCCGGACAGGCCGGTGCGGGCGCCCTGCGGGACGACCGGGACGCGCAGCTCGGTCGCGGTGCGCATGACGTGCTGGACCTCTTCGACGGTGCGCGGCAGCACCACCACGGCGGGGGTGCCGGCCGGGCAGAAGCTCGCCATGTCGTGGGCGTAGGAGGCGGTGATGTCGGAGTCGGTGTGGACGGCCTCGGCCGGCAGTCGAGCGAGCAGCCGGTCGACGAGAGGGCTAGGGCTCATGATCACAGCGTCGCACCGGGGGCCATCGGTGTGAACCCCGTCGCGGCACCCTTCGGCTGACCGGATGTGCTCGTCGTATTGACGCACAGTGAGCGGCATGAAGACCCAGGACGGCGCGGAGAGCCAGAGCGGCGCGGAGAGCCAGGACGGTGTGACGGCGCGGGAGCAGGCCGGGGAGGACGTGTCCGGCGGGCGGCGGCGCCGGCGGATCCGGATCGCGACGGGGGTGTCGGCCGGCGTGCTCGCCGGGGGCCTGGTGGTCGGCGGGGTGCTGACGCTGCAGCCGTCCGGCCGGCCGGCCGCCCCGCCGCCCGCCGCGGGAGCCGCCGCGGCGCGGGCCGCGGTCACCAAGGGGATTCCTGCCGCGCCGCCGGAGCTGGCGGCGCTGATCGGGGAGCGGGAGTCGCACCTGCGCAGGCATCCGCGGGACGCCGCGGCCTGGGCGGTGCTCGGGACGGCGTACGTGGAGCAGGGGCGGCGCGCCGCCGATCCGGGGAACTACCCGAAGGCGGAGCGGGCGCTGCACACCTCGCTGCGGGTGCGGGCCCGCGGCAACGCGGCGGCCCTGGACGGTCTGGCGGCGCTGGCGAACGCCCGGCGGGACTTCCGGGCGGCCCGCAAGTGGGGCGAGGCCGCGCTGAAGGCGGACAGCGAGCGGTGGACGACGTATCCGCTGCTGATCGAGGCGTACACCGGACTCGGTGATCTCAAGGCGGCCCAGCGGACCCTGGACCGGCTGCGGGAGCTGCGCTCGGGTCCGGCCGTGAAGGCCCGCGCGGCCACCCTGTACTGGGATCTGGGCTGGCGCGAGGACGCGGCGGCCCAGCTGTCGGACGCGGCGGCGGCCGCCGGTTCGGCCGCCGAGCGGGCGGCGTGGCTGGAGCGGGCCGGGCAGATGGCGTGGGAGCGCGGGGAGCGGGAGGCGGCGCTGCGCCACTTCCAGGAGGCGCTGCGCACCGACCCCGATCAGCGGGTCGCGCAGGCCGGGCAGGGCAAGGCGCTGGCGGCGCTGGGCCGGACCTCGGAGGCGCTGACCGCGTACCGGGCGGCGCTGGCCAAGCGGCCGGCGCCGGAGCACGCGCTGGAGCTGGGCGAGCTGTACGAGTCGCTGGGGCTCGACCAGGCGGCGCGCATCCACTACGACCTGCTGCGGGAGCGGGTGCGGGCGGCGGCCGCGGGCGGCGCGGACGAGGAGCTGGTGCTGGGCGTCTTCGAGGCGGACCACGGGGACGCGAGAGCCGCGGTGCGGCGGCTGCGCGCGGAGTGGCGGCGGCAGCCGTCGGTCGCGGTCGCCGACGCCCTGGGGTGGGCGCTGCACCGGGCGGGCGAGCACAAGGAGGCCCGGAAGTTCGCGGTGCGGGTGACCGACCGGCAGAAGGGGATCGGGGTGCGCAGCGCCCTGTACGCGTACCACCGGGGGATGATCGAGCGGGCCCTCGGCCATGAGGGCGCCGCCCGGCGTCATCTCCAGGAGGCGCTGCGCCTGAACCCCTGGTTCTCGCCGCTGCACGCGCCGCGCGCGCGGACGGCGCTGCGGGAGCTGGGCGAGCCGCCCGTCGAGCCGCTGCCGCGGGGAGTGCGGGCGCCGGAGTAGCCCCGGCGGCAACGGCTGCCCGGCAACGGCTGCCGGCGGCTACAGGTTGCCGCGCTTGGCCTGCTCGCGTTCGATCGCCTCGAACAGGGCCTTGAAGTTGCCCTTGCCGAAGCCCATCGAGCCGTGGCGCTCGATGAGTTCGAAGAAGACGGTCGGGCGGTCCTGGACCGGCTTGGTGAAGATCTGCAGCAGGTAGCCGTCCTCGTCGCGGTCGGCGAGGATCTTCAGTTCGCGCAGGGTGTCGATGGGCACGCGGGTCTCGCCGACCCACTCGCCGAGGGTGTCGTAGTAGGAGTCCGGGGTGTCCAGGAACTGCACGCCGTGCTCGCGCATGTGGCGGACGGTGGCGACGATGTCGTTGGTGGCGAGCGCGATGTGCTGGACGCCGGGGCCGTTGTAGAACTCCAGGTACTCGTCGATCTGCGACTTCTTCTTCGCGATCGCGGGCTCGTTGATCGGGAACTTCACCTTGCGGGTGCCGTCCGCGACGACCTTCGACATCAGCGCCGAGTACTCGGTGGCGATGTCGTCGCCGACGAACTCCTTCATGTTGGTGAAGCCCATGACCTTGTTGTAGAAGGTCACCCACTCGTTCATCCGGCCGAGTTCGACGTTGCCGACGCAGTGGTCGATGGCCTGGAAGGTGCGGCGCTCCGGCGGGGCGACGATCGGGGCTGCCGCGGCGTAGCCGGGCAGGTAGGGGCCGTCGTAGCCGGTGCGCTCGACCAGGGTGTGGCGGGTCTCGCCGTAGGTGGCGATGGCGGCGAGGACGACGGTGCCGTGCTCGTCCTTCAGCTCGTACGGCTCGGCGACGCTGCGGGCGCCCTGCTCGATGGCGTGCGCGTAGGCGGCGCGGGCGTCCGGCACCTCGATGGCGAGGTCGATGACGCCGTCGCCGTGCTCGGCCACGTGCTCGGCGAGGAAGTGGCCCCAGGGCGTGGCGGGCTTGATGACCGAGGTGAAGACGAACCGGGCGGAGCCGTTCTCCAGCACGTAGCTCGCGGTCTCGCGGCTGCCGTTCTCCGGTCCGGAGTAGGCGACCAGCTTCATGCCGAAGGCGGTGGAGTAGTAGTGCGCCGCCTGCTTGGCGTTGCCCACGGCGAAGACGACCGCGTCCATTCCCTTGACCGGGAAGGGGTCGGCCTGCCGGGCGGTGTCGGGAGTGTGGTGTGTGGTCTGCGTCATGGCCGAAGCCTGGCCCCGCTCTGCAAGGTGCGCAATAGTTTGCGTGTTCACTGGGCAGTCTGCTCAGTCGTACGGCCGTATCGGCGGACTTTCTGTACAGGATGCCCACCCTCGTGGGCGGGCCGGGAGGGCTCGGCATGGCGATCGATCATCTGGACGGGCGGATCATCGTGCTGCTGGCGCGCGAGCCGCGGATCGGGGTGCTGGAGATGTCCCGGCGGCTGGGCGTGGCGCGCGGCACCGTGCAGGCGCGCCTGGACCGGCTTCAGTCGAACGGAGTCATCCGTGGCTTCGGCCCGCAGGTGGACCCGGCGGCCCTCGGCTACCCGGTGACGGCGTTCGCCACCCTCCAGATCCGGCAGGGGCAAGGAGCCGACGTACGGGCCCACTTGGCGACCGTGCCGGAGGTGCTGGAACTGCACACCACCACCGGGACGGGCGACATGCTGTGCCGTCTGGTGGCCCGCTCCAACGCCGATCTCCAGCGGGTGATCGACCGGGTCGTCGGTTTTGATGGCATTGTCCGGGCCTCGACCGCGATCGTGATGGAGAACCCCGTTCCGCTGCGGATCATCCCGCTGGTGGAGCAGGCGGCGCTGCCGACCGAGTCGTCGGGCCGGGCCCGGGAAGGGACGTCCTAGCCGTGGGGTGAGCGATGTGAACTTCTGGGAGTACCTGGGCAGTCGCCACCAGCAGCTGCTCGCCGACGCCGGGCAGCACGCGAGCGCGGTCTTCCAGTGCATGGTCGTGGCCACCCTCCTCGGGGTGCTGATCGCGGTGGCCACCTACCGCAGCGACTGGGCCGGCAACCTGGCCACCACGGCGACCTCCACCCTCCTCACCATCCCGTCGCTCGCCATGATCGGCCTGCTCGTCCCGGTCGTCGGCCTGGGTGTGCCGCCGACCGTGATCGCGCTGACCCTGTACGGGCTGCTGCCGGTCGTGCGGAACGCGATCGTCGGCCTGCGCGGCGTCGACCCCGCGCTGGTGGACGCCGCCACCGGGATCGGCATGTCGCGGCTGTCCCGGCTGGTGCGGGTGGAGCTGCCGCTGGCCTGGCCGCCGATCCTCACCGGCATCCGGGTCTCCACGCAGATGCTGATGGGCATCGCCGCCATCGCCGCGTACGCCTCCGGACCCGGCCTCGGCAACGAGATCTTCCGCGGGATCGCCTCCCTGGGCAGCAGGAACGCGCTGAACCAGGTCCTCGCGGGCACCCTCGGGATCATCGTCCTCGCCCTGCTCTTCGACGCCGCGTACGTCCTGATCGGACGGCTGACCATCCCGAGGGGGATCCGTGCCTGAGAACACCCCGACCGGCGGCGCGACCATCGAGCTGGAGAACCTGACCAAGCGCTACCCCGGCAACCCGGCGCCCGCGGTGGACAACGTCAGCATGGAGATCGGCGCGGGCGAGACGGTGATCTTCGTGGGGCCGTCCGGCTGCGGCAAGTCGACCACCCTGAAGATGATCAACCGGCTGATCGAGCCGACCAGCGGCCGCATCCGCATCGACGGCGAGGACGTCACCGACATCGACCCGGTGAAGCTGCGCCGCAAGGTCGGCTACGCCATCCAGTCCGCGGGCCTCTTCCCGCACATGACCGTCGCGCAGAACATCGCGCTCGTACCGAAGATGATCGGCTGGCCGAAGACCCGCATCCGCGACCGGGTCGAGGAGCTGCTGGACCTGGTGGGCCTGGACCCCGGCGAGTTCCGCGGGCGCTATCCGCGCCAGCTCTCCGGCGGCCAGCAGCAGCGGGTCGGCGTGGCCCGCGCGCTGGCCGCCGACCCGCCGGTGCTGCTGATGGACGAGCCGTTCGGCGCGGTCGACCCGATCACCCGCGACCACCTCCAGGACGAGCTGATCCGGCTCCAGCACGAGCTGCACAAGACCATCGTGTTCGTCACCCACGACTTCGACGAGGCGATCAAGCTCGGCGACCGGATCGCGGTGCTGCGCGAGCGCTCGCACATCGCCCAGTTCGACACCCCGGAGGCGATCCTCACCAACCCGGCGGACGACTTCGTCTCCGGCTTCGTCGGCGCGGGCGCCGCGCTGAAGCGGCTCAACCTGACCCGGGTCGGCGAGGTGGAGATCACCGACTATCCGACGGTGACCGTCGACGACGCCCCGCAGGACATCTTCGACAAGCTCCGCCGCAGCGGCACCAACGAGATCCTGCTGCTGGACAGGCGGGGCCGGCCCTACAAGTGGCTGCGGCGCGGCGACCTGATGCGCGCCAAGGGGTCGCTGGCCCGCGCGGGCACCCTGGTGCACGACACGGTGACCCGCGACGCCACCCTGCGCGACGCCCTGGAGGCGGTGCTCACCGACAACGCCGGGCGGGTCGCGGTGACCGGGCGGCGCGGCGAGTACACGGGGGTCGTCGACGTGGAGACGCTGATGAACTCCATGCACGAGCTGCTGGAGGCCGACCGGCTGGACGCGATGGAGCACCGGCACGAGCTGGAGGAGGCGCGCGAGCAGCTGGCGCACGCCGAGCGGGAGGGCCGCACAGGGGAGGCGACGGCATGACGAGCGCACCGGACCGCGGGCGCCGCCCCGAGGGCGAGCACGAGGTCAGAGGGCTGCCGTTCCGGGACGACGGCGAGGCCGAGGCGGAGCCCGTCCCGCACGTGCGAAGCCCGCAGCCACGCCGCATCGGCTGGCGCAAGCTCACCTTCCTGCCCGCCTTCCTGGTGGCGCTGCTGCTGGCGACCAGGCTGTGGTTCGACCAGGCCGACCTGGACACCATCTCCGAGAACGCGCTGTCCGGCGGTCAGGTCTCCCAGGCGCTGTGGCAGCACGTCCAGCTGACGGTGATCTCCACCTTCTTCGTGCTGATCATCGCGATCCCGCTGGGCATCCTGCTGACCCGCGGGGCGATCCGCAGGGCGACCCCGGTGGCGATGGCCCTGGCCAACACCGGCCAGGCCACCCCCGCGATCGGCCTGCTCGCCCTGCTGGTGATCTGGCTCGGCATCGGCCGCCGGGCCGCCCTGATCGGCATCATCGTCTACGCAGTGCTGCCGGTGCTGTCGAACACCATCGCGGGCCTCAAGGCGAACGACCCGACCCTGCTGGAGGCGGCCCGCGGCATCGGCATGTCCCCGCTCGGGGTGCTCACGAAGGTGGAACTGCCGCTGGCGGTGCCGCTGATCCTGGCGGGCGTGCGCACGGCGCTGGTGCTGAACGTGGGCACGGCCACCCTGGCGACCTTCGGCGGAGGCGGCGGCCTCGGCGTGCTGATCACCACGGGCATCACCAACCAGCGGATGCCGGTGCTGGTGCTCGGCTCGATCCTCACGATCGCCCTGGCCCTGCTGGTGGACTGGCTGGCCTCGCTGGCGGAACTGCTGCTGCGCCCGCGGGGACTGGAGGCGGGGACATGAGACGGCGGATGTGCCTGCTGCTGGCGGGCGGGCTGCTGACCGCGGCCTCCGGGTGCGGGCTGACCAGCGGGTCCCCCATGGCCGACGACGTGCGGCCGGGGTCGATCGGGCGGGGCGAGCCGCTCAGGGGCGCCGATCTCACCGTGACGTCCAAGTCGTTCACCGAGCAGCTCATCCTCGGCGCGATCCTGGGCATCGCCTTCGAGGCGGCCGGCGCCGAGGTCCTCGACCGCACCGGCATCCAGGGCTCCATCGGCTCCCGCGAGGCCGTCCGCAAGGGCGACGCGGACGCCGTGTACGAGTACACCGGCACCGCCTGGATCACGTACCTCGGCAACCCGGACCCCCTCCCCGACCCGCACGAGCAGTGGCGGGCCGTGCGCGACGCCGACCGGAAGAACGGCCTGACCTGGCTGGCGCCGTCCGCCCTGAACAACACCTACGCCCTGGCCATGAACCGGGCCAACTCCGAGAAGTACGGCACGAAGACGCTCTCCGACGTCGCCGCGCTCGCGAAGAAGGACCCCGGCGCGGTGACGCTGTGCGTGGAGGGCGAGTTCGCCAACCGGGCGGACGGGCTGCCGGGGATGCAGGAGGAGTACGGGATGGACGTCCCGGCGGGCCGGATCACCCAGATGGACACCGGCATCATCTACACCCAGGCGGCGAAGGGCAGTTGCACGTACGGCGAGGTCTTCACCACCGACGGGCGGGTGAAGTCCATGAAGCTGGTGGTGATGGAGGACGACAGGAAGTTCTTCCCGAACTACAACGCGGCGCCGGTGATCAACACCAGGACGCTCAAGGAGTGGCCGGCGATCACCGGCATCCTCGACCCGATCACCAGGAAGCTGAACAACGACGTGGCGCGGGACCTGAACGCCAAGGTCGACGTGGACGGCGAGGACCCGCACCAGGTCGCGCTGGACTGGCTGGTCGCGGAAGGGTTCGTGAAGCAGGGCTGACCGGGGCGGCGGCCCGGCTCAGCAGGAGGGCACGGCCTTGCCGGAGTCCAGCGCGGCCAGCGACCGCACGGCGCCCTCGAGGGTGGTCACCGGGATCAGCCGCAGCCCCTTCGGCGCCTCCGCCTTCGCGTCCGCGCACTCGTCCCTCGGCACCAGGAAGACGGTCGCGCCGTCCCGCCGGGCGGCCTGCGTCTTCAGGGCCACGCCGCCCACGGCGCCGACTTCCCCGTCGGCGGTGATCGTGCCGGTGCCGGCGATCGTACGGCCGCCGGTGAGGTCGCCGCCGCGGCCGTCGCCGTCCAGCTTGTCGACGATGCCGAGCGAGAACAGCAGCCCCGCGCTGGGGCCGCCGACGTCCGCCAGCTCCAGGTCGACGTCGATGTCGTCGTCGGAGCGGCCGAGGTAGTTCAGCGCGGCCGCGGTCGCCGCGTCCTGCGACTGCCGCATCTGCTTCGTGTTGAACTCGGCGATCTCCTTCACGTTGTTGCCGCTCGGGTAGACGGCGTCCAGCGGCATCACGGCCCGGTCGGAGCGGAACCAGCCGTCGAGCAGGTCCGCGAGCGACACCCGCACCTCCGGGCCGGTCGCCACGATCGTCGTCATCCGCAGCTCGCCCCGCGTGTCCCGCACCGGCGCCCCCGAGATGGTGATCACCGGGATACCCCTGTTCTTCCCCAGCACATCCGCCGTCGACCCCGGCTGCGCCACCGCGAACGGCAACGGCGCGAACACAGCGGTCGCGACCAGCGCCACGACGGGCACCGAACAGACGGCGAGGGCCTGGGAACGCGTGAGACGAGAGAGCACGGAGTCAATCTAACGCCATGCTGCGCAACCGCCCCCGCCCAGCCCCGCACCGGGCGCCGTACCAGGGGGCTCGCCTAGCGCAGGGCCTCCGCGACCTCCCTCGCCGCCTCGACCACGCGGGCCCCCACCCGCTCCGGCACCGCGTCGGCGAGCATCACGACACCCACGCTGCCCTCGACCCCGGTGACGCCGAGCAGCGGGGCGGCGGCGCCGCTCGCCCCTGCCTCCAGCTCGCCGTGGGTCAGCGTGTAGCCCGGGTCGCCCGTCGGCTTGGCCCGCGCGGCGAGGATCGCCTTGCCCGCGGCGCCCCGGTCCAGCGGATGCCGGAAGCCCGCCCGGTAGGCCACGTGGTAGTCCGTCCAGGTCGGCTCGACGACGGCGACGGCCAGCGCCTCCGCCCCGTCCACCAGCGTCAGGTGCGCCGTCGCCCCGATGTCCTCGGCCAGCGACCGCAGCGCCGGCAGCGCCGCCTCCCGTACCAGCGGATGCACCTGGCGGCCCAGCCCCAGCACGCCCAGCCCCACCCGGGCCCGTCCGCCCAGGTCACGGCGGACGAGTGCGTGCTGCTCCAGCGTGGCCAGCAACCGGTACACCACGGTCCGGTTCACGCCCAGTCTGGTGGATAGCTCGGTGACGGTCAGCCCGTGGTCCGTGTCGGCCAGCAGCTTGAGGACGCGCAGTCCTCGGTCGAGCGTCTGAGAGGTCTCCGCGGTCACGACGCCCACTCCTTAGTGGTGAGGTCGGCAGCCCTCCCTCGCGGCGGATGCGTCGCCGAGTCCCGTCAGCGACGCGCTGGTAGAGGCTGCCGATCGGCTGGCGGCCCGGCCTTGTTCCGGGCCGCGTCGCTACACGGCTGCGCTCCGCGGCGGCGCTGCCACGGGGCGTGTGCGTAGCGGGACAGTAGCGAGCCGGTCCGCTCAGCGGAAGGCTCCGTCCAGAATCCGGGCATGAGTCGATACGACGTGCCGCGACATATGCCGATACGTACGGCGCGCGGCTCCCCACCGCACGCCCCGCCGCCTGCGCGCTGCCGCTCCTCCCCCGTTCCTCCCCCGCTGCTTGCCCCGCCCGCCCCGGACGCCGAAGGGCGCGGGGGCGGGCAGACCGTGGGGGCCGTCGAAGGCCCGCGGGGGGACGACCGCAGGGGCGGGGACGACCGCGGTGGGCGTGGAAGACCTGCGGGAGGCGGGGAAGACCGCGATAGGCGCGGAAACCCGCGGGAGGCGGCGAAGGCTCGCGGCAGGCGCGGAAGACCCACAGGTGGCGCGGAAGACTTGCGGGAGCGGCGAAGCCCCGGTGGGCCTACCGCATCCGGGTGGCCCACTCCTGCACCTTGGCAATCCGCTGCCGCAGCTGCCCCGCCGTGGCCTCCGCGGCCGGCGGCCCGCCGCACACCCGGCGCAGCTCGGTGTGGATGACCCCGTGCGGCTTGCCGCTCTGGTGGACGTACGCGCCGACCATCGTGTTCAGCTTGCGCCGCAGCTCCATCATCTCCTTGTGCGAGACGACGGGCCGCCGCTCGGCGGGCAGTTCCAGCAGGTCCGCCTCGCTGTCCGGCTTCTTCTTGCTGTGCGCGATCTGCCGCGCCTGCCGCTTCTGCAGCAGCAGCTGCACCTGCTCGGGTTCGAGGAGTCCGGGGATGCCGAGGTAGTCCTGCTCCTCCTCGCTGCCCGGGTGCGCCTGCATGCCGAACTCGGCGCCGTTGTACATGACCCGGTCGAAGACGGCGTCGGACTCCAGCGCCTCGAACGGCAGCATGTCCTGCTCGCCGGTGTCCTCGTCCTGCTGCTTCTCCGCCTCCTTGAGGAGCTTGTCCTCCTCGGCGTACGGGTCCTCCTCGCCGTCCTTCTTCGGCTTGTCGAGGACGTGGTCGCGCTCGCGCTCCATCTCGTTGGCGAAGCCGAGCAGGTCCGGCACGGTCGGCAGGAACACGGACGCGGTCTCGCCCCGGCGCCGCGACCGCACGAAGCGCCCGACGGCCTGCGCGAAGAACAGCGGCGTGGAGATCGTCGTGGCGTACACGCCGACCGCGAGGCGCGGCACGTCGACGCCCTCGGACACCATGCGGACGGCGACCATCCACCGGTCGGTGTTGTTGCTGAACTCGTCGATCCGGTTCGACGCGCCCGCGTCGTCGGACAGGACGAGGGTCGCCTTGTGGCCGGTGATCTCGCGGATCAGCTTGGCGTAGGCGCGCGCGGAGTCCTGGTCGGAGGCGATGACGAGGGCGCCCGCGTCCGGGATCGCCTTCCTGACCTCGGTCAGCCGCTGGTCGGCGGCGCGCAGCACGGCCGGCATCCAGTCGCCGCGCGGGTCGAGCGCCGTACGCCAGGCCTGGCTGATGGCGTCCTTGGTCATCGGCTCGCCGAGCCGGGCCTGGATCTCGTCGCCGGCCTTGGTCCGCCAGCGCATGTTGCCGCTGTAACTGAGGAAGATCACGGGGCGGACGACGCCGTCGGCGAGCGCGGAACCGTAGCCGTAGGTGTAGTCGGCGGCCGAGCGCCGGATGCCGTCCGGGCCCTCCTCGTACGTCACGAAGGGGATCGGATTGGTGTCCGAGCGGAACGGCGTACCGGTCAGGGCGAGGCGCCGGGTCGCCGGCTCGAACGCCTCCAGGCAGGCCTCGCCCCAGGACTTGGAGTCACCGGCGTGGTGGATCTCGTCGAGGATGACGAGGGTCTTGCGCTGCTCGACGCGGTTGCGGTGCAGCATGGGCCGTACGCCGACACCGGCGTACGTCACGGCGACGCCGTCGTACTCCTTGCCGAGCGGCCCGGCGCTGTACTCGGGGTCGAGCTTGATCCCTACCCGCGCGGCGGCCTCGGCCCACTGCTTCTTCAGGTGCTCGGTGGGCGCGACCACGGTCACCTGCTGCACGACGTGGTGGTGCAGCAGCCAGGACGCGAGCGTCAGCGCGAAGGTCGTCTTACCGGCGCCGGGGGTGGCGACCGCCAGGAAGTCTCGCGGCTGCTCCTGGATGTACTTCTCCATCGCCCCCTGCTGCCAGGCACGCAGCTTGCTGGCGGTGCCCCAGGGGGCGCGGCCGGGGAAGGCGGGCGAGAGGTGGTGCGAGGAGGAAGCGGCGGTGGTAGTCACGGTCTCCGTCGTGGGGGTCGAGCGGCTCGGCTACGTATGACAACCGGGCCACCCTACCGGCGGGCCGCCGCCGTCAACGCGCGAACGAGGCCGGGTCGCCCGAGGGTGGGACCCACGTCACAACACCCTCGGTGACGGGGGTGGTGACTCACCGTTCCCGCACCCGGGTGGTGACCCAGGCGCCCAGCAGGGCGACCGCCGCCATGGGCAGGAAGACGGCGGCGAAGGCGACGGGATGGGAGGCGGCGCCGGCGGCCTCGGTGGTGGAGTGGGCGACCGTGCCGCCGCCGAGCGTGGCGAAGGCGGCGCCGCCGGCCGCGAGCAGGATCACATTCGACAGGCCGTCGGATATCTGGAGCGCGGCCGAGTTGCTGCCCGCTTCCTCGGGCGCGGACAGGTGGAGCAGCAGGACGCTGGTGGAGGAGATCACCAGGCCCATGCCGAAGCAGCCGAAGCCCCAGGCGACGGCGACGGTCCACACCGGCACGGCCTCGATCAGCACGCTCGGCGCGGCGGCGATGGCCGCGGCCACCAGCACCATGCCCAGCGTCATCAGCCGGTCCCGGTACGGCTCCACGCGGGAGCGGGACTGCACCCACGAGCCGAGCGCCCAGGTCGCGCCGCCCGCGGCGAGCGAGAACCCGGCGAGCGTGGGCGTGAGGCCCCGCTGGGTGACCAGCATCAACGGCACGAACGACTCGGCCGCGATGAAGGAGCCCGCCGCGACGCCGCGCAGCAGCACCACGGACGGCAGCCCGCGCGCGGCCCGGTAGGTGCCGCGCGGCAGCAGCCCCAGCACGGCGGGCACGAGCAGGGCGGTGCCGGCCGCGCCGGGCAGCAGGGAGAGCCAGCGCAGGTCCTGGGCGGCGTACTGGAGCAGTCCGGCGCCCAGCGAGATGCCGAGCGCGAGCCGGATGCGCCGCGCGTCGAAGGAGGCGGCGTCCTTCGAGCCGTCGACCGGTCCGCCCGCCCGCCGCCGGATCTGGGGCAGCGCGAGGGCGAGCGGGAACACGACGAGCACCGGAATGCCGACGAACACCCAGCGCCAGCCCAGGTGCTCGGTGACCGTGCCCGCGGCCAGCGGGCCGACGATCGACGGCACGACCCAGCCCGCGGCGAAGGCCGCCATGATCGCGGGCCGCAGCCGCTCGGGGTAGGCCCGGCCGACGACGACGTACAGCGCGACGATGACCAGTCCCCCGCCGAACCCCTGCACGGCCCGCCCGAGGATGAACAGCCACATCGCCCCCGCGGTCCCCGACAGCAGCAACCCGGCCGCGAACGCGGCGATACCGCAGGTGAGGGGGGACAGCGGGCCGCGCCGGTCCGACCACTGCCCGGCCAGCACCATGCCGAACAGACTGGTCGTGAAGTACGCCGAGAACGCGAACGCGTACAGCGACACCCCGTCCAGCTCCCGCGCCGCCACCGGCATCGCGGTCCCCACGGCGGTCGCCTCGAACGCGATCAGCACCACGACGGAGACGATCCCGATACTCAGCGCCCGGTACGACCGCCCGAGAACACCCCCGCTCGCGTGACCCGGCGGCTCGGATGCGCCCGGTATGTGGACGGGATCTGCTGCTGCGTCGGCGACATCGGCGTCGCGCGGATCGAGGGCGGCCATGTCCGTCAGAGTAAGGGGCTCGGAACTGTTCGGCCCCTGTCGGGAGACGGTGATCACCTCGGTCCTTGGTCGTACGCCTCCTCGGCCCCGTTCATGAACGGCGTGTGGCAGTCGCGTTGCAGGCCCCCCGGACCCCTTGAGCCCCCTCCCCACCCCGCCCTACGGTCGACACAACACGTTGGCCGTGTGCCCGAGTGGTTGAGGGGCTCGCCTGCACTGCATCCATCGGCGAGCTCCGCTCGCGGGGAGTTACGCGGGTTCGATTCCCGCCACGGCTGACGCAGCGAAGTTCATCCAGGCCGTGTGCCCGAGTGGTTGAGGGGCTCGCCTGCAAAGCGAGTTACGCGGGTTCGATTCCCGCCACGGCCTCTTTATGCGTCACGGCGTGCGCCGAATGGCGAGTTACTCGTCGCCCTTCACGAACGATCCTTGACCCAGCACGGTGTAAAGCCGCCCCTCTTCTCGCAGAGCGGCCACAGCCTTCTGCACCGTGGAGGGTGCCACGTCCAGCTCGGCCGCCAGCTCGTTCACGGCGGGGAAGCGCTCGCCGGCGGGGTACTGCCCGGCATCGAGACGGCGGCGCAGCTCCTTCGCCACCTGGGGCCAGACGGGCACCGAACGGTCAAGATCCATACAGCCGAGCATCCGCGTATCTTCGTAAACACGCGACCGCGTATACGCGTATACGCGTATGCTCGGCCACGCACGACGACAGAGACCCCCGCGACAGCGGCGAACTGTCCGGGGGCGCGGCCCGCACTGACAAGGAGTGCAGACGTGCGAACTCTACTGATGCTCATCCTCTCGTGGCTCCTGCCCGGCCAAGGCAGGCGGCGAGCAACCCCGCCCACCAGGACCAGGCATACGGCAGCCCCATCCGCCGCGATCTCCCCGGCACGGCGACTGATCGTTACGCGTGAAGCGGTGGGGGTGGGGCGTCTCGCCCTCGTCATCGAGGCTGACGGCTTGCCCGTCGTACGGCCGTACGTCATCGCCCACGAGCGGGAGCAGGAGCGACGACGCCAAAGAGGCGGGCGACGCGCCGCCGTGCCGATGACGCTCGGGCAGGCCCACCCGGCAGGAGGGATGGCATGAGCCCACAGTTCGGCAGTACCCCGGCCGTCGTCATCCGGCATCTGCGTCTGCTGCCGTGGAGCGGGCCCGAGGGGAGGCCGGCTCATTTCGTGACGGACGGCACGGCCTCTCCCCTGTCCCGGCTCGCCGACGAAGTGGAGGCCCAGCAGATCGAGACGGCCACAGTGATCCGGGAGCTGGCCCTCTCGATGATCGTGGACTTGGAGAACCCCACGCCCGATGAGGTTCGGTTCCTTGTCCGCACGCGACGAGCCGCTGGCGGCCGCACTGTTGGGTAGCCACCACGGACGGGAGCCCCGAAACCATGCCCCGGCCACCGGGACCTCGGGGCTCCCCACTGGTGATCGCCAAGCGAGTTACGCGGGTTCGATTCCCGCCACGGCCTCTATGCCTCCCATTGCCTCCGTGCCACCCGCGCGCAACAGGCACAGGGCCAGGACCAGTTCCGAGACGTCTCGGTTCAGGGGGTCCAGGCGGGCTTCCGGTTCGGTCCAGCGGAGGATTTCGCCCGTGGTGCCCTCGACCACCAGGCCCGCGTCTCCGGTGATGCGGCCGAGGCGTATCAGGCGGTCGGCGTCGTGCGGGAGTTGGTCGAGGGGGAAGTCGCCCGTGTACTCCTCGTCGGTGTAGAACTCCGTGAGGGTCGGCAGCGGGAGGTCCGTGTCCAGGGAGAACAGGGCCTCGTCCTCGGGCAGGCCCGTCTCGCGCAGGAAGCGGCGGGTGGGTTCGTGGGTGAGCGTCGCGGGGAAGTCGACGTCCTCGAAACGGACCACGCGGCCCGCGCCGAACTCCTGGTCCAGCAGGCGCGCGGGCAGGTCGAGGGCGAGGCCCGATGCGGTGGCCGGGGTGCTGATCGCCGTGACGACGGCGCCGGTCGTGCTCATGGGAGAAACACTACGCGGCGCCACTGACAATCGCCCTGACCAGGGCAAACAGCGCGATTCCGGGACCTATGGGGCCGGTGTCGTCACCACCGCCGCCTGCGGGCGGATCGGCAGCCGGTTCACCGGGCGGCCCGTCGCCGCCCGCACCGCCGACGCGATCGCCGCCGGCGAGGCCACCACGGGCACCGCGCTGACCGCCTTGGCGCCGAACGGCGCGACCACGTCCCGCTCCTCGACCAGCTTGACGATCCGGATGTCCGGCGCGTCGAGGGCCGTCGGCAGGGCGTAGCCGGTGAGGTCGGGGTGCCGTATCACGCCGCGCGGGGTGCGCAGGTTCTCGGTGAGCGCGATGCCGACGCCCTGGGTGACGCCGGCCTCGATCCGGGCCGCCAGCTGGGCGGGGTTCAGCACCCGGCCCACGTCCTGCGCGACGGCCAGCTCCACCACGCGCACCGAGCCCAGCTCGATGTCGACGTCGACGACCGCGCGGATCGCGCAGAAGGCGAGGCCCACGAAGGCGTCGCCCTGCCCGGCGTCGTCCAGCGGCTCGGTCGGGTGCGGGCGGCACTGCGCGGTCGCCCACAGCTCCTTGCCCTCCAGTGCCTCGGCGACCGTGGTCGACAGGACACCGTCGTAGGACGTGATCTTCCCGTCGGCGACCTGGAGCAGCTCGGTGGACATGCCGAACTTCTGCGCCAGCGGCTGGAGGAGCTGCGTACGGACCATCTTGGCCGCGCGCTCCACGGCGCCGCCCGAGACCCAGGTGTGCCGGCCGCGGCAGCCCGCGCCCGCCGGGGGCTGGTCGGTGTCGACGGGCGCCACGTGGACCTCGTCGACGCCCAGGATCTCCTGGACGATCTGCCGGGCCAGCGTGGAGAAGCCCTGGCCGGTCTCGACGGCCGCGCACAGCACCGTCGCCACCCCGTCCTGGACCTTCACGGTGGCCGTGGAGACCTCGTCGGCGCCCTCCGCGCCGAGCATGTGCACCATGCCCAGGCCGTAGCCCACGCCCCGGCGCACCGCGCCCGGCTCGCCCGCGCCCTCGGGACCGCCGGGCAGCAGCCACTCCTCCTCGGGGGTGTCCTTCGGCAGCGGCGGCAGCGGGAAGTCCCGCACGGCCTGGAGGAGTTCGGCGACCGGCGCCGGGCAGGTCACCGTCTGGCCGGTGGGCAGGACGTCGCCCGTCGCCATGACGTTGCGCAGCCGCAGCTCCGCCGGGTCGATGCCGAGCTTCTTCGCGAGCTTGTCCATCTGCGCCTCGTACGCGGCGCAGACCTGCATCGCGCCCTCGCCGCGCACATGGCCGGAGGGCGGGTTGTTGGTGCGCACCGCCCAGCCCTCGATGAAGGCGTTGGGCACGACGTACGGGCCGCAGGCGAACGACACGGCCGCCGCCAGCGCGTCGGACGAGGTGTCCGCGTAGGCGCCCGCGTCGAGCAGGATCTGCGCCTCGACCTTCACCAGCCGGCCCTCGGCGTCCGCGTGGTGGCGGTAGCGCAGCAGGGTGGGGTGGCGGTGGGCGTGCCCGAGGAAGGACTCCTCGCGCGTGGCGGTGAGTTTCACCGGGCAGCCGGTCTTCAGGGCGAGCAGGCCGAGCGGCAGCTGGAAGCCCTGGTCCTCGCGGTCGGCGGTGGCGCCGGGGACGCCGGTGACGACGACCTTGACGCGTTCGGGCTCCAGGCCGTAGCACGCGGCGGCGGTGTCGCGGTCGGTGTGCGGGTCGGTGGAGGCCACGTACAGCTCCACGCCGCCGTCCGGGCGCGGTACGGCGAGGCCCGCCTCGGCGCCGATGGGCGCGGGGTCCTGGCGGCCGATGCGGTACAGGCCCTCGACGACGACCTCGCCGTGCGCCTGCGGGTCGCCGTGGCGCAGCGGGATGTGCCGGATCAGGTTGCCGTCAGGGTGCAGCGGCTCCGCCTCGAAGGCCTGTTCCGGGTCGGTGACCGGGTCGAGGACCTCGTACTCGACGATGACGGCCGCGGCGGCCATCCGCGCGGTGTCGGGGTGGTCGGCGGCGACGGCGGCGATGGGCTCGCCGTGGTGGCGCACCACGTCGGAGGCGAAGACCGGGCGGTCGGCCTTGCCCCGGCCGTACAGCGGTCGGCCGGGCACGTCCTCGTGGGTGACGACCGCGCGGACGCCGGGCATCGCGCGCGCGTGCGTGGTGTCGATCGACGTGATGCGCGCGTGCGCGTGCGGGGCGCGCAGCACGGCCGCCCACAGCAGGCCCTCGGCCCACAGGTCGGCCGCGTACGGGAAGGTGCCCTCGGTCTTGGCGCGCGCGTCGGCGGCGGGCAGGGAGGAGCCGAGGCCGTGCGGGATCGGCTCCGGGGCGGGGCCGGCCTCCGCGGCGCCGGCCGCGGTCGCGGTGGTCGCGGTGGCGGCTTCGTTGCTCACGCCTGGCCTCCGTCCTGTCCCTGTCCTTGTCCGTACGGCGGTTGGTGCGGCTGGTGCGGCTGGTGCGGCGGCTGCTGGGGGTGTTGGGGGTGCTGGGGGTGCGCCTGCTGCTGGTGGTGGTGCGGGTGGTCGTGCGATCCGAACGCGTCGAACGCCGACGGGTTGACGCTCCCGGCGCCCGGCCCCGCCTGGTGCGGGATACGGGCGTCCTCGGCTCCGTGTTCACCGGCCTCGACCGGCTCCCCGGCGTCGGCGGCGGAGTGCGCGTCGCGTTCGGCGACGACCTCCTTGACGGCCTCGACGACCCCGCGGTAGCCGGAGCAGCGGCACAGGTTGCCGCACAGCGCCTGGCGGGTCTCCAGCTCGGTCGGCGCGGGGTTGCCCTCCAGCAGGTCGTGCACGGTCATCGCCATGCCGGGCACGCAGAACCCGCACTGCACGGCGCCGCACCGGGCGAGCGCCCGCTGCACGTCCGAGGGCTGTCCGTCGACGGCCAGGCCCTCGACGGTGCGGACCTCGCTGCCGGCGGCGGTCACGGCGGGCACCAGGCAGGAGGCGACGAGCCGCCCGTCGACCTGCACGTTGCACGCCCCGCACTCGCCCTGCGAGCAGCCGTCCTTGGCGCCCGCGAGCCCGAGCCGCTCGCGCAGCACGTACAGCAGCGACTCGCCGATCCACGCGTCGGTGACGGGGCGGTCGCTGCCGTTGACGCGCAGCACGTACGACGCGAGGGGGTGCTCGTCGGCCGGGGGCGCGGGGGGTTCCGCGGTGGGCGCGGAAGCGGTGTCCCGCGCGGGGTCCGGTTCCGGGTCCGCCGGTGCCTGATCCTGTTCCGCGGGGGCCGCGGCCTCGGCGTCCGGGTCCGCGGCTTCCGGGGGCGCGCCTTCGGCGGAGGCGGGCTCCGAGGGGCCGGCCTCTTCCGCCGTGCCGTCCTCGTCGGCGGAGGGCTGGGGCGGGGTGGCCGAGGCGGCCTCCGCGTGGGGGGCCTGTCCGGCCTGCGGGGCGGATCCGGGCTCCGCGTCCGGCTGTTCGCCGCCCTGCGGGCCGTGGTCCGGCCGCTGGTCGGTGTGCGGCGCGTGATCCGCCTCGCCGCCCGGCGGTACCTCGCCCTGCGCGGCGTACTCCTGCCGCTCGTCGGCGTACGGCGCGTACCCGTTCTCCGGGGACGTCTCGGCGTGCCCCTCCGTGGCGTCCTGCGCGCCCGTGGAGCCCTCCGTGGCCGTCCCGGCCGCCTCGGTGGCCCCAGGAGCCTCAGCGGGCCCGGAGAGGGCCTCAGGGGCGCTCTCGGCGGGCCCGGCGAACGGGGCCGCGCCGGACGCCGTGTCCGGGGCCGTTCCGGTCTGCGGGTGGTGCCCGGCGTACGTGCCGTGCGCGGGCGTGCCGCCGTCCCCGGCCGTCGCCTCCTGCGCCCACGGCAGGCCCGCGCCCTGCGTCGCCCAGGGGGCGGGCGCACCGCCGGGCAGGGTGGGGGGCGGGGTGCCGCCCCACTGCTCGACCAGGGCGGACGTGGTGAACTCGCCGGACTCGTCCGGGAGGTCGCCCCCGGCGACGGGGATCGACCACTGGCCGGTCACGTCGTGGCCGGGCGCGGGCGGCGCCTCCGCCGTCTCGGCGGTGCCGGTCGCCCCGGCCGTCTCGTCGTACGTCTCGTAGGTCCACTGCCCGGTCGCGCCGGGCTCGTAGGTGAACCGGTCGTGCCCGGCGTCCTGCTGGGGCAGCGCGTTCGGGTCGGGCCAGTGGACGCCGTCCGCGGGCACGGACCAGGTGCCGGTGGCCGCCGGGTCGGTGCCCGCGGTGGTGGCCGGGGTGACCGTGATGGGCGGGGGCACGTAGCCGTGGCCGGGCGCGGCCAGCGGGCTGTCGGAGGAGGCGAGCAGCGCGTCGATGCCGCCCTCGGGCAGCTTCACGAACGCGGTCGCACCGTCGTCGTAGTCGCCCTGGGGCAGCGGGTCCCAGCGGCCGCCGCCCGGGGGCGTGCCCTCTCCGTGCCGGTCCGCGTGCTGGTCGTCGGTCACGACAGCGCCCTCCCCAGTGCTCGTCGGGCCAGCGCGGCGACGGTGCGCCGCAAGTGCAGTACGGCGGGCGGCAACGGTGTCACGGAGCCGTCCTCGGCGGGGGCCGGGTCGGGGATGCAGGCCGCGGCGACGTACTCGCCGAACGCGTGCAGCGCCTCCGGCACGATCGCGCGGTCGTTGTCCCAGTCGATCAGCTGGGCGACCCACTGCTCGGCCTCCAGGGGGCGCAGCGGCATCGGTGCTATGGCGCCCACCGCGCAGCGCACGCCGCGCCGCGCGGGGTCGAGGACCAGGGCGACGGAGGCGACGGCCCGCCCGGGGCCGGTGCGGCCGGTCGCCTTGAGGAAGACCTGCGGGGCGTGCAGCAGCGGCACGCGCACGAACCCGATGAGTTCGCCGCCGCGCAGCATGTCCATCCCGGCCAGCAGGTGCGACACGGGGATCTCCCGGCGGGCGCCGCCCGGACCGGCGATGACCAGCGTCGCCTCCAGGGCGGCCAGCACCGGCAGCGCGTCGCCGGTGGGCGCGGCGGAGGCGATGTTGCCGCCCAGGGTGCCCGCGTTGCGGATGTGCGGCGGACCGGCGGCGCGCGCGGCGGCGGCGAGCGCGGGGATGAGGGCGGCGAAGTCGGGGCGGCCCATCCGCGCGTGGGTCAGGCCCGCGCCGAGCAGGGCGTGGCCGTCCAGGTACTGCCAGCCGCGGATCTCGCTGATCCGGCCCAGACCGACCAGTCCGGCGGGCCTGAGCTGCCCGGAGTTGACGGCGGTCATGAGGTCGGTGCCGCCCGCCACCGGGACCGCGGCGGGCATCGCGGTGAGCGCCGCCACGGCCTCGTCGAGCGTGGCGGGCAGGGTGACGGCCTGCGCCGCCTGCGGTGCGTGCGTGGTCAAACCGGCTGCCCCTTCCCGCTGCCCCACCTGGTCCCGCCTGTGCTGCCGTACGGTACGTGCCGACAGGGCGGACGGGGCAACTCTGGCACATCTTCGCAGGGCCCGGACGCGGGGGTCCGCTAGGAGGCATTCACCCACCTCACCGAGGGGTTGGTCCGTTTCCGCATGACTGCCCCGGTGCGCACGGATTGCACCTCTTCAGCGAAGTTGCCGGATTCCCTCCCCTCACCCGCCCCCTCTCTCCCCGTCCGTCCGCTCCCTCCCCCCTCTCCGCCGGTCCGCCTCCTACCGGTTCGGGGGCGGGCCGTCGATCGGGCGGCCGAGCACGCCCGGCCGCCGCTGCCACGGGCGCGGTCCGGCGGGTGGCCGGTAGGCCACGCCGAGGGCGTCCAGCCGCCGGTAGTGGGCGGCCATCCGCCGCTCGAAGTCCTTGAAGTCCCGCACCGGCGGGGCGGGCAGGGCGCTCCAGGCGACCTCCGCGAAGGCGGCGAGCCGGGGGAAGACCTGGTAGTCCACCCGCGCGGTGTCCTCCATCACCTCGGTCCACACGTTCGCCTGGGTGCCGAGCACGTGCCGGGCCTCCTCGGGCGTCAACTCGGCGGGAACCGGCTCGAACCGGAAGACGTCCTCCAGGGTGCGGACGTAGCCGATGGGGACCGGCTCGTCCGCTCCCGCGTCCTGCCGGTGGTCGAGGTAGACCTGCTGCTCGGGGCACATCACGACGTCGTGGCCCGCGCGGGCGGCCGTCACCCCGCCCCCGTAGCCCCGCCAGGACGACACGGCCGCGCCCTCGGCGAGACCGCCCTCCAGGATCTCGTCCCAGCCGATGAGACGGCGCCCCCGCGCGGTGAGCCAGCGGCCGAAGTGGCCGATGAACCAGGCCTGCAGACCGTCCTCGCCGGCCAGCCCGAGTTCCTCGATCCGCGCCTGTGCCGCGGCCGACCGCCGCCACTGGTCCTTCGGGCATTCGTCCCCGCCGACGTGAATGAACCGCGACGGGAACAGTTCCAGCACTTCCTCGAAGACGTCCTCGTAGAAGCGCAGGGTGTTGTCGGTGGGGGCGAGTACGTTGGGAGAGATCCCCCAGCTGTCCCAGACGGAGAGGGCGGTGGTGTCGATGACATCGGTGTTCCCGAGTTCCGGATACGCCGCGATGGCGGCCTGCGAGTGGCCCGGTACGTCGATTTCCGGGACGACGGTGATATGCCGCTCGGCGGCGTAGGCGACGATCTCCCGGATGTCGTCCTGGGTGTAGTAGCCCCCGTGCGGCTTCTCCTCCCACAGCGGTGAGGCGCGGTGACCGAATTTCGTCCGCGTCCGCCAGGAGCCGATCTCGGTCAGGCGGGGGTACTTGCGGATCTCGATCCGCCAGCCCTGGTCGTCCGTCAAGTGGAAGTGGAAGACGTTGAGTTTGTGCGCGGCCATCAGATCGAGGCAGCGCAGGACTCCGTCCTTCGGCATGAAGTGCCGGGCGACGTCGAGCATGAGGCCGCGCCAGCCGAAGCGGGGGGCGTCCTCGACCACCACCATCGGGACGTCCCACCGCCGCCGCGCCGGATCGACCGGTGCCCGCCGGAAGGCGTCGGGGCCGAGCAGCTGACGGAAGGACTGCGCGCCCCAGAAGACGCCGGCCGCGCTCCCGCCGTCGATCCGTACCCCCTGCCCGTCGACGGCCAGCCGGTACGCCTCAGGCGCCAGCTCCGGGTCCACCCGCAGCACGATGCCGCGGCCGTGTCCGTGACCGCCACCGCGGCCGTCGGCACGACCATCGCCGCGGCCGTCACCGCGGCCCTCGGCGAACGGCAGCCCGGTGGCGGCCCCCACGGTGGCCCGCAGCCAGCGCGCCACCCGCCCGGTGCCGGGCTCCGCGTGCAGCACGGTCGCCTCGTCCAGCGGGAACACCTCCCGCGCGGGCGTCGCCCACCGCGCCGCGCGCGGAGCCGGAATCAGATCCACGAATTCCATGTCGTCAGTCCTTTACCGCTCCGCCCAGCCCGGAGACCAGCCGTCGCTGTACGAGTACGAAGAACACCAGCACCGGAATCGTCATCACGGTGGACGCGGCCATCACGCCGCCCCAGTCCGGATCCTCCGGTTTGTAGAAGACCAGCAGGGCCATCGGCAGCGTCGACCGGGAGGTGTCGCTGATGATGAACGACTTGGCGAACAGGAAGTCGTTCCAGGCCGAGATGAAGGAGAACACGCTGGTGGCCACCAGGCCGGGGAAGACCAGCGGGAAAAGGATCTGCCACAGAAAGCGCGCCCGGCTCGCCCCGTCGATGTACGCGGCCTCCTCCAGCGCCTGCGGAACCGCCTTCACGAACCCCCGCAGCATCCAGATCGCGAACGGCAGCGAGAAGGCGATGTGCGGCAGGACCAGCGACCCGAGCGTGTTCAGCTGACCGGCGTCCCGCATGAGGAAGAACAAGGGGATCGTGAGCGCCTCCACGGGCACCATCTGGGCCACCAGAAACATGATCAGCAGGGTGGTCCGGAAGCGGAACCGGAATCGCGTCACGGCGGTCGCCGCGAGAAAGGCGATCAGGCCCGAGACGATCACCACGG
Organism: Streptomyces sp. JB150; assembly: GCF_011193355.1. Lineage (GTDB taxonomy): Bacteria > Actinomycetota > Actinomycetes > Streptomycetales > Streptomycetaceae > Streptomyces. The sequence goes on from NZ_CP049780.1 coordinate 2,942,165, forward strand.
TGACCGCGACGAGCGCGCTGTTGAGGAAGTAACGGCCGAATTCCTGCTGCCCGAAGACGCGCCGGAAGGACGCGAGCGAGGGCGCGAGCGTCCAGGGCCGAGGCTCGCTCGACTCGATCTCCCCGGCCGGCCGGACGGCGCTCAGCACCATCCAGTACAGCGGGAACGCCACCACGGCCGCCACCAGCAGCGCGGCCGCCTCGGCGGCCAGCCGCCAGGGACGCCGTACGAGACCTCTCACGCCGTTCACAGCTCCTCCCCCTGCCGGCGCAGCAGCCGCAGGTACGCGAGGGTCACGGCGAGCAGGATCAGCAGCATCACCACGCCGATCGCCGAGCCGAGGCCGTACTCGGAGGACGCGAACGCCCGCTGGTAGGCGTAGACGTTCAGCACCAGGTTCTGCCCGGCGATGCCGCCGCCGCCCGTCATGACGTAGATCTGGGTGAAGACCTTGAAGTCCCAGATGACCGACTGGATGGTCACGATCGCCAGGATCGGGCGGAGCAGGGGCACGAGCACCGAGCGCCAGATCCGCCACTGCGAGGCCCCGTCCAGCGCGGCGGCCTCCAGCACCTCGGACGGCACCGCGCGGATGCCCGCGTACACCGTCACCATCACGAACGGGAAGGAGCACCACACCACTTCGAGCAGCACCAGCGAGAAGGCGCTGTACCGGCCGTACGTCCACGAGTGGTCACCGAGTCCCAGCACCCGGTTCACCGGCCCGAAGTCCGGGTCGAACAGCAGCAGCCACACCGTCGACCCGGTGACCGCCGGAGTCGCCCACGCCCCCAGCGCGGCCAGCATCAGCACCAGCCGGGGCAGCGCGCGCACCCGCGTCAGCAGCACCGCGAGCGCGCAGCCCACCACCAGGGTGCCCGCCACACAGGCGCCCGCGAACACCACGGTCGCCAGCAGCACCTGCCAGAACTGCCGGTCCCGGAAGAGAGCCGCGTAGTTGCCGAAGCCCTGGAAGGTGGCCGGCTCCCCTCCGCTGACCTGGGCCTGCGTGTACTCGAACAGCGAGATGAGCCCGAGCTGGTAGACGGGATAGACGAGCAGCCCGCCGAGGACGACGAGAGCGGGGGCGAGATAGATCCAGGGGACGGCGGAACGCGACGGCATCCCGCTCACCCGGCGGCGCCGAACGCGTCGTCCATCTTCCTCGCCGCGTCCCTCGCCGCGGCGGCCACGTCCTTCCGCCCGCTGACGATCTCCTGGAACATCGTCGGCAGCACCTGCGCGGAGTCGATCGACGCCCACGCGGGCGAGACGGGCACGAACTTCGTCCCGGCGGCCAGGGTCCGCACGAAGGGCCGCACGGCCGGCTCCTCGGCCGCCACCTGCTGCCGTACGTCGGTGAAGGTCGGCAGGAAGCCCATCGCGTCGAAGAGCCGGCCCTGGGTGTCCTTGGACGCGAGCCGCTTCATCAGGTCGACGGCGAGGGTGCGGTGCCCGGTGCCGCGCAGCACGCCGATGTTGTTGCCGCCGGCGAACGCGGGCGCGACCTGTCCGGCTTTCACCCCTGGGAGCGGTACGACGGCGTACTTGCCCTTGACGGCGCCCGCCTCGACGGCCGCGCGGCTGAAGTCGCCGCCGATCGCCATGCCGGCCTTGCCGGCCGCGAAGGCGGTGACCGTGTCGTTGCCGCCCATGCCGGCGCACTTGGCGGCGGGGCAGTTGTCGTCGCCGAAGAGCGCGGTGTACGCCGCGATGCCGCGCCGCGCGGCGGGGCTGTCGAGGGCGGCGGTGTACGTGTCGCCCCGGCGGACGGCGAGTTCGCCGCCGTGCGCCCAGACGAACGGCAGCGCGCCGTAGGTGTAGGCGCCGCCCACGACGAGCCCGTACAGGTCGGGGCGGGCGGCCCGGATCCGTTGTGCCGTGCGCGCCAACTCGTCCAGGGTGCGCGGTACTTCCAGGCCGAGGTCGGCGAAGACGTCCGTGCGGTAGTACAGGGCGCGGGCGCCGACGAAGAACGGGGCGCCGTAGACCCGGCCGTCGACCGTCACCGACTGCCGGGCGGTCGGGTCGGTGTCGGCGGCCTCGCGCCAGGCGGCGAACTCCTCGCTGACGTCGGCGAGACCGCCGTCGCGGACGTAACCGGCGGTGTCGGTGTTGCCGTACTCGATGACGTCCGGCGCGGACGCGGGGTCGTTGAAGGCGGCCTTGACGCGCTGGGCACGGGTCTCGACGGGGATGTACTCGACGGACACCTCGGTGCCCTCGTGGTCCTTCTCGAAGCGCTCCACGACCGCGTCGACGACCCGTTCCTTGGGCCGGTTGCCGGCCTCCTGGAAGAGCCAGACCCGCAGGGTGCCGGTCTTGTCGTCTTTGCCGGGGGCGGAGGTGTCCGAGGTCTGGGGGGCGCAGGCGGTGGCGGCCAGGACGGCGAGGAGTACGGCCAGCCGGGCGGGGTGCTTCATGAAAAGCCTCCGAGCGTTGCAGCATACGCAATGGCGATTTCGCTCTGCACAACACAGGGAGGCTAAGGACTACAGGAACATGCCGACAAGAGGTCTACGCCAGTTCGTGACACTCGAAAGGCCCCCGGAGCACGCGAAAGGCCCCCGGAGCACGTGGAAAGCACGCTCCGGGGGCCTCGCCGAGAACTCAGCAGGACACGGCGGAAGGGTTAGGGGTTACTTGTCGCCCTTGCCCTTGTCGTCACCGCCGGCGCCCATGGACTCGTAGATCTCCTTGCACAGGGGGCACACGGGGTACTTCTTCGGGTCGCGGCCCGGCACCCAGACCTTGCCGCAGAGCGCCACGACGGGAGTGCCGTCGAGGGCGCTCGCCATGATCTTGTCCTTCTGGACGTAGTGGGCGAAGCGCTCGTGGTCACCGTCGCCATGGGACACCTGCGGCGTCGGCTCTACGAGGGTCCCCGTACCAGTCCCGCGCTCGGGCTCGAGAGTGCTCATAGGACCCAAGGGTACTGAAGCTCACCTGCTTCAGTTGAGCGAAGGGTCGTCGGGATACGTGGCCACCATCGCCAGCTCGTTGCGCTGCCGGCGCAGCACCTCCCGCCAGAGCCTCTCCGGGGCCGGCGAGGAGACGTCACCGGGCTCCGACTCCACCACGTACCAGGCGCCGTCGACCAGCTCGTCCTCCAGCTGGCCGGGCCCCCAGCCGGCGTACCCGGCGAAGATCCGCAGCGAGCCGAGGGCCGAGGCGAGCAGCTCCGGCGGGGCCTCCAGATCGACGAGGCCGATCGCGCCGTAGACCCGGCGCCAGCCCAGCGGGTCGGCCTCCCCGGGCGCGACGCCCGGGACGACGGCGACCCCGAGGGCCGAGTCCAGTGACACCGGGCCGCCCTGGAAGACCACGCCGGGCTCGCCGGCCAGGTCCGCCCAGCCCTCCAGGATGTCGCCCACCCCCACCGGCGTCGGACGGTTGAGGACGACACCGAGGGAACCCTCCTCGTCGTGGTCGAGAAGGAGCACCACCGCGCGGTCGAAGTTCGGGTCCGCCAGGGCGGGCGTGGCCACGAGCAGCCGCCCTGTGAGCGAGGACACCTCGGTCATGCCAGACATGATCCCGCATCTTCCCCCGGTGTGGGGAGGCAATCCGGACGCCCGGGTGAAGGCACACCGGGCGCACCGGTGCGCCCCGCGCGCACGAGGGCCGCCCGCCCCGCCTCCGTGACCCCATGTGCCCGATAGGGAACGGTTCGTGTTGTGACACACCTATGACGTGACCAAGCGGTCATCGGGCTTACGGGAGAGGGGTCCACGGCGATTACTCTGTCTCTCCTGCCCTGCCCCGAACACTCCCACGGAACGCGAGATTCATGACCGTCAACGACGATGTCCTGCTTGTCCACGGCGGAACCCCGCTGGAGGGCGAGATCCGTGTCCGCGGCGCGAAGAACCTCGTGCCGAAGGCCATGGTCGCAGCGCTGCTGGGCAGCGCGCCGAGCCGCCTGCGCAACGTTCCGGACATCCGCGACGTGCGCGTGGTGCGCGGGCTGCTCCAGCTGCACGGGGTGACGGTCCGTCCGGGCGAGGAGCCGGGCGAGCTGGTCCTCGACCCGACCCACGTCGAGAGCGCCAACGTGGCGGACATCGACGCGCACGCGGGCTCGAGCCGCATCCCGATCCTGTTCTGCGGGCCGCTGCTGCACCGCCTCGGTCACGCCTTCATCCCGGGCCTCGGCGGCTGCGACATCGGCGGCCGGCCCATCGACTTCCACTTCGACGTGCTGCGGCAGTTCGGCGCGACCATCGAGAAGCGCGCCGACGGCCAGTACCTGGAGGCCCCGCAGCGGCTGCGCGGCACCAAGATCCGGCTGCCCTACCCCTCGGTCGGCGCCACCGAGCAGGTCCTGCTCACGGCGGTGCTCGCCGAGGGCGTGACGGAGCTCTCGAACGCGGCCGTCGAGCCGGAGATCGAGGACCTGATCTGCGTCCTGCAGAAGATGGGCGCCATCATCGCGATGGACACCGACCGCACGATCCGCATCACCGGTGTGGACAAGCTGGGCGGCTACACCCACCGCGCCCTGCCGGACCGCCTGGAGGCCGCCTCCTGGGCGTCCGCGGCGCTGGCGACCGAGGGTGACATCTACGTCCGCGGCGCCCAGCAGCGCTCGATGATGACGTTCCTGAACACCTACCGGAAGGTGGGCGGCGCCTTCGAGATCGACGACGAGGGCATCCGCTTCTGGCACCCGGGCGGGCAGTTGAAGTCCATCGCCCTGGAGACGGACGTGCACCCCGGCTTCCAGACCGACTGGCAGCAGCCCCTCGTGGTGGCCCTCACGCAGGCCACGGGCCTGTCCATCATCCACGAGACGGTCTACGAGTCCCGCCTCGGCTTCACCTCGGCCCTGAACCAGATGGGCGCCCACATCCAGCTGTACCGCGAGTGCCTCGGCGGCTCCGACTGCCGCTTCGGCCAGCGCAACTTCCTGCACTCCGCGGTCGTCTCCGGCCCGACCCGCCTCCAGGGCGCCGACCTGGTCATCCCCGACCTGCGCGGCGGCTTCTCGTACCTCATCGCGGCCCTGGCGGCCCAGGGCACGTCCCGGGTCCACGGCATCGACCTGATCAACCGCGGCTACGAGAACTTCATGGAGAAGCTCGTGGAGCTGGGCGCGAAGGTGGAGCTGCCGGGCAAGGCCCTCGGCTAGCCGGCCGCGACGCGAACGCCGATGGGGCGGTCACCCGGACTCGGGTGACCGCCCCATCGGCGTGTGGTGGAACGCCCCCGCGAGGGGCGCGGGGAACTGCGCGACCGGCCACCGGCGGCCCGCAGGCCGCGGGACGGCCCGCAGTCACCCGGCGCTCACAGCGGAGCGCTTACTTGCCCTTGGCCGCTTCCTTGAGCTTCGAGCCCGCGGAGACCTTCACGCTGTACCCGGCCGGGATCTGGATCGGCTCGCCGGTCTGCGGGTTGCGCGCGGTGCGAGCGGCACGGTGGGTGCGCTCGAAGGTCAGGAAGCCGGGGATGGTGACCTTCTCGTCCCCCTTGGAGACGATGTCGCCGACGACGTCGGCGAACGCGGCCAGCACGGCGTCGGCGTCCTTGCGGGTCACCTCGGCGCGGTCGGCCAGCGCGGCCACCAGCTCACTGCGGTTCATGTTGTTACTCCCGTGTTCTTCTTGCTGTTGGGGCGTGCCACGCGGCGGAGCCGCATCGCGGGCACAGCGAAGCCGATGCTGCCAGGGCCCTCGGACGGGTCCCGGACCCGGGTCCGTCGTCGAACGCTCGCGCCCAGGACCGCATCCTGCCCCTACCTGCGGCGGGAAAGCCAATCCGGCACCCGTTGGAGTCGTGAGAACACCCTTGGGAGTCACACGACGAGCGCCACTGACCGGCCGTCCACCCGGATGGCGGTGGCCGACGGCCCGCTCACCCTAGAGGGCGGGCGGGCCCGCTCGGTTCCACGACGCGCCGGAATCCCGGCCCACCGTGGTGATCCTCACAGGCCCGGGGCGGGCCCGGCGAGGTCTCAGGCGGTCACTCCGGCCGCCCTCGCCGCCTCGCGCACGGCACCGGCCACGGCGCCCGCGACCTTGTCGTTGAAGACGGACGGGACGATGTAGTTCGGGTTCAGCTCGTCCTCGGTGACGACGTCGGCGAGAGCCTTCGCGGCGGCGAGCATCATCTCGGTGTTGACCGTGCGGGACTGGGCGTCCAGCAGGCCGCGGAAGACGCCCGGGAAGACCAGCACGTTGTTGATCTGGTTCGGGAAGTCGGAGCGGCCGGTGGCCACAACTGCGGCCGTCTGACGGGCGATTGCCGGGTCGACCTCGGGATCGGGGTTCGCGAGCGCGAACACGATGGCGTCGTCGGCCATGGCGGCCACGTCGTCGCCGTCGAGGACGTTCGGGGCGGAGACGCCGATGAAGACGTCGGCGCCGCGCACGGCCTCCTTGAGGGTGCCGGTGATGCCCTCGGGGTTGGTGTTGTCGGCGATCCAGCGCAGCGCCGAGTCGGGGGCGGCGTCGACCAGGTCCTCGCGGCCGGCGTGCACCACGCCGTGGATGTCGGCGACGACGGCGTGCTTGACGCCGGCGGCGATGAGCAGCTTGAGGATGGCCGTACCGGCCGCGCCGGCGCCGGACATGACCACGCGCACGTCGCCAACTCCCTTGCCGACCACGCGCAGTGCGTTGGTGAGGGCGGCCAGGACGACGATGGCGGTGCCGTGCTGGTCGTCGTGGAAGACGGGGATGTCGAGGGCCTCGCGCAGCCGGGCCTCGATCTCGAAGCAGCGGGGCGCGGAGATGTCCTCCAGGTTGATGCCGGCGAAGCCGGGGGCGATGGCCTGGACGATCTCGACGATGGCGTCGGTGTCCTGGGTGTCGAGGCAGATCGGCCAGGCGTCGATGCCGGCGAACCGCTTGAACAGGGCCGCCTTGCCCTCCATGACCGGCAGCGCGGCCTTGGGGCCGATGTTGCCGAGGCCCAGCACGGCGGAGCCGTCCGTCACGACCGCAACGGAGTTGCGCTTGATCGTCAGCCGCCGCGCGTCCTCGGGGTTCTCGGCGATGGCCATGCAGACGCGGGCCACGCCGGGCGTGTAGACCATGGAGAGGTCGTCACGGTTGCGGATGGGGTGCTTCGACGCCATCTCGATCTTGCCGCCGAGGTGCATCAGGAACGTACGGTCGGAGACCTTGCCGAGGGTGACGCCCTCGATGGTGCGGAGCTTGCCCACGATCTCGTCGGCGTGCGCGGTCGAGCTGGCCGCGATGGTGACGTCGATACGGAGCTTCTCGTGGCCGGACGCGGTGACGTCGAGGCCGGTCACCGAGCCTCCGGAGGACTCCACCGCGGTGGTGAGCTGCGAGACGGCGGTTCCGCTCGCGGGCACCTCCAGCCGGATGGTCATCGAGTAGGAGACGCTGGGCGCCGTTGCCATGGCCGACTTCCTCTGCTTTCACCGTGTCGCGAAGTTGTGCCGTCCGATCGTCGCACCTACCACCGAGTAGGGAGTAGTCGCCCCGGATTGCGGACGTTTTGTTCACGGGGGTGTGCGCGACTTCGGAAAACATCTTCCACGATACGAGAAGCGATCAGCCAGTCGCCGGGCAGCAAAGAGGCCCACGTCACACTGACGTGGGCCTCCTCGGACGTTCATGACACCGACCCGCCATGCTCGCCTCGCGGCAAGTGGTCCCTCGAAGGGACGAAGGTTGGGCCCGGGGGCTTGGATCGAGCCGGTGCCACACCCAGGCTAACAAACGATCCCGCGCGGCCATTCCCGTCCGGGAGGACACCGGGGAAACACCCGCGCGCCCCGGTGTCCCCCTCAGTCCCTGAGCAGGTCCGGCACCCCGGCCGCGTCCGGCTCGTCCCGCTCGCCGGAGACCACCGTGAGCTGTTGGGTGGCCCGGGTCAGGGCGACGTAGAGCACGCGCAGGCCCGCCGGGGACTCGTCGGCGATCTCCGCCGGCGAGACGACGACCGTCGCGTCGTACTCCAGGCCCTTGGCCTCCAGGCTGCCGAGGGCCACCACGCGGTCGCCGAGCCCGGCCAGCCAGCGCCGGGCCTCCTCGCGCCGGTTCATCGCGACGACGACGCCGATCGTGCCGTCGACCCGCTCCAGCAGCCGGGCGGCCTCCGCGCGGACGGTCTCGCCCAGCGACTCCCCCACGACCGCGAAGCGCGGCTGCACGCCCGTCGAGCGCACCGCCGACGGCGACTCGGAGCCGGGCATCGCCAGCGCCAGCACCTTCGCGGCCAGCTCGGCGATCTCGGCCGGGTTGCGGTAGTTCACGGTGAGGCGGAAGCGGCGGCGCGGACGGGAGCCCAGGGCCTCGTCGCGGGCCTCGGCCGCCTCGTCCGGGTCGGACCAGGAGGACTGGGCCGGGTCGCCGACGATCGTCCAAGTGGCGTGGCGGCCGCGGCGGCCGACCATGCGCCACTGCATCGGCGTGAGGTCCTGCGCCTCGTCGACGATGACGTGCGCGTACTCCACCCGCTCCCGCGCCAGGCGCTCGGCGCGCTCGCGCTGCGACTCCTCGCGCACCGGCATCAGCTCCTCCAGGCCGGTGAGCTGGTCGAGCGGGTCCAGCTCGCGCCGCTTCCTGGGGCGGGCCGGGGCGCCGAGGACGGCGTTCAGCTCGTCCAGCAGCGCGATGTCGTGCACGGAGTGGCCGTCCCGCTTCAGCGAGCGGGCGACCTTGCGGACCTCGCCGGGGTTGAGGACCCGCCGCGACCAGCGGCCGAGCCGCTTCTCGTCGGCCATGGCGGCCAGGACGGCGGCCGGGGTCAGCTCGGGCCACCAGGCGTCGAGGAAGGCGGTGAAGGAATCCTCGCTGGTGATGTCCTCGTCGAAGGAGGAGCGCAGCTCGGCGGCCAGCTCGGGGTCGGTGTGGCGGCCGGCGGCGCCCGACTTCTCCCACAGCGCGTCCAGGATCAGCTTGCGGGCGCGCGGGCGCAGCAGGTTGACCGGGGCGGTGCCGCCGAGGGCGGAACGCCGGACCCGGTCCAGCTCCTCGGCATCCAGTTCGATCCGGCGGCCGAAGGCGACGACCCTGAGCCGGTCCGGAGAATCGTTCAGCTCCAGCGCGCCGCGGGCGGCCTTGCGCAGCACCTTCAGCATCCGGGAGGAGCCCTTGGCGCGGGCCACCGCCGGGGAGTCGTACAGCGTGGCCGCGGCGCCGTCGACCAGGGAGCCGATGGCGCGGATCGCGACCTGCCCCTCCTCGCCCAGCGAGGGCAGCACGCCCTCGGTGTAGGCGACCAGCAGCGGGGTCGGCGAGACGATGAGGATGCCGCCCGCGTACCGGCGCCGGTCCTGGTAGAGCAGGTAGGCCGCGCGGTGCAGGGCGACGGCCGTCTTGCCCGTCCCCGGGCCGCCCTCGACGTACGTCACGGAGGCGGCGGGGGCGCGGATCACCAGGTCCTGCTCGGCCTGGATGGAGGCGACGATGTCCCGCATGGTGTGGCTGCGGGCCCGGCCGAGGGCGGCCATCAGGGCGCCGTCGCCGATGACGGCCAGCTCCCGGCCCTCCAGGAACGCCTTCAGCTCGGGGCGCATCAGGTCGTCCTCGACGCCGAGCACCTTGCGCCCCTTGGAGCGGATGACCCGGCGGCGCACCACCCGGCCCGGGTCGACCGGGGTCGAGCGGTAGAACGGGGCGGCGGCGGGCGCGCGCCAGTCGATGACCAGCGGGGCGTAGTCCTCGTCGAGGACGCCGATGCGGCCGATGTGCAGGGTCTCGGCGATGTCGGCGGTGCTGTCGGGGCGTACGGCGCCCTCGGCGGGCTCGACCGCCGTGTACGCGCCGTCCGGGCCCTTCTTGCCGTCCTTGCCGGGCAGCAGGTCGATCCGGCCGAACAGGAAGTCCTCGAACTCGTTGTTCAGCCGGTTGAGGTGCACGCCCGCGCGGAAGACCTGCGCGTCGCGCTCGGCGAGCGCGCCGGGCGTGCCGACCTGGCCGCGGCGGGCCGCGTCCTCCATCAGGAACTCCGCCTCGTGGATCTTCTCTTCCAGGCGGCGGTAGACCCTGTCGAGGTGCTGCTGCTCGACGCCGATCTCGCGCTCGCGCACGGAATCGTGTCCCGCGTCGTGAGCGGAGTCGTGAGCGGTGTCCTGAACCGAGTCGACCGCGGAAGTCTGCTGAGCCTGTGCGGCCACCGGGCCCCCTTCTGACGTGCTGGGCAGCCGTCCACCGTACGCCAAAGGGGGCTCCGCTGCTACGGGGGCGCCTGCTGAAGTGGGGATCGCGTCCGGCGGCGGGTGCGGGTTCGGGGTGGCTTGTCGCGCAGTTCCCCGCACCCCTGGGGCACGCCCCCGTCGGGGCGCCCCAGGGGCAGGCGCTACGCGTCGACCTCCACGAGCCGCTTGCCGTCGAAGGTCATGACCTCGAAGTGGTCGATCTCCTCCGGGGTGAAGGCGGCGCCGCCGTGCACGTACAGCGGCTCCTTGGCCTGCTCGGTGGTGGCGCCGGGGATGCCGTAGCCCCAGTTCGGCACCGACCAGGAGGTGACCGTCTCGCGCTCGCCGTTCTTGCCGACGGCGATCAGCGAGCACTTCTGGGGGCCCTTGACGTTCTTCAGCTGGAGGACGGCGTGGGTGCCCCAGGCCTTCTTCTCCAGCGCGACGGTCGCGCTGACCTGAGTGCCCGGGTCGGTGGCGGTGACCTTGTCGTCGATCTCGTCGAAGGACGCCTTGGCGGGGCTGGTGGCGTGGGCGGTGACGGACCGGCCGCCGGAGCCGTCGTCGTCGCCCCCGCTGGTCGCCACGGCGACGAACGGCCCGCCGACGATCAGCGCGGCCGCCGCCGCGACCATGTAGAAGCCGCGCCGGCGCTTCTGCGCGCGGCGCTCGGCGATCTCGTCGACCAGCCTCTCCACCAGTCTCGGGCTGGGCTTCGCGGACAGGGACTCGGCGACCGCGGGCGTGCCGCTGCCCGCGGGCAGGTCGGCGAGCGCCGCCAGCATCGGCTCCATCCCGGCCAGCTCGTCGAGCTGCTGGGCGCACCACTCACAGGTCGCGAGATGCGCCTCGAAAGCGGTTGCTTCGGCGTCGTCGAGAATCCCGAGGGCGTACGCGCCGACGGTCTCGTGTTCGTTCGGGCCCGCGGACCCCTCGGGCCCCTGAGATCCCTGCATGGGGCCAGACATACCCGGACCCCCCGCGCCGTATCCCCCGTACCCACTCATCACGCCGTCACCCCCCGCTCCTCCAGTGCCAGCTTCATCGAACGCAGCGCGTAGAACACCCGGGAGCGCACCGTGCCGCTCGGTATCCCCAGGGTCTGAGCCGCCTCATTGACGGTACGCCCTTTGAAGTACGTCTCGACCAGCACCTCCCGGTGGGCCGGGGTCAGGTCGTCGAGCGCGTCCGACAGCGTCATCAGCCACAGCGCCTTGTCGATCTCGTCCTCCGCGGGGATGACCTCCAGCGGCGACGGGTCGACCTCCTGCGGCCGGGCCTGCCGGCTGCGGTGGCCGTCGATGACGATGCGCCGGGCGACCGTCACCAGCCAGGGGCGTACCGAACCGGTCGCTCGGTTGAGCTGACCGGCGTTCTTCCAGGCACGGATGAGCGTTTCCTGCACCACGTCCTCGGCGCGCTGCCGGTCTCCGGCGACCAGGCGCAGCACATAGGCGAGCAGGGGTCCGGCGTGCTCGGCGTACAGCGCGCGCATCAGCTCCTCGTCGGGCTCCGAGGGCTGCGCAGACATGCGATGTCGGGCCCTCGTTCCACGTTCCTTGGCCACGACGGAATCCTTGCGCACGCCCACCTCCGATGTCCGGGGGTTCCCCCAGCCGGTCGCTCGATGACGGGTACGCACGCGGGGCGCCGGGTGTTCAAAGCGAGGGCACGGATTTCTGTGAGCTGCCGCGCCGAAGACGGTGACGAGGGGGGCGACGAGGGGGACATGAGCCCATAATTCCGCCGCCCGGTCTTCACATTTCCCGCACGCGCCGCGGGAGTTGGCGCGTGGGCTGTGGTGTACGTCACTTGCCGTGCGCGGCGCCGGCGAGGGCCGCGCGGCGCCGGTGCCTGGCCACCCGCACCCGGTTGCCGCACACCTCGCTGGAGCACCAGCGGCGGCGCCGCCCGCGCGAGGTGTCGAGGTAGACGATCGGGCAGTTGTCGCCCGCGCACTGGCGCAGACAGGCCCGCGCGGCCGGGTCGGTGAGCAGGTCCACGGCGTCCCGGGCGACGGTCGCGAGCAGCGCGGCGCACTCGGGCGGGCGGTCCAGACGCCGCACCAGCGTGCCGTCCTCGGCGCGCACCGCGCGCGGCGCCGGGGGCGCGGCGCGGGCGATCTCGTTGAGCCGGGCGAGGGCGCGGTCGTACGCCGTGCCGGTCCGGGCGGGCCGCAGCGCGCCGCGCACCAACGGGTCGATACGGGCGCGCAGTTCGCGGAATCCGAGCAGCCAGGTGGTGTCCGCGTGGCCGAGCGGGGTGCCCGGCGGCACGAGTCCGGCCCCGTTGATCCAGGCCCGCAGCACCGCGACGGAGTCGAGCCGTTCGCCGGGGTGCGTCGTCGCGAGCAGGTCGAGACAGTGCCGTCCGGCGTCGAACCGCAACTCGTGGGCGTCCGTGGCCGTACCCAGTGCCATGCGCCTGTCACCGCCTAGGGGTCACCTGGGTGTTCCCTCTTACAGTGCCTGCCCGGATGCGCCTCCGTAACCCCTCGGGACGGCCACGCTCGAACGTTGGCGGGGGTGTGGTTGTCAAGGGCCGGCGCGGGCATCGGCTCGGGCAACGGCGGTCCCTGGCCGGAAGGTTGGCGCGGGCGGCGGCTCAGGTGGCGGCGGTCCCTGGCCGGAAGGTTGGCGCGGACGCCGGCTCAGGTGTCGGCGTACTTCGCGTCGGCCGCCGGGTCGAGGGCGAGGCGGTAGCCGCGTTTGACGACGGTCTGGATGAGTTTGGGGGCGCCGAGGGCCGTGCGGAGGCGGGCCATGGCCGTCTCGACGGCGTGCTCGTCGCGGCCGGCGCCCGGGAGGGCGCGCAGGAGTTCCGCGCGGGCGACCACCCAGCCCGGCCGCCGGGCCAGCGCCCGCAGCAGGGACATCCCGGCGGGCGGAACGGGCCGCAGCTCCCCGTCCACCAGCACCGCGTGGCCGCGGATCTCCACCCGGTGCCCGGCGATCGGCAACGCCCGTGCCCGCGCGGGCAGTTCGCGGCACAGCAGCTGCACGAGCGGGCCGAGCCGGAACCGTTCGGGCTGCACGGTGTCCACGCCGTGGGCCTGGAGGGGCAGCGCGGTGACCGGTCCGACGCAGGCGGGCAGGACGTCGTGGTGGAGGGCGGTGAGCAGTTCGGGCAGCAGTCCGCGTTCCTCGGCGCGGTTGAGCAGGGACTGGGCGGCGGGCGCGCTGGTGAAGGTGAGCGCGTCGACGCCACGGGAGACGGCCGCGTCCAGCAGCCGGTCCACGGGCGACAGGTCCTCCGGCGGCAGCCAGCGGTACACCGGCACCCCGATCACCTCGGCGCCGCCGGCCCGCAGCGACTCGACGAACCCGGGCAGCGGCTCCCCGTGCAGCTGTACGGCGATGCGGCGCCCGTCGACGCCCTCCTCCAGCAGCCGGTCCAGCACCTCGGCCATCGACTCCGACGACGGTGACCACTCCTCGGTCAGCCCGGCGGCCCGGATGGCGCCCTTGACCTTGGGGCCGCGGGCCAGCAGCTCCACGCCGCGCAGCCGCTCCAGCAGGGCCTCGCCCAGGCCCCACCCGTCGGCGGCCTCGACCCAGCCCCGGAACCCGATGGCGGTGGTGGCGACCACCACGTCCGGCACCCGGTCGAGGAGTTCCTTGGTGGCGGACAGCAGCTCGCTGTCGTCGGCGAGCGGCACGATCCGCAGCGCCGGGGCGTGCAGGACCGAGGCTCCGCGCCGCTGGAGCAGGGCGCCCAGTTCATCGGCCCGGCGCGCGGCCGTCACCCCCACGGTGAACCCGGCGAGCGGCCCGTGTCCGGCCCGCTCCTGGATCCCGTCGCCCGGTCGCTGCTGTCGCTCGTCCATCACACTCGTCCCGCACTCGAGTCGTTCCGCTTACATGCCGCCGAGCCTGTCAACGCCGCGTGACAGGCTCGGTTCGGCTCGATGTCGCCGGTGTTACGTCATACCTCGGCGTAGCTGAGCTGCTGCTTCCGCTCGGTGGCCGGCTCGGTCGCGGCCTCGGACCGGGCCGGGCGGCGAAGGTATACGGACCAAGTGACCACGAAGCAGGCGGCGTACCAGACCAGGAAGGCGACGAAGGCGCCGGTGCCGGAGCCGTAGGAGAGGAAGGACTGGCGGAAGGCCATGTTGATGCCGACGCCGCCGAGCGCGCCGACCGCGCCGATCAGTCCCATCGACGCGCCCGACAGCCGCCGCCCGTAGGCCGCGGCGTCCTCGCCGCGCAGCCCCTTGGCGAGGGCCTTGGCGTGGAAGATGCCGGGGATCATCTTGAAGGTGGACCCGTTGCCGAGCCCGCTGAGCACGAACAGCACCACGAACACGGGCACGAACAGCGCGAGCGACTTCTGCATGCTGGCGTAGACGAGGACGGCGGTCGCGGCGCCCATGCCGACGTAGTTGCAGAGGCTGATGCGGGCGCCGCCGTAGCGGTCGGCGAGCCAGCCGCCGAGGGGCCGGATCAGCGAGCCGAGCAGCGGGCCGATGAAGGTCAGATAGGCCGCCTGGAGCGGCGTACGCCCGAACTGGTTGGTGAGGACCTGCCCGAAGGCGAAGGAGTACCCGATGAAGGACCCGAACGTCCCGATGTAGAGGAACGACATGATCCAGGTGTGGCCGTCACGGGCGGCGTCCTTGGCGGCCCCGGTGTCGTTCTTGACGTTCTCCAGGTTGTCCATGAAGAGCGCGGCGAGGACGGCGGCGACGAGGATGAGCGGGATGTAGATCCCGAGCAGGACGCGGGGACCGCCGCCGGCCCCGATGATCGCGAGCGCGGCCAGCTGGATCACGGGCACGCCGATGTTGCCGCCGCCGGCGTTGAGGCCGAGCGCCCAGCCCTTCTTCCGCATCGGGAAGAAGGCGTTGATGTTGGTCATGGAGGAAGCGAAGTTGCCGCCGCCGACGCCGGCCAGCAGGCCGACCAGGAGGAAGGTGGAGTAGGAGGTCCCCGGCTCCATCACGGTGAACGCGGCGATGGTCGGGATCAGCAGCATGGCCGCGGAGACGACCGTCCAGTTCCGCCCGCCGAAGATCGCCACGGCGAAGGTGTACGGCACCCGGACCACGGCTCCCACCAGGGTGACCACCGACGTCAGCAGGAACTTGTCGGCCGGGGTCAGCCCGTACTCCGGTCCCATGAACAGCACCAGCACCGACCACATGGTCCAGACGGAGAACCCGATGTGCTCGGAGAGCACGGAGAAGAACAGGTTCCGCCGGGCGATCTTCTCCCCCTTCTCCTTCCAGAAGGTCTCGTCCTCCGGATCCCAGTGCCGGATCCAGCGACCGCCTCGGCCGGGGGACGAGCCCCTGCCGGGGGACGGGGGTGCGGGGGCTGAACTAGGGGATGTCATGGACGCCTCCACGGTGCTCCGGGCTCGGGTTCATCCCGAAGGTAGGGAGGGCGCGTTTCCTGCCTGTGGCTATGGGTGACCGGAAAGGAACTTTGCTCTCACCCCGGCCGGGGACGGGATGAGAGGTTCAGTGGCCTCAGTGGGCGGGGGGCTGCCCGTAGGGGGCGGGGGTGTGGGGGTACGGCGGCTGCTGGAGGGCGTACGGCTGGGGGTACGCCGGCTGCTGCGGGGCGTACGGCTGGGCGAACGGGTTCCCGTGCCCCGGCAGCTGCGCACCCGGCGGCAGGTACCGCACCCGCCCGCCCTCATCGGTGACCGGGATGAACCCTGCGGCCTGGAGCCGGGCCGCGAACTTCGCGTTGCGCCGCCGGTTGAAGAAGAACCCGAACGCGAGGATGCCCATGAGGAACACCCACATGATCGCGCCCCAGAGCAGCGCACCGGAGCCGCCCTGCACGGCGAGCGCCGCCGACCCCACGGTGACGCCGACCGCCGCGAAGGCCATCCGCTTCTCGACGCCCTTGCCGGTCAGGTCGAAGTTGATCCGTGCCTTGAGCAACTCCAGCGCGTCCGGCACGAACGGGGGCAGCGACACCCCGTCCCCCGCGTTCGGATACTGCGCCCAGTTCTGCGCGGCCCGGGCCCGGGCGTGGGGGCTGGGGTCCGGCACGATGAGCATGACGAGCGAGCTGTTGTTGGCCCCGCCCTGTCGCACATCGGCGTACTCGTACCCGAACTGCTGGGCGATGAAGGCGAGCCTGGCGAGCTTCTTCACGGACGCCATCGCACTCGTGACCTGCACGGGCTCGCCGCTGGCCATCAACCGCAGCATCTTCCGTATCTGCCGCTTGCTCACCCGTACCCACTCCCCGTCTCGTCCGGGTCACTCTGTTCACTTGAGCAACGCGGGCAGTTTTCCACCGAGCTCACACCACAGCAACTTCCCGCCACCCCGCCCGAAAGCCTCTTCACCGACCGGCCACCCACCCCACACATCGACGTACTCCCGCACGAGCAGAAGCCCTCGCCCACGCTCCGCGTCGACCGTGCCGGTGGGCTCTGTCGGCGCTCCGGACGGTTCCCGGAAGGGCGGCGGAATGTACGGGTCGCCGTCCCACACCCCCACCCGCAGCCGCCCGCCGTCCAGGGCGGTCAACCGGAGGGAGGCGGGCCCGTCGGTGTGCAGATAGGCGTTGGTGACGAGTTCGGACACCACGAGTTCGACGACGTCGAGCACGTCCCGCCGCCCGTGCGAGCTGAGCACGGCCCGCGCGGTCACCCGTGCGATGTGTGCGGCGCGGGGGTCATGCGGCAGACGCAGGGCGTACGCCCAGGGCCGGCACGGGGCTACGGTGACCAAGGAACACCTCCGGGAGAAAGGGGACTTGGCGCGCTCAGAGCAGTTGAGCCGCGCGTGGTCCACCATAAGAGGCGAGTGTGATACTTAACATCGAACAGGAGAAAGACTTCACAGTTTCCTCCCTGTGGGTGACCCGCGAGGACCGGGCCGTGACGAGAGAGAGCCGAGTGCCAGCCAGCACCAATCCCACCCTGCGCCAGCGGCGTCTGGGCACCGAGCTGCGCAGACTCCGCGAACATGCCGGGCTGACGTCCAGCGCAGCCGCGGAACTGATCGGAGTGAAGCAGGCCCAGATCAGCAGCATCGAGTCGGGCCGCTACGCGGTGAGCGCCGACCGTGTGCGCACGTTCGCCCGCGCGTATCAGTGCGGCGACGAGAAGCTCATCGACGCCCTGGCGGAGATGACCGGAGGGCGGACACGAGGCTGGTGGGACGAGTACCGGGAGCATCTCCCGGTCGGCTTGATCGACCTGGCGGAGCTGGAGCACTACGCGACCGCACTGCGCGTCGCCCTGGTCATCCACATCCCCGCCCTGCTGCAGACGACCGACCACGCCCGCGCGCTCTTTCGGGGCGTCTTCCCTCCCCTCCAGCAGTACGAGGTCGAGCACCGCCTGACGCACCGCATGAAGCGGCAGGGCATCCTGCACCGTGAGGAGCCCACTCCCTACACAGCGACTATCCACGAGGCGGCGCTGAGAATGGGCTACGGCGGCCGGGACGTGGCTGTCGCCCAGCTCCGACACATCCTCGACATGAGCGAACTCCCGCACGTGACCGTCCAAGTCGTGCCCTTCGGCAAGGAAGGCTTCCACGGCACCGGCCAAGGCGTCGACTATGTGGCCGGGGCGGTCCGCAAGCTCGACACCGTGCAGCTCGACGCCCACCACGGATGCGAATTCCTGGACGGCGAGGCCCAGCTCGGCAAGTACCGGGCCGTGATCGACCACATGGAGGCGAGCGCCCTGGATCCCGAAGACTCGCGAGACCTCATCCGCCGTATCGCCCGCGACCTCTGAAAGGCATCCGCATGTCCACCCATCTCATCTGGCGCAAGTCCAGCCACAGCGGCGACGCCTCGAACTGCGTCGAAATAGCCACCGCCCCCACCGGCGTCCACATCCGCGACTCGAAACGGACCGCCGGCCCGCACCTCACCGTCCACCCGGCGACCTGGACCAGCTTCGTCGCAGCGCTGGCACCGAGAGACCAAGGTCAGCGCACCGTGACCGCGTAGACGAAGAACGCCGGCCGGTCGTCCGGTGTGCTCGTCGCCGTCGGATAGGGACTCATCGAGGGCGTACCGGAGGCCGACGCGCTCGGGTACGGAGTCGCCGACTCGGTGCCGCTGTGGCAGCTGCCCATGGGGCAGTGCAGCAGCATCACCGTCGCCTTCCCCGACTTCCGCGCGGTGAAGTCGAAGAACCGGGTGCCGTCGCCGCCACCGACGAGATCGCCGCCGTCCTCGATCTCCTCCCGCTTGCCCCGGTACTCCAGCACGTCCGCGTCCGGCCGGGGCTCGGCCAGGTACCAGTTCTACCCGAGCGCGGGGCTGGCCGGCACCTCCAGGGTGAACTCGTCCCCCGCGTCCACGGTGATGGCCCGCTCCTCGGGGCCGTACCCGCCGACTCTCCCGCAGCTGGTCACCAGGACGAGAGCCCCGGCGGCGGCCATGGGGGCCAGCACGCTGCGTACGTTCACTGCCCGGCCGCTCAGGGAGCGATCGGCAGCTGCCGCTTGTGCTCGGTGAGCCGGTACCGGCGCACGATCGCCTCGAAGGCGGGCTCGGCGACCGGCTTGCCCTCCAGGAAGTCGTCGATGTCGTCGTACGTCACACCGAGCGCGTCCTCGTCGGGCTTGCCCGGGTCGAGGGTCTCGAGGTCGGCGGTCGGGGTCTTCCAGACGAGGGAGTCCGGGGCGCCCAGCTCGGCGGCGACGGCCCGCACGCGCCGCTTGGTGAGCCCGGTCAGCGGCACGACGTCGGCGGCGCCGTCCCCGAACTTGGTGAAGAACCCGGACACGGCCTCGGCGGCGTGATCGGTCCCGACGACCAGCCCGTTCTCCGCACCGGCGACCGCGTACTGCGCGATCATCCGCTGCCGCGCCTTGATGTTCCCGTGCACGAAATCCTGGTGGTGCGCGTCCCGGAAGACGGTCCCGCCCGCCACGACGGCCTCCAGCGCCGCATCACTCGCGGGCTTCACGTCGACGGTCAGCACCCGGTCGGCCCGGATGAACTCCAGCGCCCGCTGCGCGTCCGCCTCATCGGCCTGTACGCCGTACGGCAGCCGCATCGCGAAGAACGTCGCCTCGCCACCGGCCTCCCGCACCCGCTCCACCGCGAGCTGGCACAGCCGCCCGGCGGTCGACGAATCCACCCCGCCACTGATCCCCAGCACCAGCGCCCGCAGCCCCGTGGACGTCAGCCGCTCGGCCAGGAAAGCCACCCGCCGCTCGATCTCCTCCCGAGCGTCGAAGGACTCGCTGACCTGGAGCTCGTGGGCGATCTGCTGCTGCAGGGCTATGGGCGTCGGGTCGGTCACGGCTTCTCCTCACTCGGCCCGCGGGGCGGGCCACAGACATGTGTGGGGGGACAACAGCACTCTAGATTGCTCACCTGAGGATCCGATCTATCAAGACGCCATTGACAGCCTTCACTCAGGCCCGCGTCCACTGACGTTCCCGTCAGCTACTGCTCATCCCATACGGAAGCGCTTTCGGACAGCGCCTGGCAGGACCTTCCGACTTGCAGTTGCTTACATGATCTTGAGCGACACGCTTGCGGTCGCTGCAGGCACACTGACTTGAACGGGCCCCCTCCGTCCAGAACCAGATCAACCGCGGCAGCGACGCGTTTCATGACCTTCGCCATACGGCGGCGACGCTGCTCCTGGAGCAGGGAATCGCACTCGTCGTCCTCAAGGAACTCCTCGGCCACGCCCACATCGGCGTCACCGCCACCGTCTACACCCGCGTCCGCCTCTGCCTCCAGCACCAAGCCATCAACGCCCTCACCAGCACCCTGAGGCCGGACAGGACCCCTGTTGGCATCCTGCCAGCCGGTTTCGCTCCACTTCCTCCCACAACGCCGACGGCCCCACGAGATGCCTCGTGGAGCTGTCGCCGTCCGGCGGCGTTGCCGTCAACGCCCCTGGGGACCCACCCGAAGGTCCTCGCATGGCACTCCAGAAAGGACACTGAAAGGCGGTCTACTCGACAAATTTCGGGGAAAGTCAGAACGAATTCAGCATGGCCCCACTTAGACCAAGATGAACGCCATTAGCGATCTCCACCAACTTCTCCGGAATTTGCCGATCCCGCACTACTCGAACCAGACCGGAACTCTCATCGAACAGCACCTCCCAGTTTGATCGCGCGATCGATACGGAGATACCTGCCTCAAGTGGCGGGACATCCAGCTCCTCGGTCACTCTGCCACTCGCAGAGCTTGGGAGCTTCAATTCCGCCCGCCGCCACGACTCCTTCGGTAGATAACCCCATACGTAGAAAGCGCGACCGGTGTCCACTGCGACCTGCAACTGAAGGGTGTCAGCGACGAGACTCGTACTCCCTCCGCCACCTACCAGCCAAGTCAGGTCGTCAGAGTTCCGTAGCTGGAAGGTGAACCCTCGGTCCGACTCGGAGTAGCGAAGTGTGCCCGCCAGCGGGTTCACCGCTTGACAGGTAAACGTGTGCGCCATTCTCTACCTGACGAAGTTGAAGTGGAGGATGGTGTTGGTGTCGACAACCAGTTCCCAAGTGCCAGATTTCCCATTCATGGCACCTGGAGGGTCCCACCCGACTGCCCTAGCAGCCCCTCGCGGGTCCAGCTTCGGCCGCTTCCTTCCATGATTTCACGGACGACCTGAGCGGAACCCATGTACGGCCGCACCACTCTGCTGTCCTTGGTCACGTCACTGAAGTGATTCGCCACCGTCCGCGTCATCTTCAGATCATCTGCATTAATCTTCGATGCCAGCGCGACCTGGCGGCCGGGCTCAAGCCCGGGGCGATGGTCCGGCCGGTGGAGCTGTTCGCTACCCCGTGGGCGCGGATCTTCAACGGTCAGCTCCCCGACGGCGTCGCCTACCGCGCCGCCCGCTTGGAGCTGGTCGCGGCGGAGGCGGTCCAGTGACCCGCCCCGACAGCCAGGGGCCGCAGCGGAGGCTGCACGTGCTGCGCCCCTTGCCGGGCACCAAGGGCAAGGCGACGTTCGCCGCCTCGGGTGCTGTACTCGCCCGGCTCGGCCTGACCCCAGCGGACGCGGCCGGGCTGGATCTGACCGAGATGCTCCGCCTGATATCCGATACCGAGGGGGACTGACGTGGAGGACCTGACCGACCGCGCGCCGCAGGTGCTGCTGATCGTGGCCGTGCTGGCGGGCGCGTGGATGCTGTGGACAATGGTGCGCTGTATCCGTGCCGACCAGGGCACGCGGGTCAGCATCCGGCAGGCCATGCGGGTTCGCTGGGGCTGGGTACGGCTGGCGCGGATGGCCGGACTGACGGTCACCGACAAGACCCCGGGCCTGCTGGCACAGATCACCGCGCAGAAGGACAGTCCTGCCCCCGCGCACCGGGTGCTGACTCCCAGGATCAAGGTCAAGCCGGACCGGTTCGGCGTGATCGTGCGGGCCAGGACGCTGCCGCAGGTTGGTCTGGAGGAGTACCAGAGGGCGGCGCGATTCCTGGCCGACGCCTGGCGGTGCACGCGGGTCTCCGTCCTGCCGGACGGGCCCGGCCGAATGGTGATCCGTGGCGTGCGCTCCGACCCGTTGACCACGCCGACCGAGCACCGTCCCACCGGCCGCCCGCTGGATGAGGTGTCGCGCTGGGAGCTGGGGGTGGACGAGTACGCGGCGCCAGTGTGCGTGTCCCTGGCGAATGTGCCGGGGGTGACCGTGGCCGGCACGCCTGGCGCGGACAAGACCTCGGCGGTGAACAAGTTCGTCTGTGACCTCGCGCCGTCGACGGCCGTGCAGATCGTGGGCTTCGACGGGAAAGTGTCGCGGGCCTCGGAGGGCGACTATGCGGACCTGGTCAAGCGGATGTTCGCATTCTGCGGTGACGACCTGGACGAGGCCAACGCGCTGTTCAAGCGCCTGGTAGCGCTGCGTCGGCGGCGGTCCTCGCTGATCCGCGACGTGCTGGGCGTGGAGAACATGTGGCACGTCGGCCCCTCGCGGCTGTGGCCGCTCACGGTGGTGCTCATCGATGAGGCGCACACGTTCTTCCGTGAGTACAAGGGCGGCGACGCTGAGACGAAACGTTGGGCCGCGCTGACGGCGGAGAACGCCCGGCTGATGGAGGACCTGATCAAGTAGGGCCGCAGCGTCGGCATCCTGGTGATCCTGATCAGTCAGAAGTCCACCGGGGATGCCATCCCGACGTTCATCCGCGGCGTGTGCCCGGTGGGGCTGTCGTTCGCGCAGAAGACGGTGGAGGCCGCGGTGGCCGCGCTGGGTGACGACATCCGCAACTGGCCCGATGCCAGCCCGGTCACCTTGCAGGACCCCGCCTATGTCGGGGTCGCGGTGATGGCGATGCAGGGCCGCCCCGGCTTCACCCGCATCCGCACTCCGTACGTCTCCGACGCCGCCCGGATCGCGGAAGCCACCTCCCATCTGACCGCCGACCCCGCCCCGTGCCTGGACGCCCTCCTCGATGCCAGTGGCCATACGAACCCCGGCGACGACGACGGGCCGGACGGTCCGGCCGTCTCCCTGACCAAGCCCTGAACGCCTCCGATCCCACGCCCCGAGAGGAGGTTCCGCGCATGGCGGAGGAACCGTTCACCCGGCGCACCGTGACCGTGGTCATGGCGGTCATCGCGGTCCTGGCCTTCGTCTTCTCCTTCGGCAACGTCTGGGCGCTGGCCCTGCGGCTCGGCGTCCCCCCGCCCTATCGCCCCGCTGATCGCCCCCTGGTGGACTTGTCCGTGGTCGGCCTCCTGGTCGCGCTGCGGTTCCTGGCCCTGCGCGGCGTCCCCGAGGCGGAGCTGAAGGCCGGCACCCGGCTGCTGCACCTGTGCGGGCTGCTCACCCTCGCGCTGAACACCGCCGAACCCCTGCTGGCCGGACGCTACGACCGCGCCTGCCTGGACACCGTCGCCCCGCTCCTGCTCCTGGGCTGGGGCCACGTCGGCCGCGCCTCCTCGCCCACTTCCACACCACCGCACAAGGTCGCAGGCTCCACATGACAGCACAACGGGCAGGTTTTCACCACAGCGCAGGGCAGACAGATCGACCCGACCAACCTCACCCGCACCTTCACCACGCTCCTCCGCAATGCCGGCCTCCGCCGCATCCGATTTCACGACCTCAGGCACTCGACCGCGACCCTGCTCCTGGAGCAGGGAGTCGAACTCGTCGTGATCAAGGAGCTCCCCGGTCACGCCCACATCGGCGTCACCGCTACCGTCTACGCCCACGTCCGACTCCGCCTCCAGCGAGATGCCATCGACACTCTCGGTACCGCGCTCGGCGGCCGGGAGACCACCAAGACGGTCGGCTCCGACGGGGACGAACCGCCCCCTGCACCGCCCTCGTCCACTGACGTTGCCGTCAACTACTGCCGTCACCCACGCAGAAGCCCCGCCAGGACGCACCTGACGGGGCTTCATCTTTGTGTTCGCAACTTACCCGCTGGCACGCTGCGGGGCTACGGCCTCATGCCCCAGAGAATCTCACAAAGAGATCACGGTCACGCCAGGAATCGGAGAAGGCGTCCAACATGGCCTCGTAAAGCCGAATATTGCTGACGTCCCCTCGAGGGTCTCTGATCCTTTCTTCGACCGCCTCCCGGACAGCCTCCCAACGCAGCACATGCATCAGGAAAGAGACCGTTTCAACTACACCTTCCTGGGGGGAATCGATCAGAGCAATCACGCGACTCTCGAATTGTCCTCTCAATTCAAGGTTCCTCTGCAGAATCGCGAGAGCACGCTCCAATCCCGGCTCGAGTTCTTCTGCGCCGCAGGTCTCCTCTGCAGTAGCTAGGACCCCCTGGACGACCTGCATGAACTCTGCGACCGGATCAGCAGCTAGGCCGCCACGCCTCGATGTACTTCCCATCAGCACCAAGTCCATTCCTATTGAAGGCATCCACTGCCGCCTTCTGAGCGTGAGCACCGTAAGGCTGATAATGACCAGACTTATTGTCGAGGTACACGACTTGACCACCCTTGGTCTTGAACTCTCCGGCAGCCAGCACGTCCCTGCCCTGAGCGAGGCTCACATGGCCAGCCGTTCGCTTCCCGATGACGAGCTCACCATCGCTGGTCACCACGTATGCATAGTTTCCCGAGCGAGAGAGAACGGTGCCAGGAGCAATCGGCTTGAACCACTCCGGCGTATCTTCCGGAATCAAGTTCGAGAAAGAGGTGGGGTCAGGGCCCGCTCCGCTGTTGTGAACGAGTACCGGAGTCTGCCCCGCCAGCACATAGTACGTGTGCAGGTCGTCAACGGTGAGGTTGTAAGTCCGTGCGTGCCTGGTGAACGCGCGGTTGGCCGTGACGATGACCGTGTCGCCCTTGTCGGTCAGCAGGGTCATGCCCGGCTTAAGGTCTCTCGCCTCGACCCAGAGCAGCGCCGACGGGGACCAGAAGGGGTGCTCGTGGGTCGCCGTGAGCTTTTCGACGCCGTCCTCTGTGGCGATGGACAGCTCGTTGAAGTATTTGTCTTCCTCGGTGACGATGAGCCGGGTGACTCTTCGTGGTCCCGACTCGCCGGTTTCGGGGTCGGTCGCCAGGACCTCGTCACCGATTTCGACGTCCTCGATATCCTTGGTAGTGCCGTCGGCCATCTGGACATCCGTGCCGGCCAGGAAGCATCTGCAGTCGTACTTCACACGGGCGCCACGGGCGCCAAGGTAGGTCACAATCGACTGAAAGCCGATATTGCCGCAGATCGGGCAGGTGTCAATGGTGTTAATTTTGTCGACGTGCTTCCAGCCGTCGTAAAAATTGCGGAGTGCGCCGCATTCATCGATCGCGCTCGTGCCTGCTGTGCATCGCTCTCGGAAGTACAGCTCGACCATCAGCTCATAGCTGAGATCACTGAAGTAGACACCGTTCCGTTGCAGCTGACCCAAACTCGGAAGCTTGTGCTGATACTGCTTGTAAATCTTCGCCGGCGGGAGAGCAGGCTTGCCGTCGCCGAGGTCGACGACGACGGCCTGCACCCCTCTATCACTGGCGCCTCCGTCACCGCTGCTGGACGACGGGGATGGGTACTTCGTCGAGCCGGTCTGCTGGCCGTAGCCGTCACAGATGTCCTTCGGGCACAGACCAGTGGGGTCGCTCTTGCTGACCGGGCTGTTGTTGCTGTAGGCGTACCCATTCATCTGGAGCGGATCGGTGATCTCGATGATGGGGTCCGCGGACAGGAACCGCCCCGAGTTCTGGTCGTACTCCCGCGCCCCGATGTGCGTCAGCCCGGTCGCCGCGTCGTCGATGCCCGTGCCCAGGTAGCTGCGCTTGTTGGGCCAGCTGGCCGGCTTCGTGCCGCGGATCTCGCCGTACGGCTTGAAGGAACGGCGGGTGATGGCCTGGCCGGAGGCGATGTCCACCGAGGTGTTGGCGGTGTTGAGGTGGTCGGCGAGGAGGACGCTCAGTTTGTGGCCGGTCGTGGCCGCGTTGGTGGTCGTGCGGACCACCGTGGGGGCGCCGGCCTGGCCGTAGGAACGCGAGGCCCGGGTGATGGTGCCCGTGCTGTTCGTCGTCAGTTCCGTTTCGCCCAGGTAGAGGGTCGAACCGGTCGGTGAGTTCTCCAGGAGGCGGTTGCCGGCGGCGTCGTAGACGTACGTCGTCTTGGTGCCGTTGTCGGTGATCGCGTCCAGCTTGTTCTCGGGCGTCCAGTCCAGGGTCTGGTCCCGGTCGTGCAGGTCGCGGATCCTCGTGTTGCCCGTCGCGTCGTACGAGTACGTGCTGTCCTTGCCCGTCGGGGTGGAGGCGATCGACGTCATCGTGTGCGGGTGGGCCAGGTAGGGCGCGGTCGTGCCGTTGCCCGTGACCTGCTTGCCGTAGCCGTAGCGGTAGGTGACGTTCTTCGTCGCGTCCGCGGTGTCGTGCTCCGTCATCGTCGCGCGGTTGCCGATCCAGTCGA
Organism: Streptomyces sp. JB150; assembly: GCF_011193355.1. Classification (GTDB taxonomy): domain Bacteria; phylum Actinomycetota; class Actinomycetes; order Streptomycetales; family Streptomycetaceae; genus Streptomyces. The sequence goes on from NZ_CP049780.1 coordinate 2,968,076, forward strand.
AGGTGAACGACTGGCGGTAGGCGGTGTCACCGGTGGAGACCGTGGCCGGGTCGGGCGCCGCGGCGGCGAGCGACTGGGTCAGCCTGGGGTCGGGCGTCGCCGCGTCCGTGGCCTCGTCGGGCGCGTCGGCGACCGGACCGGCGGATGGCGCGTAGTCGGCGCGATAGCCCCAGGTGGTGCCACCTGCCGCCTTGCAGCAGGTGCCGTTCCCGAGGGGTGTGATGTTGGACGTCCAGGCGTGCGTCAGCTCGCCCATGGCGTCGTAGGTGAAGCACTGGGTGTCCCACGTCCTGGTGCCGCTCGCGCTCACCAGCTCGCGCATGCTGGACGTGATCGTGCCGGAGACGTCGTAGGAGTATCGGTTGTCCGTGATGCGGTGGGTCGCCGTTTCGCGGTCGGCCACGGTGCGCTGGAGACGGCCGGTGCTCGGATCGATGAAGTTCGTCGTCCACACGCGGTAGGGCTGCGCGGCGGAGACCGTGCGCAGGGCCTCGCCGAAGGGCGAGTAGGTGACGTCCGACGTGTACCAGGTCAGACCCGAGGTCGACTCCGGGAGGCCGTCGGTGTTGTAGCGCGTGACGACCTTTTCCCGTGCCAGGCCGCCCTTCTCCGGCAGAGTGACCGACTGCGGCTTCCCTGTGGGCGTGTACGTATAGGTGTACGCGTACGTGCCGGAGAGGCCCGTCGTCATTGAGTTCGCCGGGATGACGGTCTCGCTTCGGGTGACGTTGTACTCGGCGTCGTACCCGTTGACGCGGTTGACGTAGTCGCCGTTCGAGGTACGTCTGATGGACTCCGCCGGCTTGCCGATTCCGCCATACGCCGAGTCGTAGGTGAACGACTTGACGGGGGTGGCCGTCGCGGAGCCTTCCCGCACGTGACGGATACGGCCGAGGGAGTCGTACTCGGTGAACGTCTCCTGCCCACGGGAGTTCTTGACGCGGTACGGGCGGTCGGCCTCGTCGTACCAGGTCTCCGTCGTGCCGGTGTCGGGGTCGGTGGTGGACGTCACCCTGCCGCGAGCGTCGTAGACATAGGACCAGGTGTTTCCGGCGGGGTCGACGACAAGTCCGCACTCACCGGTTCCGGAACGCAGATCATCGGTCCCACGACGTACTGGAAGACCCGTATCGCCATCGGCTGAGGCATGATCGGCCGGGGAGGGGCCTCGCCTGTGCGGGCGAGGCCCCTCCTGCGTGTCACTGTGTCACTTGGGTGTCGTTGCCAGCGAAACGTCCAGGCCCGGCACCCAGCTCCCCGCCGGGCGGCGCAACCACTGCCCCTCCGCTGCCAGTTCCGCCGCCGCCCTCCGCAGCGCGTCCAAGCCCGGATGGTTCAGGCCCTTGCGCCACACCAGTGAGACGGGTGACAGGGGGACCGGGTCGACCAGCGGGCGCAGGACGCAGCCGCGCAGAGGCGGGAAGTCGACCACGGCGAGTACCGGATAGCCGCCCTTGGACATGATCCGCTCGAATTCCTCGTCGCCGACGGCGAGGGGGACCGGTGGGGCCACCTTGATGCCCCGGCCTTCGAAGAGGCGGTGGGCGAGGTCGGTCCACTCGGGGGTGCGGGGGTTTCCGGCGCCGGCGTAGACCGTTTCGCCCGCCAGCTCGGTCAGGGGGACGGTCTCCCGGGAGGCCAGGCGGTGGTGTTCGGGGAGGACGATGGCCATGGGTTCGAAGCGGACCGGCTGGTGCTCCAACTGGCGCCGCAGCGCCGGGTCGAGGCCCGCGTAGCGGCCGAAGGACGCGTCCAGGCGGCCCGCGACCAGGTCCTCCGCCGCGCCGGTGAGGCCGCTCTCGTAGCGGGCCATCAGCTCCAGTTCGGGGGCGAGTTCGCGGGCGCGGTGCAGGACGCGGCGCGGGGTGCCGAGGCCGGCGGAGTTGAGGTCGACGAGCAGGGGGCGGGCCTGGCCGAAGGCGGCGAGGAGTTCGTCCTGGGCCGCGAGGACGCGGCGTGCGTACGGCAGCAGCCGTTCGCCGTCGTCGGTGAGGGTCACCTGGCGGGTCGTGCGGACGAACAGCTCCGCGCCCAGCTCCCGTTCCAGCCGCCGTACGTCACGGCTCAGCGCCTGCTGGGCGACGTAGAGGCGCGTGGCGGCGCGGGTGAAGTGCAGTTCCTCGGCGACGGTGACGAAGGCGCGCAGGAGACGGGGGTCTATGGAGCGGGAGTCTGTGGGGCGGGACTGCGCGCGGCGGGACTCCGCGGGGCGGGACTCCGCGGGGCGAAACTTTGCGGGGCGGGCGGGCACCGGGCGAATTTACAACACGGGTGCGTCAATCGGTCTCGAACAGGTGTTGGACCGCTTGATCGGGTCCGGGGGACGGTGTTCCCCATGCCGTACCGAGATCTCTTCGCCCGCCCGGGCGCCAAGGCCTTCACCGCCGGGAACCTGATCGCCCGCCTGCCGATGGGCATGTTCAGCGTGAGCGCGGTCGTGATGATCGCCGGGTCGCGCGGCTCGTACGCCCTCGCCGGCGCCGTGACCGCGACCGGGCTCGCCGCCACCGCGCTGGTCGCGCCCTGGACGGCCCGGCTGGTCGACCGGTACGGCCAGGCCCGGATCGCCGTGCCCGCCACCCTCCTGGCCTGCCTCGGCAGCATCGCCCTGGTGCTGTGCGTCCGCCACGGCGCCCCCGACTGGACCCTGTTCGCCGCCTACGCCGCCACCGCCACCACCCCCAACATCGGCGGCATGGCCCGCGCCCGCTGGGCCCGTCTGCTGGACGGCGACCCGGCGTCGCTCCACACGGCGAACGCCTTCGAGCAGGCGGCCGACGAGCTGTGCTTCATGCTCGGCCCGGTCCTCGCGGCCTTCCTGTGCGGGACGCTCTTCCCCGAGGCGGGCACGCTCCTCGCCGTTGTCCTGCTCCTGACCGGTGTCCTGCTGTTCGCCGCCGCGCGCGGCACCGAGCCGCCGCCCGCGGGGGCGGCCGCGCGCGGCACGTCGCCGATCCGCGCGCCCGGTATCCCGCCGCTGCTCGCGGTCTGCGTCGCCGTGGGCACGGTGTTCGGGGCCATGGAGGTCGTCACGCTCGCGTTCGCGGACGCGCGCGGGCAGCAGACGGCGGCCGGGCTCGTCCTCGGGCTGCAGGCGGCCGGGTCGTGCGCGGCCGGGCTGGTGTACGGCAGGGTCCGGCCGGGCGGTCCGGCCGAGACCCGGTACGTCCGGTGCATCGCCGCCATGGCCGCGCTGCTCACCCTCCCCCTGCTCGCCGCCGCGCTCACCGGCTCGCTCGTCGTCCTCGCGGGCGCGCTGCTGATCGCCGGGATGGCGACCGCGCCGACGATGGTGACCGGCATGGCGCTCGTGCAGCAGCGCACGCCCGAGGGGCGGCTCAACGAGGGGATGACGCTGGCGGTGACCGGTCTGCTGGGCGGGATCGCCTGCGGCAGCGCGGTGGGCGGCTGGACGGCGGAGCACGTGTCGGTGACGGCCGGGTACGGGGTGCCGGTCGCGGCGGCCGTGACGGCGCTGGCCCTGTCCCCCGGCATCCGCCGGCCCGTGCCGCTCGTCGCCTCGCTCCGCTGATCCACCGGGATTGCCGCCCGACCCATTGACGGCCCTCCGGGCCCCCCATACCTTCGCTCGTCGAAGCGCTTCGATGACCCGCGCGTCACGCATCGATCCGGGGGACTGATGGTCAAGATCACGGATGTGGCCCGGCACGCCGGGGTCTCCCCCAGCACCGTGTCGTACACGCTCAGCGGCAAACGGCCGATCTCCGAGGAGACCCGGCGCCGCGTGCAGGAGTCCATCCGCGCCCTCGGCTACCGCCCGCACGCCGCCCGGTCGGCGTACGGCGGCAGGACGAACGTCCTCGCCCTGGTCCTGCCGCTGCACGCGGGCGTCCACGTCCCCGTGGCCATGGACCTGGCGGTGTCGGTGGTGAACGCGGCACGGGCGTACGACCACGACGTACTGATCCTGACGCGGCACGACGGCCGGGACGGCGAGGACGGTTTGCCCCGGCTGGCGGAGACCCCCCTGGTGGACGCGCTGATCGTGACGGACGTCCGGCTGCACGATCCACGGCTGCCGCTGCTGCGCGACCTGCACCGGCCGGTGGTGCTGATCGGCTACGCGGCGGACCGGACCGCACCGACGTGCGTCGACCTGGACTTCGCGGCGGCGGGCGAGGCTTGCGTGGACCACCTGGCGGCCCTCGGTCACCGCGCGGTGGCCCTGATCGGCTCGCCGCCGGAGGTCTACGTCCGCCGCACCGTCTACGCCCAGCGCCTCGTCCAGGGGTTCACCGCCGCCGCCGACCGCCACGGCCTGTCCTCCGCCGTCCACCCGTGTGCGGCGACTCCCGAGGCGGCCCGCGCGACCGCGGAACGGCTGCTGCGCGAGCAGCCGGCGCTGACCGGTGTCGTCGTCCACAACGAGGCGGTCCTGGATGTCCTGCTCGACGCCTTCGGCCGGCTCGGCCTGCGCGTGCCCGACGACCTCTCCGTCGTCGCCCTGTGCCCCACCGCACAGGCGGAGTCCGCCCGCGTCCCGCTCACCTCGGTCGCCCTCCCGGCCACCGAAATCGGCACCCGCGCGGTGGACCTCCTGATACGCGAGCTGAACGGCGAGCAGGTCCCGGCGACCACCCTGCTGCCCCCGCGGCTGGCCGTGCGGGCGAGCACGGCGCGGCGGCGCTCATCGGCGTGAGGCCAGGGACGCTCGTGGCCCTGAGACCCGGCGGGCGTGACAAAGGCCATGACAAAGGCCCTGCCGCTCGCAAGCGACAGGGCCCGTGCCCACATGGGGTAAGTGGAGATGGCGGGAATCGAACCCGCGTCCAACGGTGTGGAACCAGGGCTTCTCCGTGTGCAGTCTGGTGCGATTTTCTCAGCCCTCCGGATCACCCAGACAAGTCCGGAACGGGCTCAGTCACTGTGTGGTTTCCCTCTTCACCCCGTGACCGGGATCGAGGTTTAGTTCCCTAGCTGATGCCAGGATCCGGGTCGGGAACAGCCCCGGGCTGACACTCCCTTGGTAGGAGGCTCGCTTCGCTACCTGAGATCAGGCAGCGAGGGCGAAGGCCTGCTGGGAGGAATCGCGCTTGGTGTTGGCGATTATTTTTTTCGGCCTGTGGTTTACGAGATCATGGCCGCTTCCTCGACACGCTTCCCCTGCTTCGACAGCCGCTGTCGAAACCGATCATCCCCATGTTGATTTGTCAATCACCGCACCCAACGTGTGAGTGCAGAGGCCATCATACGGGGTCAACGGTCCCCGGTGCCACCGTATTCCCTGGCCCGGACGGAGCTACGCCCGCTGCTTGCGCCGCACGGCAGAGATCGCGCGCTCGGCCTCGCGCCGGTCCTGCTTCTCGCGCAGCGTCTGCCGCTTGTCGTACTCCTTCTTGCCCTTCGCCAGCGCGATCTCGACCTTGGCGCGGCCGTCCTTGAAGTACAGGGACAGCGGGACGATCGTGTGGCCGGTCTCCTGGGACTTGGACTCCAGCTTGTCGATCTCCGCGCGGTGCAGCAGCAGCTTGCGCTTGCGGCGGGCGCTGTGGTTGGTCCAGGTGCCCTGGCTGTACTCGGGCACGTGCACGTTGTAGAGCCACGCCTCGTGCCCGTCCATCTGGACGAACCCGTCGACCAGCGAGGCGCGCCCCTGGCGCAGTGACTTCACCTCGGTACCGGTGAGGACGAGACCCGCCTCGTAGGTGTCGATGATGAGGTAGTCGTGCCGCGCCTTCTTGTTCTGCGCGATCAGTTTGCGCCCTTTTTCCTTAGCCATAGTGCCGCCCATTTTCGCACTACGCGGGGGGTGCGGGGGAAGTCATTATGCGTGGGTGCCGCCGGGCCGGGCGCACGGTGCCAGGCGCCGGGAGCCCGGCATGACCGGCGGGACGCCCCCTAGCCCCCGAGGCCCGTCAGGATTGTCCCCGCGCGGCGCAGCGCGTCCTGGTCGGCCTCCAGGTCGGGGGTGATGCCCCGCCCGTCGACCGCGCGGCCGGAGGGGGTGCGGTAGTGGCCCACGGTCAGCTCGGCGACGGAGCCGTCGGGCAGCCGACTCGGCATCTGGACCGAGCCCTTGCCGAAGGTGCGGGAGCCGACGACGACCGCGCGGCCCCGGTCCTGCAGGGCCCCGGTCAGCAGCTCGGCCGCGCTCATGGTGCCGCCGTCGACGAGCGCGACCAGGGGTCTTTCGGTGTCGCCGCCGGGTGCGGCGTGCAGGGCGCGCTGCTCGCCCTCGACGTCGTACGTGGCGACCAGGCCGCCGTCGAGGAAGGCGGAGGCGGTGGTGACGGCCTCGGTGACCAGGCCGCCGGAGTTGCCGCGCAGGTCGAGGATGATCCCGCCGTCGCGCGGGGCCCGCCGGACCGCGTCGCGAACGGTGCCGCCGGTGCCCTTGGTGAAGGCGCCTATGGTGATGAGGGTGTTCCCGTCGGGGAGGGTGCGGACGGTCACCGTGTCCGTGGAGAGCCGGGCCCGGCGCAGGGTGAGGCTCCACGCGCGCGTGCCGCGCTCCAGGCCGAGCCGTACCGGCGTACCGGCGGGCGCGTCGGTGGCGTCGCCGCGCAGTAACGAGACCACGTCGGTGACCGGCAGGCCGTCGACCGCGCGGCCGTCGACGCTGCGCAGCCGGTCGCCCGCGCGGACCCCTGCTTCGGCCGCGGGCGAGCCGGCGGCGACCTTGGTCACCTCGATCCGCCCGTCGCGCTCCCGTCGCGCCCACAGTCCGACGCCCGTGTAGGCGCCGTCCAGGGCGTCCTCGAACTCCTCGTACTCGCCCTGCGAGTACACGGCGTCCCAGCGGTTCCCGCTGCGGCTGACGGCGCGTTCGGCGGCCTCCAGGGGCGACGTGCCGTCGGCCATCGCGCGCGCGGCGGCGTCCCGGACCTCGTCGGGGCGGGCCGCGGGGGTGGCCGCGCGGGACGGGCCGGGCGCCGGCCCCCGCTCGGTGCCGGGCAGGGAGCCCGTCGTGGCACCGGCGACGAGCACGCTCGTGAACACCAGTGTCAGGGCGGCCCCGCGGCGTGTGCGGCGGGGCTGACAGAACAGGTCACGACCTGACATGGCGGTGAGTCTAGGACAACACGAAGGGCCGCACGGTCCGTTGACCGTGCGGCCCTCGTTGGCGTGCGTCACACCTTCAAGTACTTGCGCAGCGCGAAGAACGCGGCCAGCGCGGGCATCAGCAGGCTGGTGGCGAGGATGAGCGGCAGCTTCGCCAGGACGGCGTCCCAGCCGATGAAGTTGATCAGCCGGAGCTGGTCGGCGAGGGCCAGTCCGTGGTCGATGAGGAAGTACCGCGCGGTCACCAGGAAGCCGCACGCGACCGCGCCGCCGATCAGACCGGCGACCGCGGCCTCCGCGATGAACGGGGCCTGGATGTAGAAGCCGGAGGCGCCGACCAGCCGCATGATGCCGGTCTCGCGGCGCCGGCTGAACGCCGAGACGCGCACCGTGTTGACGATCAGCATCAGCGCGACGACCAGCATGAGCGCCATCACCGCGCGGGCGGCCCAGTTCATGCCCTCCAGCAGCTTGAACAGGTTGTCCAGGGTCTCCCGCTGGTCCCGCACGGACTGCACGCCGTCCCGGCCGCTGAACGCGGTCGCGATCACCCGGTACTTCTCCGGGTCCTTGAGCTTGATGCGGTACGACTCCTGCATCTGGTCCGGCGTCAGCGAGCTGGCCAGCGGGGAGTCGCCGAACTGCTCCTTGTAGTGCTTGTAGGCCTCGTCCTGCGACTCGTACGTGACGGTGTCGACGACCGGCATCTTCTCCAGGTCGGACTTGATCTGCCGCTTCTGCTCCTCGGTGACCGCGCCCCGGGCGCAGGCCGGATCGGACTCGGCGTCGGCCTTGTTGCAGAGGTAGATCGAGACGTTGACCTTGTCGTACCAGTAGCCCTTCATGGTGTTGACCTGGTCGGTCATCAGCAGCGAACCGCCGAACAGGGTCAGCGACAGGGCGACGGAGACGATCACCGCGAAGGTCATCGTGAGATTGCGGCGGAGACCGACACCGATCTCCGACAGAACGAACTGGGCGCGCATGGCGGCTGGTTGTGCCTTTCCGTCGTGGATCTCAGTGCTGGTAGCCGTAGACGCCGCGGGCCTGGTCGCGGACGAGGCGGCCCTTCTCCAGCTCGATGACGCGCTTGCGCATCTGGTCCACGATGTTCTGGTCGTGCGTGGCCATCACGACGGTCGTACCGGTGCGGTTGATCCGGTCGAGCAGTTTCATGATGCCGACGGAGGTCTGCGGGTCGAGGTTGCCGGTGGGCTCGTCGGCGATCAGCAGTTTGGGCCGGTTGACGAAGGCCCGCGCGATGGCGACGCGCTGCTGCTCACCGCCGGACAGCTCGCCCGGCATCCGGTCCTCCTTGCCGCCGAGGCCGACCAGCTCGAGCACCTGCGGCACGGACTTGCGGATCTCGCCGCGGGACTTGCCGATGACCTCCTGGGCGAAGGCCACGTTCTCGGCGACGGTCTTGTTCGGCAGCAGCCGGAAGTCCTGGAAGACCGTCCCCAGCTGGCGGCGCATGTGCGGCACCTTCCAGTTGGAGAGGCGGGCGAGGTCCTTGCCCAGGACGTGCACCTGTCCCTGGCTGGCCCGCTCCTCGCGGAGGATCAGCCGCAGGAAGGTGGACTTTCCGGAGCCGGAGGACCCCACGAGGAACACGAACTCGCCCTTCTCGACCTCCAGGGAGACGTCCCTGAGGGCCGGGCGGGTCTGCTTGGGGTAGACCTTGGAGACATTGTCGAATCGGATCACGGATGCACCACGGGTCGCCGGGGGTAGATGAGCGTGACCATACGCGAAGCGGGCAGGTGACCGCAGGCACCGGTAGGGGTTGCGCGCGGGTTGTGCGCTTTTGTTCCGCGAGCGGTGAGCGCACTTGCTCAGGGGTGCGGGGAACTGCGCGAGAATGCCCTGCGGTCCGCAGCGCCGCGTCGGCGGGAACCACCCGTCTCGATGGGCCCCGCGCACCCTCCGGAGGAACCTGGCACAGTGGAGGGGGAACGTTCGCGCACCCGCGAGCGTTCTTGAGGAGAGAACCGGCACGAGGAGGGCGAGCACATGACGTACGACCGGCTGGTGTGCGCGAACTGTGCCGCGCCCGTCAGCGAGGGCCGCTGCCCCGTGTGCCGGGCCAGCCGTGAGCGGCTCCAGCAGGAGAACCCGCTGTCGGCCCTGAATCCCATGACACTGATCGCCCTGCTGGCGGTGCTGATCGCCGCGCTGGCACTGCTGGCACACCAGACGGCGTGACGACGCGAAAGGGCCCGGAGCACCAGCTCCGGGCCCTTTCGACTACCGTCCGCTACGGCAGGCCGCCCGATCAGGCAGCCGCACCGCCGCGGCCGCCCACGAGGCGCGGCAGCACACGGAAGCCGATCCCACCGGCGATCATCGTCGCGGCGCCGACCAGCAGGAACGTGGTCTGCGCGGCACCGGTCTCGGCGAGTTCCTCACCGCCGCCCTGGGCGGTGGTGTCGGCCGGGGTGTCGGAGCCGGTGTCGGTCAGGGCCGAGGAGCCGGCGCCCTGGGCGGAGTCGTTGGAGCCGCCGTCGGGGTTGGCGTTGTTGCCGCCGCCGTTCCCGCCACCGTTGCCGTTCCCGCCACCGTTGCCGTTGCCGTCACCGGGGTTTCCCGGGTTGCCGGGGTTGCCCGGCTCGACCGGGTCCTCCGGCTCGGTGGGCTCCTCGGTCGGGTCGGTCGGCGGCTCCTCCGTCGGAGGCTCCTCGGTCGGCGGCTCCTCGGTGGGCGGCTCCTCCGTCGGAGGCAGCTCGGTGGGCACCTCGGTCGGGACCGGGTCCGTCGTCGGGGTCGGCTCCGGGTCGGGGCTCGGCGTCTCGCACCCGATCCCGAGGAAGCCGCAGTCGTCCGACTCGGCGGCGGAAGCGGCACCCGCGGCGGTCAGCGAGGCACCGGCCGCGATCACGGCGCCCGCCACTATGCGCGCGACACGGATCCGCGTCTTGTTGGTCATGTGGTTGCTACCCCCAGTAGCTGATCGTCAGTGAGGCGGCGCTCGGGGCCGTGATCGACGGAGATAGCTGTGATGAAGCCCCCCGGTTCACATGCGCCCCAGAGATACGCATGCCGCGCTCAACCCTTCCGAGTTTTCACAGCAACGTCAAGGCCGTTGCGTACGCAATGTCCGCTTGTACCGCGCTTTGCCGGGGATGGCAGCTGTGAGTGTGATGTAAAACCCGGACAAACGACAACCGCCCCTGAACCAGGGGCGGTTGACTTTGTCGACAAGCTTACTTCTCCTGCTGCTTGCGCCAGCGAATTCCGGCCTCCAGGAAGCCGTCGATCTCGCCGTTGAACACGGCCTCCGGGTTGCCGACCTCGTACTCCGTGCGCAGGTCCTTGACCATCTGGTACGGGTGCAGGACGTACGAACGCATCTGGTTGCCCCAGGAGTTGCCGCCGTCGCCCTTGAGGGCGTCCATCTTGGCCTGCTCCTCCTGGCGGCGCCGCTCCAGCAGCTTGGCCTGGAGGACGTTCATCGCGGTGGCCTTGTTCTGGATCTGCGACCGCTCGTTCTGGCAGGAGACGACGATGCCGGTCGGGATGTGCGTGATGCGCACCGCGGAGTCGGTGGTGTTCACGCCCTGGCCGCCGGGGCCGGAGGACCGGTAGACGTCGATGCGCAGGTCCGACTCGTCGATGTCGACGTGGTCGGACTGCTCGACGACCGGCAGCACCTCGACACCGGCGAAGGAGGTCTGGCGCCGGCCCTGGTTGTCGAACGGCGAGATGCGCACCAGGCGGTGGGTGCCCTGCTCGACGGAGAGGGTGCCGTAGGCGTACGGCGCCTGCACGGCGAAGGTGGTCGACTTGATGCCGGCCTCTTCGGCGTACGACGTCTCGATCAGCTCCGTCTTGTAGCCGCGCTGCTCGGCCCAGCGCAGGTACATCCGCTGGAGCTTCTCGGCGAAGTCGGCGGCGTCGACGCCGCCCGCCTCGGCGCGGATGTTGACGAGCGCCTCACGGGAGTCGTACTCGCCGGACAGGAGCGTGCGCACCTCCATCTCGTCCAGCGCCTTCTTGACGGCGGCCAGCTCGGACTCGGCCTCGGCACGGGTGTCCGGGTCGTCCTCCTCCTCGGCCATCTCGAAGAGCACGGCGAGATCGTCGATCCGCGAGCGCAGGGCTTCGGCCTTCCTCACCTCCGCCTGGAGGTGGGAGAGCTTGCTGGTGATCTTCTGCGCCTCGTCCGGGTTGTCCCACAGGGACGGCGCGGCCGCCTGCTCCTCGAGCACGGCGATGTCTGCCCTCATCTTGTCGAGGTCCAGAACGGCCTCGATCGACTCCATGGTCGAGGAGAGGGACTTGAGCTCTTCGGATACATCGACGACTGCCACGCTCCCAGCGTAACGGCTCCGCCGGTTTGCCAGTGCCGTGGCTGAGGCCGGTTGTGACGTACCCGGCGTCGGTGCGGGCCTCGCTGGGGGCTGCCGCCCCCAGACCCCCGCTTCGGCCCTGAACGGGCCTCGTCCTCAAACGCCGGACGGGCTGCTTTTCACGAGCCCCGGTCCGGATGTGGCCGCTACGGCATCTCCGGAGCCGAGTTCTTCGTGTCCTGTGGGGTTCCGCCCGGCTCGTCGTCCGAGGTGGCGAGCCAGGTGCCGGTGCCGATGGCGGCGGCGAGGGCCACGGCGGCGGCGCCCAGGGTGAGGCGGCGCCGGCGGGTGGCGGCGCGGTTGCGGGCGGAGCCGGGGCGGGGGGCTCCGGCGGCGCGGGGGGCGCGAGCGGTGCCGTGGGCGCCGCCCGCCAGCTCGTCGGGGGCGGGGACCCGCATGGAGGTGTGGGTGTCCCGGTTGGAGTCGGGAGAGGCGCCGGGGACCAGGGAGACCGCGCCGCGGCGCTGCCGGGCGGGAGGCCTGGGAGCGCCCGGCGCGGGAGCGGGGGCCTCCTCGGCGGGCTCGGCGGCGTCGACGTCCGGCTCGTCCACGTCCAGCGGCGGCATCCCGGCCAGGGTCGGCAGCTGCTCGCGCAGCCGGGCGGCCAGCTCGGAGGCGCGCAGCCGGGAGGCGGGGGCCTTGGCGAGGCACTGCACGATCAGCTGCCACAGCTCCTCGGGGATGCCGGGGAGCGGGACCACGGTCTCGGTGACGTGGCGGCGCAGCACCGCGCCCGGATGGCCGCCGCCGAACGGGGTGAAGCCGGCCAGCAGCTCGTAGAGGACGGTGGCGAGGGCGTAGATGTCGACGGACGCGCGCGGGGGCAGGCCCTCGACGATCTCGGGGGCCAGGTAGTCGGGGGTGCCGATGACCTTGGTGGCGCGGGTGCGCTGCGGGGTGTCGATCAGCTTGGCGACGCCGAAGTCGGTGAGCAGGGCGCGGTGCGCGCCGCCCGGTCCGAGCGGGCTCTGCATGTCCAGCAGGATGTTCTCCGGCTTGACGTCGCGGTGCACGACCCCGGCCGCGTGGGCCGCCGCGAGGCCGTCCGCCACGTCGGCGACGATCGCGACGGCCGCCTCGGGGGCGAGCCGCCGTTCCCGCTCCAGCCGGGTGCGCAGGTCGGTGCCGCGGACGAGGTCCATGACCAGGGCGAGGTCGTTGCCGTCGACCACCAGGTCACGGACGGAGACGACGTTCGGGTGGTCGAGCCCGAGCAGGGCCGTCCGCTCCTGGACGAAGCGTCCGACGAGTTCCTGGTCGGACGCCAGATCCTCGCGCAGCAGCTTGATCGCGACGGGGCCCTCGGGCCCCTCGCCGAGCCACACCGTGCCGGCGCTGCCCCGTCCCAGGATCTGGTTCGCGGTGTACCGGCTGCCGATCTTCCGTGCCAAGACTGCTCCTACAGACGCGTGTTGTCGCTAAAACTACGCGTCCGGGGGACCGGCCTTCACCGTGGAGCCGGAAATCACCCCCCGGGTGTCGACAAATCGGCAGGCTCGTCACCGGCTTCGCCGGGCCGGTCACTGACCGGAGCCGGTCCCGGTGCCGGATCCGGAGCCGGAGCCGACGAGGTCGCCGACCCAGTCGGCCACCGAGCCGACCCAGTCGGTGAGCTGGTCCCAGTAGCCCTTGCCGGTGCCGATCCAGTCCTGCAGCGGGCTCAGCTCCCAGATCAGCCAGCCGGCCACGAACAGGACGACGATCGTGAACAGGCAGCCCTTCAGACAGCCCAGGCCGGGGATGCGCATCGGGTTGGCGCTGCGCTGACGCGGCGGGCGCGGCTCCCGCGCGGGGCGCTGCGGCTCCGGCGGGGCGGGCGGGGCGTACCGCTGCGGCTGCTGCGGCTGGGGGGGCTGCTGGGGCTGAGGGGTACGGCGCGGCGTGTACGGCTGCGGCTGCTGTTGCTGGTGCTGCTGCTGGGGGTAGCCGTAGCCGGGCTGCGGGCCCTGCTGGGGGCCGGGTTGCGGGCGCTGCGGCTGCTGCTGCGGGCGGGCGACCTGCCGCTGGGGGCGGCGGCGCAGCGGGTCCTCGCTGGGGTCGAGGTACTGGACCTGCGTCTGCTCGTTGCGGTCCCGCGCGGCGCGCAGCTGGGTCTGCCAGGGATGCTCGCCGCCCTGTCCGCCGGGGTCCTGACCCTGTCCCGCCTGGTGCGGGGGCACCGGCGGCATGACGGCCGTCGGGTCGGCGGCGCCGGTGTGCGGCAGGACGGCGGTGGGGTCGGCGGCGCCGGTGTGCGGCAGGACGGCGGTGGGGTCGGCGGCGCCGACCGGGCCCCCGGTGTGCGGGAGCACGCTGGTCGCGGCGTTCGGGTCGTAGGCGCCGGGCGCGGAGCCGTGCGGGAGCACCTGGGTGGGGTCGGCCGCGCCCGGGGTGCCGGGCACCGCCGTGGGGGCCGGGTCGGGGGCGAGCAGCGCGCCGACGTTCTCGGCGGCGGCGATCTGCGCGGAGTTCGCGTGCACGCCGACGCCCTCGGCGACGACCCGCAGGCCGCGCGCGAGGTTCTCGGCGCTGGGGCGCTCGTCGGGGTTCTTGCGCAGGCAGCGCTCTATGACCGTCCACAGCGGTTCGGGGACGGTGGAGGGGCGGCGCGGTTCGGCGCTCAGGTGCTGGTGCAGCACCTCCAGGGCGGAGCTGCCGGCGAACGGGGGGCGGCCGGTGACCAGCTCGTACAGGAGGATGCCCGCGCCGTAGACGTCCACCGCGGAGGTCTGCGGGCGGCCTTCTGCGGACTCCGGCGCCACGTACGCGGGCGTGCCGACGAACTCGCTGGTGCGAGTGAGGCCGGGCGAGTCGGCCAGCCGGGCGATGCCGAAGTCAGTCAGCATCGGGTGCATCCGGTCGCCGTCCTGCCTCAGCAGGACGTTCGCCGGCTTCAGGTCGCGGTGCACCACGCCGTCGGCGTGGCTGGCGGCGAGGGCGTCGGCGATCTGGGCGGTGAGCAGGGACGCGGCGACCGGCGTGAACGGGCCGTTCTCGCGCAGGTAGCGGTGCAGGTCGGGGCCGTCGACGAGGTCCATGACCAGGGCGAGCAGATCGCCCTCGACGACCAGGTCGCGCACCCGGACGATGTTGGGATGGGTCAGGCGGAGCAGCACCGAGCGCTCCCGCAGGAACCGCATCACGACATCCGGGTCGTTCGCCAGCTCCTCCTTGAGGACCTTGATGGCGACGGTCTCGCCGGGCTGTCCGGGCACGGCCGCCTCGGCGCCCGCGGTCTCCCGCTGGCGGGCTCGCCAGACGGTGCCCGTGGCGCCGCGTCCGAGCGGCTCCTCGAGCAGGTACTTGCTGCCGACTGGCCGCACGTCACGCGCTCCCTAGCTGCTTGCCTTGCCTGTGTGTCTGTCCGTGTCTCGTTCCGCACCACTGTAGTGCCGAGGTGCGACAGCCGGGCTGTCGTCTTCCTGTGGCCCTGGTGTGGCGGTACCCGTGGCACTGGCCGTGGCTGCTGCGCCGCCGGTCCCGTACACGTTCGGCACACGTTGTGGAGGAAAGACGCTCACCTCGGTCGCCAGGTTGCCGAAAGCGGACGTGACCGATCTCAAGTGATCGCCACCCCCGTCGCGGTCAGGCACTTTTGCGGGCAGAGCCGACCAATCAAGATCACTTGTCCCGGAGCGGCGGGCGTGTTGTCGGTGACAGGTGCGAGGATGCGGGGAGTTACTGGCCGACGTGCTCGTGTGGGGTGGGGGGACCCTCCGCGCCCGCGCAGAAGGGACCGCTGACGGCGATGCAGATCCGGCTGACCGTCGTAGACCCGCTGGGCCCGCCCTCGGCTGAGGCGCGTGGCCGCGCCGCGAGCCGCGACGTGCTGGTCACCGCGCCCGCCGGCACCGCCCTCTCGGCGGTCGCCTCGGCGCTGGCCTCGGCGGTCACCGGCGACGCCGCGCAGCCGGGCCCCGTGGTGCTGTACGCCGGTGCGGAGCGCCTCGACGACCGCCGCTGCACCCTCGGCGAGCCCCCGCTGCTGGACGGCGCCGTGCTCTCCCTGGGCGCGCCCGCCGACCCCGAACCGCACCCCGAGGTGGAGGACGCCCCGGCCCGGCTCGACGTGGTCGCGGGGCCCGACGCGGGCGGGGTCCACCTGCTGCACGGCGGCCGGATCGAGATCGGCCGTTCCGCCGCCGCCGACGTCCCGCTCGACGACCCGGACGTCTCCCGCCTGCACTGCGCGGTGACGCTCTCCCCCGACGGCCGCGTCACCGTCGCCGACCTGGGCTCCACCAACGGCACCACCCTCGACGGCACGCGCGTGGGCGCCCGCCCGGTGCGGTTCACGCCGGGCGCGCTGCTGCGCCTCGGCGAGTCCGCCCTGCGTCTCGCCCCCGCCGGCGGGCCGGGGGGCCGGCTCGCCACGGCACCGGACGGGGAGGGGCACGTGCGCGTGGCGCCCGTGTCCGTGCCCATGCCGGCGTCCGTGGCCCCGTCGGCCGGCCTGCCGCAGGCCCCGGAGAGCCACACCCGCGCGGACGCCCCCGCCCCGGTCGCCGGGCAGCGCCCCGGCCCCGGCCCGGCGGCCGCGCAGGACCACGCCCCCGCCGGGCCGCCCGTACGCCCCCCGGTCGTACCGGGCCAGGGCGCGGCGCCCCGGGAGGAACGGGGCGAGGGCACCGCCCAGGGCGGACCGGCCCCGGACCGCGCGGGGACGGCCGGGAACGCACGGACCCCGCAGAGCGTGCGGACGGACCAGGAGGACGGCGGGCGGGCACCGCGAGCCGCCGAGGCGGTCCCGGGCGGACGCCCCGGCCGTGCGCCCGGCTCCCCGGCCGCCCCGCTCGTGCCGCCCGCGACCGCTCAGCCGCCGCTCGGCGACGGCACCACGCACGGCGGACGGCAGGGCGTGCCCGGCCTCGCGGGCGCACCGGCCGCCCACTCCGACGGGCAGCCCCACGACGCGGACGCGCAGCGGTCGCCGCAGGCCGGGCGCCGGCGCGGCGGTATCGGCGCGTGGGCGCGCCGGCTCACCGGCGGGCGCGGCGAGCCTGCGGCGACGGACGGCCCGACGGCGTACGACGACGCGGGCGGTGCCCCGCTGCCCGCCCCGGCGGCCGGTCCCCGGCTGCCGGAGACCTGGCCGGATCCGGCCGCCCTGCTGCTGACCGCTCTCGGCCCCGGCCCCCGGCTGTGGGAGCGCGGGCCCGGGCATCCGGAGGCGCTGACGGTACGGCTCGGTACGGCCGACCGCGCGGCGCCCGACGGCTCCGAACTGCTGCCCGCCGTGCCCGTGACCGCGGATCTGCGCGAGGCGGGCGCGCTCGGCCTGGCCGGACCGCGCCCGCGGCTCGCCGGGGTGGCCCGCGCGGTGCTGGCACAGCTGGCCGCGCTGCACTCCCCCACGACCCTCGAGATCGTCCTCATCAGCACGGATCACTCGCGCTCGGTGGCCGACCGCACCGCCGAGTGGTCCTGGCTGGGCTGGCTGCCCCACGTCCGCCCCGGCCACGGCCAGGACTGCCGCCTCCTCCTCGCCTACGACCGCGAGCAGGCGGCGACCCGCACCGACGAACTGCTGCGCCGCCTGGACGACCACCTCACGTCCGTGCTCCCGGCGCCGGCAGCCGACGCCACGCCTGCACGGACGCCGGCCGACACCGGCCAGGGCACGGCGGCGCGGGAACCGGGGACGGCGGCGGGTCACGCGGACAGCGGCCTGCTGCCTGCGGAGACGGACACCGAGGCCCAAAGCGCACTGCCGTCCGGCCCGACGGGCGCCACCCGCGCGGGCACCGGTCAGGCGTACCCGGCACCCGCGGGCGCGGCTCCTGCCGACGGCCCGCAGGCCCTCCCCGGCCACCACCTCACGGGCGGCGGCCGTACGCCGTACCCGGCAGCGGGCAAGCCCGGACCGGCCGACCGGCCGCGTGCCGAGGCACCCGCCGACACGGACGGCGCCGCGGCGGCCCCCGGCCGGCCCGGCGCGGCCGGCGCGGCACCGGCCGGGCACGGACCGAGGGGTGGCGGCCACGGGACCACCCATGGCTCGACGGGCACCCACGCGGCGGTGCCCGCCCCGGCAGGCGACCCCCGCGCGGCGGCACAGGGAGTCCCGGGCTCCCCCCGCGCGGGAGCGCAAGGTCTGCCGGGCGGCACGCCCCGCCCGGGCAGCGGCTCGCCCTACGCGTCCCCCGGCGGAGCCGCCCCGGCAGCCGGCCCACGGCACCCCGCCGTACCCGCCGGCGCCGAGCCCGCCGCAGCCGCGCGCGGCTGCCTTCCGGCCGGAGCCCTTCCCGCCCAGGCGGCAGCCCCCGCAGCTCCCGCTGTCCAGGGCCCCGCCGACCAGGGCCCCGCGGCGGCGCACCCCGCTCCCACCGCCCCCCGCACCGTCCCTGATCCGCAGCGGCGGCCCTCCTGGGCGCGGCACGGCGGCTCCGAGGCGGGCTCTCCGGGGTCGTACACGGTCGTCGTCGTGGACGGCGATCCGGGAAGCGCCGGGCTGCGGGACGCGCTCGCGCGGCTGGCGGCGGAGGGACCGCGGGCCGGCATCCATGTGGTGTGCCTCGCGGAGACGGCCCCCGCGTCGCCCGCGTCGCCGGTGACGGAGACGTACGAGGCGGCCTGCGCGGCGGTGCCGGTGTTCCGCCGGTGCGGCGCGGTGGCGTTGCTCAGCGGTGACGTGGCCACGGCGCTGCGGCTGCTGCGGGTGGCCCCGGCGGGGCCGGTCGGGCACGGCACGGTGGCCACCGTCGACGCCGTCTCCCCGGCCTGGGCGGAACGGTTCGCGCGGGCGCTGGCCCCGCTGCGCCCGGACGGCACCGGCGGCGAGCGGCAGGCGCGGGTGTCCGCCCCGCTGCCGCAGTCGGCCCGACTGCTGGACGAGCTGGGCCTCGCCCGGGCCACCCCGGCGTCGCTGATGGCCCGCTGGGCGGACGCGGCCGACGACACGCGCGCGCTCGGCGGACGGGCGTGGGCGGTGCTC
This sequence comes from Streptomyces sp. JB150, assembly GCF_011193355.1. Taxonomy (GTDB): domain Bacteria; phylum Actinomycetota; class Actinomycetes; order Streptomycetales; family Streptomycetaceae; genus Streptomyces. Next base: position 2,986,361 of record NZ_CP049780.1, read on the forward strand.
GGCGCCGGTCCGCGCGGGCCGGCGTGCGCGGACCTGGCGGCGGACGGCCCGCACCTGCTGATCGAGGGCCCGGCGGGCAGCGGGCGTACGGAGCTGCTGCGGGCGATCGTCGCCTCGCTGGCCGCCGCCGAGCGCCCCGACCGGCTGGGCATCGTCCTGATGGACGGCCGGGACACCGTGGGCACGGGCACCGCGCACGGCGACGGGCTGCGCGTCTGTACGGACGTACCGCACGTCACCACCCACCTCACCGCCAACGACCCGGTGCGCATGCGCGAGTTCGCGCAGTCGCTGAGCGCCGAGCTGAAGCGGCGGGCCGAACTGCTGGGCCGGTCGGACTTCACCGAGTGGCACACCGGCCGTGAGCTGGCGGGCCGGATGGTCGCCCAGCGGGCGGGCCGGCCGGCGGGCCAGGCACCGGGCCGGCAGCCCGGACCGAAACCGGGCCTGGGCACGGCTCACGGCACGGGACCGGCAGCGGAACACTCCTCGGGACAGAGCGCGGCCCGCATTCCGGCACAAACCCCGCCGCAGGCCCCCGGCCACGGCACGGCCCCCGGCACCACCGGCGCCGCCGACCTCGACACCCCGCCCAGTTCCACCCTGCGCCTGCGCCCGAGCGCGGCCCGCCGCACGGCGGACGTCGCGCCGCCGCTGCCGCGGCTCGTGGTGGTCGTGGACGATCTCGACGCGCTGGTTGCGCCCCCGCTCGGCTCGCCGGGACGCCCCGCGGCCGGGTCGGTCGTACGGGCCCTGGAGGCGGTGGCCCGCGAGGGCGAGCGGCTGGGGGTGCACCTCGTGGCGGCGGCCGGCCCGGGCGATCGTACGGCCGAGTCGGAGGCGTCGCGGCGGGCGCGGCTGCGGATCGTGCTGGACGCGCCGGCGGCGGGCCCGGACGAGCCGGCGCCGGGGCGCGGGCGGCTGACCGGCGCGGACGGGAAGGTCACGCCGTTCCAGGGCGGCCGGGTCACGGGGCGGATCCCGCGCACGGCGACCCTGCGGCCGACGGTCGTGCCGCTGGACTGGCACCGCATGGGCGACCCGCCGGCCCGCCGCCCGGTACGCGAGCTGGGCAACGGGCCGACGGACCTGGCGCTGCTGGCGAGCGCGCTGGAGCGGGCGGCCCGGGAGGTGTCGGCGTCGGAGGTGCCGTCCCTGCTGTGACGGCCCACCGTGCCGGCGCCCCCCGGTCCGCCCGGACGGCGACACACCCCGCCACCGGTCCGCCAGACGTCGGCACGCCTCACCCCGGGTACGCCCAAGCGGCGGCACGCCCCCGCACGCCCCGCCGCGCCCCGGCGCGCCCCCGCCGCCCAAGCCACCCCGCGCCCGGCCGCACCCGGCCGCGCCCACACCCGCACCCGCCCGAGTCACAGCGCGGTCACGATCACCCCCTTTACAGGGTTCGCGCCCTTGCCGACCTCGTTGACGCGGCGTAGACCAGTGCTCACAGAGCATACGGATCAGTGCTGGACGTTCGACGAGGAACGAAGAACGGGGCCGTGATGCACAGCGAGAGCAGCACCAGCCGGACGACGACACGCAGGGCGGCGCGGATCGCCGCGGCCCTGCTCGCGGGAGCGCTCACGCTCACCGCGTGTGGCGGCGAGGACGAGAAGGACAGCCCGACCGAGGGCGGGGGCGACGCCACGAAGACCACCGCCACTGTCAAACTCCCCAAGCTCGACGGCGAGTCCCTGGAGGTCGCCGCCGTCTGGACCGGCCCGGAGCAGGCCAATTTCAAGAAGGTGCTCGCGGAGTTCGAGAAGCGCACGGGCGCGAAGGTCACCTTCGTCCCCGCGCAGGACCCGATCATCAACTTCCTCGGCTCGAAGATCGCCGGCGGTCAGCCGCCGGACATCGCGATGCTGCCGCAGCCCGGCGCGATCAAGCAGGCCGTGGACAAGGGCTGGGCGAAGCCGCTGGGCGCGGAGGCGCAGGCGGAGCTGGAGAAGAACTTCTCGCCGGGCTGGCAGGAGATCGGCCAGGTCGACGGCAAGCAGTACGGCGTCTACTACAAGGCCGCCAACAAGTCTCTGATCTGGTACAACACGCAGGTCTTCGAGAACGCGGGCGCGCAGGAGCCGGGGACCTGGGACGAACTGCTGACCACCGCGCAGACCATCTACGACTCGGGTGTCACCCCGTTCTCCGTCGGCGGCGCCGACGGCTGGACGCTGACCGACTGGTTCGAGAACGTGTACCTCTCGCAGGCGGGCCCGGAGAAGTACGACCAGCTGGCCGAGCACGAGATCAAGTGGACGGACCCCTCCGTGAAGGAGGCGCTGACCACGCTCGCGCAGATCTGGGGCAAGCAGGAGTACCTGGCGGGCGGCGCGAGCGGCGCGCTGCAGACCGAGTTCCCGGCGTCCGTCACCCAGACCTTCACCGGCGGCGACCAGCCCAAGGCGGGCATGGTGTACGAGGGTGACTTCGTGCAGGTCAACATCGCCGAGACGGAGGCGAAGGTCGGCACCGACGCGAAGGTTTTCCCCTTCCCCGCCGTCGGTGACACCGCGCCCGTCGTCTCGGGCGGCGACGCGGCGGTGATCCTGGAGGACTCCAAGGCCGCGCAGGCGCTGGCGACCTTCCTGGCCTCCCCGGACGCGGCGACCATCCAGGCGAAGCTCGGCGGCTACCTGTCGCCGAACAAGAACGTCGACCCGAAGGCCTATCCGAACGCGGTGCAGCAGGAGATGGCCAAGTCGCTGATCGCGGCCGGTGACGACTTCCGCTTCGACATGTCCGACCAGGCCCCGCAGGCCTTCGGCGGCACGCCCGGCAAGGGCGAGTGGAAGGCGTTGCAGGACTTCCTGAAGAACCCGAAGGACGTCGCGGGCGCCCAGCGCAAGCTGGAGGCCGACGCGGCCGCGGCGTACGGGAACTGAGCCGGCGATGACGTCGCCGGCACCGTCGGCGGGGGTCCCCGGGGCCCCCGCCGCCCCTGGCAAGCGCAAGAGCGTGACCGGCACCCGCACCACCATCGCGGCGCTGTTCCTGCTGCCCGCGCTGGTGCTGCTCGGCGCGCTCGTGGTCTACCCGATCGGGTACTCGGTCGTCCGCAGCTTCTACGACCAGTCCGGCGACGGCTTCGCCGGATTCGACAACTACCAGGCCCTGTTCACCGACGACGGCATCCGCACCGCGCTGAAGAACAACGTCATCTGGGTGGTGTTCGCGCCGACCGTGGCGACGGCGCTCGGGCTGATCTTCGCGGTGCTCACCGAACGCGTGCGCTGGGGCACCGCGTTCAAGCTGGTCGTCTTCATGCCGATGGCCATCTCGATGCTGGCGGCGGGCATCATCTTCCGGCTGGTGTACGACCAGGACCCGGACAAGGGCGTCGCGAACGCCGTGTGGGTGGGCGTGCACGACACGTTCGCCCAGTCGTCGGCGTTCCCGAACGCCCACCCGGGGCGGGAGTCGCCGCTGCGGCCGGCGGGCGGGGGCGCGTTCGTCACCAAGGAGGCGGTCCGCGCGGGTGAGCCGGTGTCGCTGCCCCTGGTGGGTGTGGCGCCGGACCTGATGCCGGACGACGCGAAGCCGGCCGCGAAGCCGCAGGCGGAACCGGGGAAGATCACCGGCACCACCTGGCAGGACTTCACCCGCGGCAAGGGCGTGGGCGCCCTGAACGCGCCCGACGCGTCCGAGACCGGCTACGCCGGGATGCGGATCGAGGCGGTGAAGGACGGCGAGGTGGTCGCCTCGGCGACGGCCGCCGCCGACGGCACGTTCACGCTGCCCGCCTCCGCCGAGGGGGCGCTGCTGCGGCTGCCCGCCGACAACTTCAAGGAGCCGTACAACGGCCTGGACTGGCTGGGCCCGTCGCTCGTCACGCCCGCCATCATCGGGTCGTACATCTGGATGTGGGCGGGGTTCGCGATGGTGCTGATCGCGGCCGGTCTGGCCGGGGTGCCGCGGGAGCTGCTGGAGGCGGCGCGGGTGGACGGCGCCAACGAGTGGCAGGTGTTCCGCCGGGTCACCGTGCCGCTGCTCGCGCCCGTCCTCGCGGTCGTCACCGTCACCTTGATGATCAACGTGCTGAAGGTGTTCGACCTGGTCTTCATCATCGCGCCGGGCTCCTCGCAGGACGACGCGAACGTGCTCGCCCTGGAGCTGTACCGCAAGGGCTTCGCCGAGGACCAGCCGGGCATCGCCAGCGCCATCGCGGTGTTCCTGCTGCTGCTGGTGATCCCGGTGATGTGGTTCAACGTCCGGCGGCTCAGGCGGGAGGTACGGCGATGACGGCGACGACCAAGCTGTCCGGGCGGCCGGCGGCCGGGCCGTCCGCGCCGCCGCGGCAGTCGCTCGGTGGCCGGCTGGTGGAGAAGCTGAGCGGCGGCGCCGTACGGGTCTTCCTGATCGTGGTGGGCCTGTTCTGGCTGGTGCCGACCATCGGGCTGCTGCTGTCCTCGCTGCGCAGCCCGCGGGAGATGAACGAGAGCGGCTGGTGGACGGTGTTCACCGAGCCCGCCCAGCTCACCGTCGACAGCTACGAGAAGCTGCTGGAGAACGGCGACATCACCGACTCACTGGTCAACACGGTGCTGATCACGGTCCCGGCGACCGTGCTGGTCGTGGTGATCGGCGCGCTGGCGGGATACGCGTTCGCGTGGATGGAGTTCCCGGGGCGCGACTGGTGGTTCCTGGCCGTGGTGGGGCTGCTGGTGGTGCCGGTGCAGGTGGCGCTGATCCCGATCGCCGAACTGTTTGGCAACATCGGGCTGTTCGGCTCCATCCTGGGCGTGATCCTCTTCCACGTCGGGTTCGGTCTGCCGTTCGCGGTGTTCCTGCTGCGGAACTTCTTCGCGGAGATCCCCCGCGAGCTGCTGGAGGCCGCCCGTCTCGACGGGGCGGGTGAACTGCGGCTGTTCGCCCGGGTGGTGATGCCGCTGGGCGGGCCCGCGATCGCCAGTCTCGGCATCTTCCAGTTCCTGTGGGTGTGGAACGACATGCTGGTGGCGCTGGTGTTCACGGACGCCGGCAGCCAGCCGATCACGGTCGCGCTGCAGACGCAGGTACGGCAGTTCGGCAACAACATCGACGTGCTGGCGCCGGGCGCGTTCATCTCGATGGTGGTGCCGCTGGCGGTGTTCTTCGCCTTCCAGCGGCAGTTCGTGTCGGGCGTGATGGCGGGAGCCGTCAAGTAGCGGACGCGATACGGCATTTCAGCGGGGCGGGCCGGTCTCACCGGCCCGCCCTCGCGCGTTCACCGCGATTCCCCCACATGCCGTACGGACCGTAACTCCTGGGCGCCGCGGGCCGTTCCCGGGCAGAACGCCCGAGCAGACCCGCCGACCCTTGGATGTCCCCTTGCCCAGGTTCAGTGTCATCGTCCCCGCGTACCAGGTTCAGGCGTACCTGCACCAGTGCCTGGAATCGGTGCTCACGCAGTCGTACCCCGATCTCGAACTGATCGCGGTGGACGACTGCTCACCGGACGCCTGCGGCGGGATCATCGACGAGTTCGCGGCCCGTGACCCGCGGGTGAAGGCCGTCCACCTGCCGGAGAACGGCGGCCTCGGCCCCGCCCGCAACGCCGGGATGGCCGAGGCGAGCGGCGACTACCTGATCTTCCTGGACTCCGACGACACCCTCACCCCGGACGCCCTGCGCGCCATCGCCGACCGGCTGAAGGAGACCGGCGAACCGGACGTCCTGGTCTACGACTACGCGCGCACCTACTGGACCGGTGAGGCGATCCGCAACAAGGCCGCGGCCCAGCTCACCGAGCAGGGCCCGGCCCCGTTCCGGCTGGAGGACCGGCCCGGTCTGCTGCGGCTGCTGATGGTGGCCTGGAACAAGGCGTACCGGCGGGAGTTCGTCGAGCGCGAGGGCTTCGCCTTCCCGCCCGGCTACTACGAGGACACGCCGTGGACGTACCCGGTGATGATGACGGCGCAGACCCTCGCCACCCTCGACCGGGTCTGCGTGCACTACCGGCAGCGCCGGCGCGGCAACATCCTGTCCACCACCAGCGACAAGCACTTCGACATCTTCGAGCAGTACGACCGGGTGTTCGCCTATCTGGAGGAGCGGCCGGAACTCGCCCGGTGGCGGCCGCTGCTGTTCCGGCGCATGGTCGACCACCTGATGCTGGTGTACCGCAAGCCGGACCGGCTGCCGCGCCGCAGCCGCGCCGCGTTCCTGCGCCGCGCCCGCGCCCACTACCGCCGCTACCGGCCCCCCAAGCTCTCGGCTTCGCCCGAGCGGGGAGGTACCCCCATCGGCGCCCCGGTGTCACGGCGCGCCCGGCTGCGCCACGCGTTCGTGCGGTTCGGCGCGCACCGCACCTTCCGCGCCGTGCACCTCGCCCTCGCCGTCCGCCGCCGGGCCAGGATGCTGGCCCGGGGTCTGGCCCGCGCCGGACGCGACGCCGCGCTGGGGCTGCACTACCGCGTCCAGCTGCGGCTGCCCCTGAAGCCGGACCGGGCGGTGTTCGCCGTGTCCCCGGGCGGCGGCCACGGCTGCGACCCGGGCGCGCTGGAGGCCGCGGTCCGCGCGCACGCGCCGCACATCCGCACCGCGTGGATCGCCCGCCCCGAGCACCAGCACACCGTCCCGGCCGGCACCCGCCGCCTCACCCCGGGCACCGCCGCGTACTGGACGGCGCTGGCCCGCGCCAGGTACCTGGTGGGCAACGCCGACTTCGGTCACCGGCTGGTCAAGCGGCCCGGTCAGGTCTTCGTGCAGACGCTGCGCGGCACACCGCTCAAGCACATGGGCCTCGACCTGCAGGAGCGCCCGGCGGCGGCCCGCGAGACGGACTTCGCCCGGCTGCTGCGCGGCGTGGACCAGTGGGACTACGTGCTGTCCGCGAACCGCCACTCCACCCTGACCTGGGAGCGCGTCTTCCCCGGCCGCTACCGCACGCTGGAGTACGGCTCACCCCGCAACGACGTCTTCCAGCAGGCGACCTCGGCGGACGTGACCCGGCTGCGCGAGGCGCTGGGCATCCCGGACGGCACGGTGGCGATCCTGTACGCGCCGACTTACCGCGACCACCGCCGCACCCAGCGCACCGCCCTCGACCTGGACCGCGTGGTGCGCCGGCTGGGCCCGCGCTTCATGGTGCTGGCCCGCGCGCACGCCCGCCACGGCGGTCCGCTCGCCGCGACCGGCGGCCGGGTCGTGGACGTCACCGGCCACCCGAGCGTGGAGGAGCTGTGCCTGGCCTCGGACGCCCTGGTCACCGACTACTCGTCGATCATGTTCGACTACGCCAACCTGGACCGCCCGATCGTGATCCACAGCCCGGACGACGACTGGGCGGCGTACCAGGCGTCCCGCGGCACCTACTTCGACCTGCGTGCCTTCCCGCCGGGCGCGCTGGCGCGCAGCGAGGACGAGCTGATCGACATCTTCGCCACCGGCCACTGGCGCGGCTCCCGCTCCACCCAGCTGCGCACCGCGTTCCGGGAGCGTTTCTGCCCGTACGACGACGGGCGCGCCGCCGAGCGGGTGGTGCGGCATGTGCTGCTCGGGGAGGGTCCGGAGGCGCTCCCGCCGGTGATCCCGCTCGCCGAGCGCCACCCGGTGCCGTCGGCCGCCGCCGCCCGGCCGCGCACGCCGCTGGCCACCGTGCCGCAACCTTCTGGTCCGCCCACCGTCACCGACGGCCGCCGATGACCGTTTCATCTTAGGGAGTTCACATGCCCCGCAGTTCGTCGCGGCCGACCCCGGCCCGGCCGTCCACCTGGCGGCCGGCGGGGCGGCCCGGCCGTTCCCCGCACGGTCCGCGGCGCGGGCCTCCCGTCTGACCCGGACCGGCACAACCACGGAAAGAGCAGAATGCCCCGCTTCAGCATCATCGTCCCGTCCCATGGGGTCGCGGGCCGGCTGGCCCAGGCGCTGGACTCGGTCCTCGCACAGTCCTTCGGCGACTTAGAGCTGATCCCGGTGTGCGACGGGCCGGGCTCCCCCGCGGCGGACGTCGCCGCCGCACACGCCGAGCGGGACTCGCGGGTGACCCCCGTGCACTCCCCTCCGCCGGCCGGCCTGGCCGGGGCGCGCGGCGCCGGGATGCGGGCGGCGACCGGCACGTATCTGCTGTTCCTCGACGGCGACGACATCCTGCTGCCGGGCGCGCTCGGCACGCTGGACGCGCGGCTGACGAAGACCGGCGACGTGGACGTCCTGCTCTTCGGCTACGAGCGGACCCCCTGGTGGGAGGGCGAGACCACCCAGCCGGCGGCACCGCTGCTCGCCCAGGCCCCGTCCGGCGGCGCCTTCCACCCCGACCGGGCGCCGCAGCTGACCGGCGTCCAGCTGCCCGCCTGGTCCGCGGCCTACCGGCGGGCCTTCCTCACCGAGCGCAACATCACCTTCCCCGAAGGGCACTTCACGGACATCGGTTTCGGCGCGGCCGTGATGGCGCGGGCGGAGCGCGTCGCGGCCCTGCGCGAGCCGGTCGTCCGGCATCACCTGCGGCGGCAGGGCAACCGGCTGCACCTGCCCGGCGAGCACCACGCGGACCTCCTCGACCAGGCCGAGCGCGCGCTCGCGCTCCTTGCGGAGCTGCCCGCCGAGCGGGCGCACGCCCTGTTCGACCAGCTGTTCGCGGCCGTGCTGCGGACGGCCGGGCACCCCCGCCGGCTGCCGGCGCGCGGCCGCCGCGCCTTCTTCCGCCGGGCGAGCACGCTGTACCGGCGCCACCGCCCGGCCGGGCACCGCACCCCCGGGGGCAGCGTGGGCGTCCAGCACCGGCTGCTGGCGACCGGCACGTACACGGCGTTCCGGGTGCTGCGCGGCGCCAAGGAGGCGGCGGTGCGGGCCGGGGAGCGGCTGCCGCAGCCGCGCGGGCTGCGCACCCGGCTGTTCTACCGCCGGCAGCTGCGCCGCCCGCTGGACCCGCACCTGGCGGTGTACTGCGCATACTGGGGCCGCGGTTACGCCTGCAACCCGGCCGCGATCCACGCCAAGGCCCGCGAACTCGCCCCGCACATCCGGTCGGTGTTCCTGGTGGAGGCCGACCAGGCACACACCGTGCCGGCGGGCGTCGACCACGCGGTGATCGGCAGCCGCCGCTACTGGGAGGTGCTGGCCCGCGCCAAGTACCTCGTGAACAACGCGAACTTCGCCGAGGGCGTGGTCAAACGGCCGGGCAGCGTGCACGTCCAGACCCAGCACGGCACCCCGCTGAAGAAGATGGGCATCGACCAGTCGACGTATCCGGTGGTGGCCGCGCAGACCGGCAGCTTCGCCAAGCTGCTGGGCCGGGTCGACCGCTGGGACTACAACCTCTCCTCCAACAGCCACTCCACCCAGATGTGGGAGCGCGCCTTCCCCGGCTCGTACGAGCACCTGGAGTACGGCTATCCGCGCAACGACGTCTTCTACACGGCGACCGCCGAGGACGTGGCCCGGGTGCGCGCCGAGCTGGGCGTGCCCGAGGGGAAGACGGCGGTGCTCTACGCGCCGACGCACCGCGACTGGCACACCGGTTTCGAGACCGGCCTGGACCTGGAGGCGTTCTGCGAGGCGGCCGGCGAGGACGTCGTCGTCCTGCTGCGCGCCCACTACTTCTACGACCGGGGCGGGGCGAAGGCGTCCGGCCGGATCATCGACGTCACCTCGCACCGCTCCTCGGAGGACGTCTGCCTGGCCGCCGACGCGCTGGTCACCGACTACTCGTCGATCATGTTCGACTACGCCAACCTGGACCGGCCGATCGTCGTGTACGCCGACGACTGGGACGTCTACCGCGAGACGCGGGGCGTCTACTTCGACCTGATGCAGGCCCCGCCGGGTCCGGTCGCGCACACCCCTCAGGAGCTGGCGCGGATCTTCCGGGACGGTTCCTGGGCGGGCGAGGAGTCGCGGAAACTGCGGGCCGCCTTCCGGGAGCGGTTCTGCGAGTTCGACGACGGACGGGCCGCCGAGCGGGTGGTGCGCCGGGTGTTCCTCGGGGAGCCGCCGGAGGCGATCCCGCCGGTGGTCCCGCTCGCCGAGCGCATCCCCGCCGCGACGACCCTCGTGAGGAGCTGACGTGCCCCGCTTCAGCATCATCCTTCCCTGTTTCAAGGTGCAGGGCTTCCTGCGCGAATGCCTGGACTCGGTCCTGGAGCAGTCGTTCGGCGACCTGGAGGTGATCGCCGTCGACGACTGCTCGCCGGACGGCTGCGGCGCGATCCTCGACGCGTACGCGGCCCGCGATCCGCGCGTGAAGGCGGTGCACCTGCCGGAGAACGTCGGGCTCGGCCGGGCCCGCAACGCGGGGATGCCGCACGCCACCGGCGACTACCTGTTCTTCCTCGACAGCGACGACACCCTCACCCCGGGCGCGCTGCGCGCGATGGCCGACCGGCTGGCCGGGACCGGCGACCCGGACGTGCTGATCTTCGACTACGTCCGCACGTTCTGGTGGGGCGGCACCCGCCGCAACGTGCTGGCGCCGGTGCTGGGCGAGGCGGCGGAGGCGGGCGTCTTCAGCGCCGCCGAGCGGCCCGAGGTGCTGGACCTGCTGATGGTGGTGTGGAACAAGGTCTACCGCCGGGACTTCGTCGAGCGGCACGGCTTCGCCTTCCCGCCCGGCTACTACGAGGACACGCCGTGGACGTTCCCGGTGATGCTCAGCGCGGAGCGGATGACCGCGCTGGACCGGGTGTGCGTCGAGTACCGGCAGCGCCGCCAGGGCAACATCCTGTCCACCACCAGCCGCAAGCACTTCGACATCCACGAGCAGTACGAGCGGGTGTTCGCGTTCGTCGACGCCCGTCCGGAGCTGCACTCCTGGCGGGGCTTCCTGCACGCGAAGATGGCGGAGCACTGCCTGGACATCCTGTCCAAGCCGGACCGGCTGCCGCCGTCGGACAAGGCCGAGTTCTTCCGCCGTACGGCCGAGATGTTCCGCGCGCACAAGCCGCAGGGCGCCGCGGTCGCCGAGGAGCACCGGGTGCTGGAGCGCGGCTACGCCGGCTATGTGGCCCGGCGGCAGGCGGCGCGGGCCGGGCGGCTGCTGGAGCGGCGGGCCCAGCGGGTGCGGGCGGCGGCGGCCGGCGGGGTGCGCCGGGCGCGCGGCGCGGTGCTGCTGCGCCGCCCGCTGGACCCGGACCTCGTCGTGTACTCGGCGTTCTCGCACCGGGGCGTGCTCGGCGACCCGGCGGCGATCCACCGGGCGGCCCGCGAGGTCGCGCCGCAGCTGCGCGGCGTGTGGGTGGTCAAGGACGAGGAGACGGCGGCGCTGCTGCCGGAGGACGTGGAGCACGTGGTGCTCGGCTCGGCCGCCTACGAGCGGGTCACCGCGCGGGCCACGTACTTCGTCAACAACGTCAACTGGCCGGGCGGGCTCATCAAGCGCCCCGGCACCGTGCACATCCACACCCACCAGGGCACGCCGCTGAAGTACATGGGCGCCGATCTGCTGGGCAAGCCGGGCGCCCGGCTCGGGTTCGACGTGCCGAAGATGCTGTGGCGCGCCGACCGCTGGGACTACAGCCTGGTCGCCAACCGCCACTCGGAGCTGGCCTGGGAGCGGGCGTTCCCCTGCCACTTCACCTCGGTGCGCTCCGGCAGCCCCCGCAACGACGTGCTGGTGAACGCGGGCCCGCAGGCGGGGGCGGCGACGAGGGCGCGCCTCGGCGTCCCGGACGGGAACACGGTCGTGCTGTACGCGCCGACCCGCCGGGAGTACCGGCGCGGCGGACACGTCGACCGGATCGACCTGGCCCGGTTCGCGGAGGACCTGGGCGAGGACCACACCCTGGTGGTGCGGCTGCACCCGTCGCTGGCCGCCGGTCACGCGCGCGGGATGGGCCTGACGGACCTGCACCGGCGGGGCGTGCTGGTCGACGCCACCGACGAGCCGCACGTGGAGGAGCTGATGCTCGCCTCGGACGTGCTGGTCACCGACTACTCGGCCCTGATGTTCGACTACGCCAACCTGGACCGGCCGATCGTCATCCACGCCGACGACTGGACGGCGTACGCGGCGAGCCGCGGTGTCTACTTCGACATCACCGCCGACCCGCCGGGCCATGTCTCGCGCTCCTACCGCGAGCTGGCGTGGCTGTTCGCGTCGGGCACCTGGCAGGACCAGGACGCGCGGCGGCTGCGGGCCGGGTTCCGGGAGCGGTTCTGCGAGTTCGACGACGGGCACGCCTCCGAGCGGGTGGTGCGCACGCTGATGCTCGGCGAGGAGGCGTGGACGCCGGAGCCGGTCGCGCTGCCGGCCCCGGCCGGCGCCTCCGATCACGACGTGCTGACCGCGTCGTGATGCCCCGCCCGCGCCCGCACACCTGGCGTCCGCGTACCTGGGTGCTGGTCCTGGCCGCGGTGTTCGCCGTGCTGCAGCTGGCGAACGTCACCGGCCGGGACACCCCGGACACCAAGAACTACCTGTCGTACGCGCTGAGTCTGCGCGGTGACTCCAAGCGGGAGGCCGCCGCGGCGACGATCGACTACGTGTGCGCGGGGCGGGCCGCGCTCGCCCACCGCAACCAGAACGTGCACGTGGTCCGCTTCCACCGCCCCGATCCGGCGCCGCGCGTGAAGCGGGAGTGCGGCGCGGACGAGTGGCGGGTGGTGGAGCGGCGGCTGCGGGCGGGGCAGACCGGCGGGCACACTGTGCCGTACATGCCGGAGCGGTTCATGCGGATCTTCGAGGCGCGGCCCGGGTATCCGGTGGTGCTGCTGCCGTTCGTGTCCGTGTTCGGTGTGGTGTGGGGCGTGTGGGCGGCGAGCGTGGTGATCGCGGTCGCGGGCGGGGTGCTGGTCTTCCTGGTGCTGCGGACGCTGCGCGTGCCGGTGCCGCTGTGTCTGACCGGGCAGGGCCTGTACTACGTCCTGCCGGTCGGCACGACCGCGATGCGACCCATGACGGAGGGCCTGATGCTGGCGCTGACGCTGTCGGCGGTGTGGGGGTGCGCGCTGGTCCTGGACGGGCGGCGGTCCCGGGCCGGGCTCGCGCTGGTCGCCGGGTCGCTCGCGGCGCTGTTCACCGTCAAGCACTCGCAGGCGCTGTTCCTCGGGGTGTGCCTGGCGGCGGCGGGCACGCTCATCGCCGTACGGCGGTGGCGGCGGGGCCGGGTGCCGGGGTGCGGGGTGCTCGCGGTGGCGGGCATGGGGGCCGCGGCGGCGGTGCTGACGGTGGTGCTGGCGCGGCTGCTCGGGTATCCGTCGACCGAGGACAGCGTGCAGGACCTGCTCACCCATCACTTCACGCGGCCGGACCGGGCCGATCCCTGGCCGGAGTTCCTCCAGTTGCAGGGGAACTTCTGGATGGAGTGGCTGCGCCGGCAGCTGTGGCAGCCGCTGTTCCTGGCGGCGCTGGCCGCGGGCGCGTGGGGGGCGGCGCGGCGGCCCGCGTTCGGGGTGTTCCTGGCCGCGGCGGCGTTCACCGGGATCCTCACGCAGGCCGGGCATCCGGACATCAACATCTGGGGCGAGCGGCTGATCGTGCTGGCGTGGCTGCTGCCGGTGGTGGGGGTGCCGCTGCTGCTGGACGCGGTGCTGCGGCGGCCGGTGGCCCTTCCGGCACAGGGGCACGCCGAACGGGCTCACTCGATGCGGTGAGGCGAGGTCATGCCGTTGACCCCGGCGGGAACATACGGCAAATGCCTCGAATGCTGACCTTCCCCGCGGGTCGATGAGCGCCCAGGTCCTCGTCCGGCGGCCCCCGCGCGGTGCGACGGCGCTGCGCGGCCGGGTCTGGCGGCCCACCCCCTTCCAGGTCTTCGGCCTGCTGTTCTGGCTGGTGATGTGCCTGGCGTACTGGCGGGTGCCGCTGTGCTGTGACGCCGGGCAGCACGCCGCCGTCATCGAACGCCTGCGGGCCGACCTGCTCCACCCGCGCCATCCCACGGCGGACCTGCCGGGCGCGGGCAGCCCTTACTACTCGCCCTACGCCGTCCTCCAGGGCGCGTTCGCCCGGCTGACCGGGCTGAGCGGCTGGGAGGTGGTGCGGCTGGCCGGGCCGGTGAACCTGCTGGTGCTGCTGACCGGCCTGAACCGTTTCGTGCGGGTGCTCTCGCCCCGGCCGTGGGCGCCGGTGCTGGCGCTGGCCGCGATGACGCTGCTGTGGGGCGTGGAGCGGGCCTGGTGGAGCGGCTGGCTGTCGCTGATGTCGATGACCGGCACGCTGCCCTATCCGTCGGCGCTGGCCATCGGGCTGACCTTCTGGGCGTGGGCGTGGACGGGCACGCTGGCGCGGGACGGGCGGCCGGTGCGGTTCGTGGGGCCGGGCGGGCTGCCGGGCCTGACCGGTTACGCGGGGCTCGGCGCGGTGTACGGGCTGATCCTGCTGGTGCACCCGATCACCTCGGTGGCGGCGGTGCTGGGCGCGGTGGCGCTGGTGACCGGGTGGCAGCGCGGCCTGCGGCCCGCCGTGGCCGGCCGGTGGGCGCTGGCCGGGGGTACGGCGCTGCTGGTCGCCGCGGTCTGGCCGTACTTCGACGTCTTCGCGCTCACGGGCGACACCAGCGTGGACGCCATGCACCGGCGGCTGTACCGGGATCTCGACGGGCGGTTCGGGCTGGCGCTGCTCGGGCTGCCCGCGCTGTGGCTGCGGGCGCGCCGCGAGTCCTGGCGCGATCCGCTGGTGCTGATGTTCGCGCTGGAGGTGGCGGTGGTGGCGTACGGCTGGTTCAGCGGCCACTACACCTACGGGCGGATCCTCGGGCTGACCCTGGTGCCGCTCCAGTTCGCGCTCGCCGTCGAGCTGGCGGCGCCGCGGCCCTGGCCGGTGTGGCGGCGGGCGCTGGCGGCGGTGGCGGCCGGGGCGGCCTGCGTGGCGTTCCTCGCCGTGCACGCGGGGGCGGTGGTGCCGCGCTCGCTGGACCCGGTGGGCTTCGCGCAGCCGCCGCGCTGGCCGTCGTACGACTGGGCCGCGGAGTACATCCGGCCCGGCGAGGTGGTGATCACCGACGGCTACTACGCCGTGCACGCCATCGCCGGGCACGGCCCGAACCTGGCCGCGCCGACCTGGCCGGACGCGGCGGTGGACGAGCGGGAGCGGCTGCGGCGGGTCGCCGACGTGGAGACCTATCTGGACCCGGCGACGGCCCCGGCCGAGCGGGCCGCGATCGCCCGCCGCCACGACGTGCGCTGGCTGCTGCTGACGCGCTGGCGCGAGGTGCCCGAGGAGGCCGTCGTGGTGGCCTGGAGCAGGCGCACGGGGGAGGTGCTGGCGCGGCTGCCCGGGTGACGGGCGCCGCGCCCGCGGGGTGTCACTCGATGCCGGGTCTCAGGCGATGCCGGTGTTACTCGATGACGAGGTCGACCGGGATGTTGCCGCGGGTGGCGTTGGAGTACGGGCAGACCTGGTGGGCCTGCTCGACCAGCTTGCGGCCGGTCGCCTCGTCCAGCGTGTCGGGCAGCTCCACGCGCAGCGTGACGGCGAGCGCGAAGCCCTCGCCCTGCTTGCCGATGCCGACCTCGGCGGTGACGGCGGCGTCGCTGAGGTCGACCTTGGCCTGGCGGCCGACGAGGCCGAGGGCGCTGCCGAAACAGGCGGCGTAGCCGGCGGCGAAGAGCTGCTCGGGGTTCGTGCCCTGGCCGTTGCCGCCCAGCTGCACCGGCATGGCCAGCGGCAGGTCCAGCGTGCCGTCGGAGGAGACGGCGCGGCCCTCGCGGCCGTGGGTGGCGGTGGCGACAGCGGTGTAGAGCGCGTCCATGGGGGACCATCCCTCTCGGGTCGGGAGTCGGGTGGGCGGTGGCCGGTCCGGTCACCGCCGTACGACCTGAAGTAGAGCACACAATTAAGTTGTGCACAACTAAATGGCGGGCAAGCGCTACCCTGGAGCCATGACCAGCAGCACGCCAGCGGACGACTGGCTCCGGCTCGACCGCCAGATCTGCTTCTCGCTGAACGCCGCCTCGCGCGCCTTCAACGGCGTCTACCGCGTGATCCTCAAGGACCTCGGGCTCACCTACCCGCAGTACCTGGTGATGCTGGTGCTGTGGGAGGACGGCGACCAGCCGGTGAAGCGGCTCGGCGAGCGGCTGCGGCTCGACTCCGGCACGCTCTCCCCGCTGCTCAAGCGCCTGGAGGCGGCCGGACTCGTGCGCCGCGAGCGCAGCGCCCGCGACGAGCGCTCGGTCGAGGTCCGGCTCACCGAGGAGGGCGCCGCCCTGCGCGAGCGGGCGGTGCAGGTGCCGCGCCGCATCGTCGCCGCGACCGGCTGCGACGTCGACGAGATCCGCGCCCTGCGGGACCGCCTCGACCGGCTCACCAGCGCACTGGACGCGGCGGTGGCGGCGGAGACGGGGGAGACGGCGTCGCGCTGAGGGCGGCCGCCCGGGTCTCACGGTCCACCTTCCGGTGACAACGCGTCACGCATGGTCACGCACTGCCCCCGCGCCTGCTTCACTGTGTCCGGAAACAGCCACCGGCCCCCCGCGGGGCCGACCGACGAGGGGACGGCCGCACATGACCTGGCTGATCACCGGCGGCGCCGGATACATCGGGGCGCACGTCGTGCGAGCGATGACCGAGGCGGGCGAGCGGACCGTGGTGTACGACGACCTGTCCACGGGGATCGCGGAGCGGGTCCCGGACGGCGTGCCGCTGGAGGTGGGCTCGACGCTGGACCGGGAGCGGCTGAGCCGGGTGCTGGCCGGGCACGGGATCACCGGGGTCGTGCACCTCGCGGCGAAGAAGCAGGTCGGCGAGTCGGTGGACCTGCCGCTGCACTACTACCGCGAGAACGTGGAGGGCCTGCGCGTCCTGCTGGAGGCGGTCACGGCGGCCGGGGTGCCGTCGTTCGTGTTCTCCTCCTCGGCGGCCGTGTACGGGATGCCGGACGTGGACCTGGTCACCGAGGAGACGCCGTGCGTGCCGATGTCGCCGTACGGCGAGACCAAGCTGGCCGGTGAGTGGCTGGTCCGGGCCACCGGCCGCGCGACCGGCCTGTCCACGGCCTGTCTGCGCTACTTCAACGTGGCCGGCGCGGTGGCCCCCGGCCTGGCCGACACCGGCGTCTCCAACCTCATCCCGATGGTCTTCGAAAAGCTGACCGAGGGGGCACCGCCGCGGATCTTCGGTGACGACTACCCGACGCCGGACGGCACCTGCGTACGGGACTACATCCACGTCGTCGACCTGGCGGAGGCCCACGTGGCGGCGGCCCGCGCCCTGGAGGCCGAGCCCGGCCGCGACCTGACCCTCAACATCGGGCGGGGCGAGGGCGTCTCCGTGCGCGAGATGATCGACCGGATCAACGCCCTCACCGGCTACCACCGCCCGCCGGTGGTCACCCCCCGCCGCCCCGGCGACCCGCCGCGCGTCGTCGCCTCCGCCGAGCGCGCCGCGGCGGAGCTGGGCTGGAAGGCGAAGTACGACGTCCAGGACATGATCACGTCCGCCTGGGAGGGCTGGGTGCGGCTGCGTCCGGGGGCCGCGCGGCACTAGCCTGCGGGCATGACCGAACGTCTGGCCGAGCGCGCCGTGGGCGCCGTCCTCGGCTCCGCCGTCGGGGACGCCCTGGGCGCGCCCTTCGAGTTCGGCCCCGAGGGCGCCTTCACCGCCCGGTTCCCCCTCCCGGGGCAGGGCGGCGAGATGTGCGGGGGCGGCGGCTGGGACCCGGGCGAGGCCACCGACGACACGCAGATGGCCGTCCTCGTCGGCGAGTCGCTGGTCGAGCGGGGCGGACTGGATCTGCCGGACGTCTTCCGGCGGTTCCGGCGCTGGGCGGCGGCCGGTCCGAAGGACATCGGGCTCCAGACGGAGGCGGTGCTGAGCGGCGGTGACCCGTGGGACACGGCCGCGGCGCTGCACTTCCAGGTGAGCCAGCGCGCGGCGGGGAACGGCTCCTTGATGCGGGCGGCGACCTCCGCCGTCCACTTCGCGGACCGGGGCCGGGACGCCACCATGGACGCCGCCCGCCGCCTGGCCGCCCTGACCCACGGGGACCGGGCCGCCTGGGAGGGGACGGCCGTCTTCCACGAGCTGGTGCGCGTCGCGCTCGCCGGGGGCGACCCCCTGGCCGCCCTGCCGGGGGCGCTGGCGGCCGTCCACCCGGACCACCGCGAGCGGTACGCCGTGGTCCTCGCCCCCGACTGGCACCCCGACCAGGCCACCGAGTTCAACGGCGCGGTCTGGCCCTGCCTCGGCTCCGCCGTCTGGGCCCTGCGCACCACCTCCTCCTACGAGGACGCGGTACGCGCCGCCGTCGACCTCGGCGGTGACACGGACACCGTCGCGGCCGTCACGGGCGGGCTGGCGGGGGCGGTGTACGGGGCCGGCGCGCTACCCGAGCGGTGGACCGGGCCGCTGCACGTGCCGCTGCCCGGCTTCGGGAGGGTGCTGAGGGCGGGCGAGTTGAGCGAGCTGGCGTACCGGCTGGCCGTACGGGCCGGGGCGGACCGCGCGGGCGGCTGAGGCTGAGTCAGAGCGCCTTCAGGGCCTCCGCGGTCGCGGTGGACAGCGAGGCCAGGTAGCCCTTCGGCAGCCTGGGGCTGCGGATGACCACCGAACGCCAGTACAGCGGGCCCGAGATGAGGTCGAGGGCCAGCTCCTGGTCGACGCCCGCGCGGACCTCGCCCCGCCGCTGCGCCGCCCCGACGATCTTCAGCGCGACGCCCTCCTGCCCGTCCCGCAGCGCCTTCTGCATCGCCTCGGCGATCTCCGGGCTGCGGGCCGCCTCCGCCTGCAGGTCGGGGATGATCTGCGAGGCCACCGGGTGGCGCAGGGCGCGGGACGTCACCTCGTACAGCAGCCGCAGATCCGACTCCAGCGAGCCGGTGTCCGGCGCCGGCAGGCCCTGCACCGCGAGCGCCGAGACCACGTCGAGCACCAGGTGCAGCTTGGAGCGCCAGCGGCGGTACACCGCGGTCTTGCCGACGCCCGCGCGGCGGGCGATGCCCTCGATCGACATCCGCGCGTAGCCCACGGCCGCCAGTTCCTCGAAGACGGCCGCGCGGATGGCTTCCGTCACGTCCTCGCGCAGGACCGCCGCGCCCGCGGGGGTCCGGCGGCGCACGGGCGGCTGGGGGCCGTCGGCGTTCGTCGTCATGCGGACAGCATAGGGCGTGACGACGAAACGGTTGCGTTCCGACGCTCGATCGGCTTACGCTCACGTTGCGACGATACGGTCCCGTCCCGACGTACGGCCCACCGAACCGCAGCGCGCCCCCGGCGCCCGCCCCGCCCCCCTCCCCGACCGAAAGCAGCGGATGTGAGCCAGGTCCTCGACACACCGCCCCCGACGTCGTCCCGGGCCACCACCCCGGCCCCGCCCGACGCCGATCCCGCCGACCTCGCGGCCCTCGCCGCCCGCCACGGCCTCACGGTCAGCGGCGCCCGCCCCTCCCTGCCGCAGTACATCCGGCAGCTGTGGGCGCGCCGCCACTTCATCGCCGCGTTCGCCACGGCCAAGCTGACCGCCCAGTACAGCCAGGCGAAGCTGGGCCAGGTCTGGCAGGTCATGACCCCGCTGCTGAACGCGGCGGTCTACTACCTGATCTTCGGCGTGCTGCTCCAGACCAGGAACGGCGTGCCGGACTACGTCCCGTTCCTGGTCACGGGCGTGTTCATCTGGACCTTCACGCAGAGCTCCATCCTGGCGGGCACGCGCGCGATCTCCGGCAACCTCGGCCTGGTGCGGGCCCTGCACTTCCCGCGGGCCTCGCTGCCCATCTCGTTCTGCCTCCAGCAGCTGCAGCAGCTGCTGTTCTCGATGTCGGCCCTGATCGTCATCCTGCTCGCCTTCGGCGTGCCGCCCGCCGCGTCCTGGGTGCTGGCGATCCCGGCGCTGATCCTCCAGTTCACGTTCAACGCCGGCGTCTCGATGGTGCTGGCCCGGCTGGGGGCCAGGACGCCGGACCTCGCGCAGCTCATGCCGTTCGTGCTGCGCACCTGGATGTACGCCTCCGGCGTGATGTTCAGCATCGATCACGTCCTGCGCAGCCACGCCGGCCTGCCGGGCTGGGTGGGCACACTGCTCCAGGCCAACCCGGCCGCCGTCTACATCGACCTGATGCGCTTCGCGCTCATCGACAGCTTCCACGCGAGCCAGCTGCCCCCGCACGTGTGGGCGCTCGCGGCGGGCTGGGCCCTGCTCGCCGGGGTCGGTGGCTTCATCTACTTCTGGAAGGCTGAGGAGACGTACGGCCGTGGCTGAGCACACTTCCGCACCCGCGAAGATCCCCACCGCGAAGACCACGGAGACCGCGGAAACCGCAGAGACCGAGAAGGTCCCCACCGTCATCGCCGACCACGTGGACATCGTCTACCGGGTCAACGGCACCGGCGCGGGCCGCGGCTCCGCGACCGCCGCGCTCAACCGCATCCTGCGCCGCAAGCAGACCGAGAAGGCGGCCGGGGTCCGCCGGGTGCACGCGGTCCGCGACGTGTCCTTCGTGGCGTACAAGGGCGAGGCGATCGGCCTGATCGGCACCAACGGCTCCGGCAAGTCGACCCTGCTCAAGGCGGTCGCCGGGCTGCTGCCCGTGGAGAGCGGCCGGATCTACACCCATGGCCAGCCGTCCCTGCTCGGCGTCAACGCGGCGCTGATGAACGACCTGACCGGCGAGCGCAACGTCCACCTCGGCGGGCTGGCGATGGGCATGTCCCGCGAGCAGATCAGGGAGCGCTACCAGGAGATCGTCGACTTCTCCGGCATCAACGAGAAGGGCGACTTCATCACCCTGCCGATGCGCACCTACTCCTCCGGCATGGCCGCCCGGCTGCGGTTCTCCATCGCCGCCGCCAAGGACCACGACGTGCTGCTCATCGACGAGGCGCTGGCCACCGGCGACCGCTCCTTCCAGAAGCGCTCCGAGGCCCGCATCCGCGAGCTGCGCAAGGAGGCCGGCACGGTCTTCCTCGTCAGCCACAACAACAAGTCGATCCGCGACACCTGCGACCGGGTGCTGTGGCTGGAGCGCGGCGAGCTGCGGATGGACGGGCCGACGGAGGAGGTGCTGAAGGAGTACGAGGCGTTCACCGGGGAGAAGACGGCCAAGCCGAAGCCCAAGCCGAAGCCCGCACCCGAGCCCGCGCCCGAGGCCAAGGCGAAGCCCGAGCCCGCGCCGCAGCCCGCGCCGGAGCCCGTCACCTCCTGAGCCCGCCCCGGCACGGGCCCGCCGCGCCCCTTCCGCCTCCCGACCGGCTCAACCCCGGTTAACCCTTTCGCCGGTTTGGTGCCACGATGACCGAATAGGCCATGCCGTGTGAGGCACCCGAACGTGTGAAGGGAGTCCGCCGTGCCAACCGAGCTCAGCATCGTCGTCCACGGCCCGAACACCCAGGGCCATCTGGCCGGCCTTCTCGACTCCGTGGCCGCCGACCCGGCCCCGGACACCGAGGTCGTCGTGGTCGCGGTCGGCGACTGGGCCCGGGACACGGCCCGCGAGCACGCCCCGGGCGCGGTGCTGGTCCCACTGCCGGACGGCACCGGGGACGCCGAGGCCCGGGCGGCGGGGGCGGCCCGCGCGTCCGGGCGGTGGCTGCACTTCGTGCACGCCAAGGACGGCCTCCCGCCGGGCGCCCCGGCCCTGCTGGCGGCCCGCGCCGCCCAACTCCCCGACACCGTCGACGTCCTGCTGTTCGACCACGTCCGCACCGCCTGGCGGACCTCCGGCCTGCCGTCCTGGGACAGCCGGCTGCTGGCCCGCGCGGGCCGCGCCGAGCTGACCCTCGACGGCCTGCCCGCCCTGCTCCGCCTCACCCCGCTCCTCGGCAACCGCCTGATACGCGCGGAGCACTGGCGCGCCCACGCCGACGCCCTGGCCACCGACGATGAGGCGTACGCCGCGCAGACCGTCCTGCTCACCGCCGCGCGGATCGCCTGCTGCACCCACCCCGGCTTCGAACACCGCGAGCTGCGCCCCGAGAGCCTTGCGCCGCGCACCCTCGACGACCACCTCGCCCTCCTCGGCCGCTACGAGGCCCTGCTGGCGGCCACCCGCACCCGCACGGCCCCCCACGCGGTGCTCTACCACCTGATGGTCCGGGACGCCCTGCGCACCTTCGTCCGCGCGGGGATGCCGGAGCGCGACGCGCGCGTGTTCTTCCACCGCGCCTCCGAGGCGGCCCGCCGCCTGCGCCCCGCGGGCCTGCGCCACCCGGCCGGGCCGGAGGGCCTGCGCCGCACCCTCCTCGAAGAGGACGCCTACGCCCGCTACCGCGCCCTCCAGAGCGCCAACCACGCCCGCCGCGCCGCCAGAACGGCCCTCCGCGCGGGCAGACGGAAGCTCGGCACCCAGGTCCGCGCCGTCCAGTACCGCAGGGCGCTGGCCCGCCCGGTCGACCCCGACCTCGCGGTGTTCTCGGCGTACTGGAACCGCGGCGTCGCCTGCAACCCGGCCGCCATCGCCGCCAAGCTCGCCGAACTCGCCCCGCAGGTCCACCCGGTGTGGGTCGTCGCCCCGGACCGCGTGGGCCTGCTGCCACCCGGCACCGACCACGTGGTGCCCGGCAGCCGCCGCTACTGGGAGGTGCTGGGCCGCGCGAAGTTCCTGGTCAACAACGTCAACTTCGCCAACGCGGTGGTCAAACGCCCCGACGCCGTGCACGTCCAGACCCACCACGGCACCCCCCTCAAGCGCATGGGCATCGACCAGATGCGCTACCCCGCCACCGCCCAGGGCCTCGACTTCGAGGCGCTGCTGGCGCGGATCGACAAGTGGGACTACAGCGTCTCCGCCAACAGCCACACCACCCGCATGTGGGAGCGCGCCTACCCGTCCCGGTTCGTCTCCCTCGACCACGGCTATCCGCGCAACGACGTCTACTACACCGCGACGGCCGCCGACATCGCCGCGATCCGCGCCCGCCTGGGCATCGCCCCCGGCCGCCGCGCGCTCCTGTACGCCCCCACCCACCGCGACTACGAGGCCGAGTGGACCCCGCGCCTGGACCTGGCAACCCTCGCCGACCGGCTCGGTGAGGAAACGGTCCTGCTGGTGCGCGCCCACTACTTCCACTCCCGCACGGCGTCCGCACTCACCGGACTGCGCCGCGCGGGCCGCGTCCTGGACGTCTCCGCCTACGAGCCGGTCGAGGAACTGTGCCTGGCCGCCGACGCGCTGATCACGGACTACTCGTCGATCATGTTCGACTACGCCAACCTCGACCGCCCGATCGTCATCCACGCCGACGACTGGGAGACGTACGTGGCGACCCGCGGCGTCTACTTCGACCTGATGGCCGAGGCCCCCGGCCCGGTGGCCCGCACCCAGGGCGAGCTGGCCGACATCCTCACCTCGGACGCCTGGTGCGACGACGAGGCGGGCAAGGAGCGGGCGATGTTCCGGCGCCGGTTCTGCGAGTTCGACGACGGCCGCGCCGCCGAGCGGATCGTACGCCGTGTCTTCCTGGGCGAGCCGGAGGAGGCCCTGCCCGCGATCATCCCCGTCGACCGGCGCACGCCCGCGCCCACCCCGCAGGAGGCGACCGCGTCATGAGCCCGGAAGTCCCCGAAGCCCCCGAAGCTGCGGATTTCTTCGAAGTCCCCGGGATCGCCGAGGCCCCGGCGCCGCAGACACCGGACGCGACCGTGGTGGTGATCGTCTACAACGACGCCGGACGCCTCCCCCGCGCGGTGGCCTCCGTGCGCCGCCAGACCCACGCGAACATCGAGATCGTCATCAGCGACGACCACTCCACCGACGCCACCCCCGAGGTGGCTCGCCGGCTGGCCGCGGAGGACCCGCGGATCCTGCACCTGCGCCTGGACCGCAACAGCGGCGGGTGCAGCGTGCCCCGCAACCGGGCGCTGGAGATCGCCCGCGCGCCGTACGTGATGTTCCTCGACAGCGACGACGAGCTGCTGCCGGACGCGGTGGAGCTGCTGCTGGCCGCGCACCGGGAACAGGACGTGGACTTCGTGATGGGCGCCGTGGAACGGGTCCGCGCGGACACCGGAAACCGCGGCCGGTGGATGCCGCAGCTGGTGGCCGAGCGCCGTACCGTGCCCGGCATCGAGGCCGAACCGCGGCTGTTCTTCGAGCACCTGGCGACCAGCAAGATGTACGCCCGCGCCTTCCTCGACCGGCACGGGCTGCGCTTCCCGGAGGGCATCCACTACGAGGACCAGCTCTTCACCGCGCAGGCCTACTGCCTGGCCCGCGCCTTCACCGTCGTCCCCGAGCCGGTCTACCGCTGGTACATCGCCCCGCACGCCTCCGGCGACGCCGCCTCCATCTCCAACCAGCGGCACAAGCCGGAGAACGTCCGCGACCGGGTGCACGTCCAGCGGCTCGTCGACGAGTTCCTCGACGAGAGCGGCCACGGCGCGCTGCACGAGGAGAAGGACTACAAGTTCCTCAAGCACGACTTCCGGATGTACGCCGGCGACCTGCCGTACCGGGACGAGGAGTGGCTCGCGGCGTTCGCGGAGATCGTCAACCCGTATCTCGCGACGCTCGCGCCCGGCGCGTACGCCCGTCTCCCGCGCCCCGAGCGCGTGGTGGTGCAGCTGGTGCGCGACCTGCGCCTGGCCGACGCCCGGGTCGCGGCGCGCGGCCTGGGGCACGCCACCGGCCCGCGCACGGTCGTCACGGACGAGGAGGGCCGCACGTACTGGGGCGACCGGCTCCCCGAGACCGACGGGGCGCGCCGCGAGCTGGACCTGTCCGACCTGGCCCCGGACACCTGCCCCTTCCCGTACGCCCTGCTCCGCCACGAGGTCACCGAGATCGCGCCCGGCCCCGGCGCCTCCGTGGACCTCGCGATCCGCACGTATGACCCGGCGCTGCGCCTCCCGGTGGGCCCGCGGGCGGCGACCCTGCTGCTCTCCCCCGGCCGCCGGCGCATGAGCGTGCCGTTCCGTCTGTCGCCGGTGCGGCCGGGCGTCTACGAGGGCCAGGTCCACCTCGACCTGGCCGCCGCCCCGATCCCGCTGCACGGCTTCGACGGGGCCCGCCACCCCGTGCTGCGTCTGGAGCACGAGGGGCTGTTCCACCGGGGCGTGCTGCTGGCCCCGGAGGAGCCCTTCCGGCCGCTGACCGCGCGCGTGGAGTACCGCTCGGGGGCCGCCCCGCACCTCGTCACCGTCGAACCCGAGGAGCGCGGCACGGGCCGGCTCCAGATCAGGTGGCGCCCGGCCGGGCTGACCGCGCGCGTGGTGCGCCCGGTGGTGCGGCGCGTGTCCCGGCCCCGGGTGCGCCGGGCGGTACGCCTCCTGGCGAGCGTGCTGCGCTGAGCCCTCGCCGGGCCCCCGCGTGCAGAAGGCGCCCCGGACCGGCCGGTCCGGGGCGCCTTCTGCACGCCGTACGGCTACGAGTGCGACCGCAGCAGGGTGCGCATCGTCCGCATCGCCACCGACAGGTTGGCGAGGTCGAACGTCTCCGACGACTGGATCTCCTCCAGGGTGGTGCGGGCGCGGCTGAGGATCGCCGCGTTCTTCTCCCGCCAGCACTCGAACCGCTGCTCCGGCGTGGAGGTGCCGTTGCCCACCGCCAGCACGTCGGCCGTGAGGGCGGCGTGCGCGGCGAACAGGTCCTCGCGGATGGCGGCGCGGGCCATGGACTGCCAGCGGTCCGCGCGGGGCAGCTCGATGATCCGGTCCATCAGCTGGGTGATGCCGAGGCGGTCGGCGAGGTCGTAGTAGACCTCGGCGACGTCCAGCGGCTCCTTGCCCACGCGGTCGGCCACCGAGACGATGTCCAGCGTCGGGAACGCGGAGGAGAACCCGGCCACGCGCGTGGCCAGCTCGTCCGGCACCCCGGCGTCGGTCAGCTCGTCGTGGATCTTCTGCCACCACTCCAGGTCCGCGCCGCGCAGCAGCTTCGGCAGCTGCGTCCACACCTGCTCGACGCGCTCGGCGAAGAAGTCGACCGTCTCGGCGAGCTGGATCGGCTGCGGCCGGTTGTTGAGCAGCCAGCGCGTGCCGCGCTCGACCAGGCGGCGCGAGTGCAGCCGGATGCGGGTCTGGACGTCGGCCTCGACCCTGTTGTCCAGCGCCTCGACGCCGTCCCACACCTCGGCGGAGCGGAAGATCGCGCGGGCCGCGGTCTGCGCCCGGACGATCTCCTCCAGCGACGCCCCGGTCTCCTCGCGCAGGCGGTGCAGATACGTCGTACCGCCGGTGTTGACCGTGTCGTTGACCAGCACCGTCGTGGTGATCTCACGGCGCAGCGGGTGGGTGTCGATGCGGTCGCCGAACTGTTCGCGCAGCGCGGTCGGGAAGTAGCAGTGCAGCAGGCCGCGCAGGTACGGGTCGTCCGGCAGCGAGGTGTGCAGCAGCTCCTCGGCGACCGTGATCTTCGTGTAGGCCAGCAGGACGGCCGTCTCCGGGCCGGTCAGGCCCTGGCCCTGGGCGAGCCGCTCGCGGATCTGGCGGTCGGTCGGCAGGAACTCCAGCGCCCGGTCGAGGTGGCCCTCGCGCACCAGGTGCTTCATGAAGCGCTGCTGGGCGTGGAGCATGTCCTTGGACTGGGCGAGGGCGTTGGCGATCGCCGTGTTCTGCGCGTAGTTGTTGCGCAGCACCAGCTTGCCGACCTCGTCGGTCATGTCGGCGAGCAGCCGGTTGCGCTGCTTGACGGTCATGTCGCCGTCCGCGACCAGGCCGTTGAGCAGGATCTTGATGTTCACCTCGTGGTCGGAGGTGTCCACGCCCGCGCTGTTGTCGATGGCGTCGGTGTTGATCCGGCCGCCGTGCAGCGCGAACTCGATCCGGCCGAGCTGGGTCAGGCCCAGGTTGCCGCCCTCGCCGACGACCTTGACGCGCAGGTCCGCGCCGTCGACGCGGATGGCGTCGTTGGCCTTGTCACCGACGTCGCCGTGGGACTCGGTGGAGGCCTTGACGTAGGTGCCGATGCCGCCGTTCCACAGCAGGTCCACCGGCGCCTGGAGGATCGCCTTCATCAGCTCGGCGGGGGTCATCTTGGTGACCTTGCCCTCGATGCCCAGGGCCTCGCGGATGTGCGCGTTGATCTGGATGGCCTTGGCGGTGCGCGGGAAGACGCCGCCGCCCGCCGAGATCAGCTCGGTGTCGTAGTCGGCCCAGCTGGAGCGGGGCAGCTCGAACAGGCGGCGGCGCTCGGCGTAGGAGACGGCCGCGTCCGGGTTGGGGTCGATGAAGATGTGGCGGTGGTCGAAGGCGGCGACCAGGCGGATGTGCTCGCTGAGCAGCATGCCGTTGCCGAACACGTCACCGGACATGTCGCCGATGCCGACGACCGTGAAGTCCTCGCTCTGGGTGTCCACGCCCAGCTCGCGGAAGTGCCGCTTGACGGACTCCCAGGCGCCGCGCGCGGTGATGCCCATGCCCTTGTGGTCGTAGCCGGCCGAGCCGCCGGAGGCGAAGGCGTCGCCGAGCCAGAAGTTGTACCGCTGGGCGACCTCGTTGGCGATGTCCGAGAAGGTCGCGGTGCCCTTGTCGGCGGCGACGACCAGATAGGTGTCGTCCTCGTCGTGGCGGACGACGTCCGCCGGGGGCACGACCTCGCCCGCGATCATGTTGTCGGTGATGTCGAGCAGCGCCGAGATGAACGTCTTGTAGCTGGCGATGCCCTCCGCCATCCAGGCGTCGCGGTCGACGGCCGGGTCGGGCAGATGCTTGGCGACGAAGCCGCCCTTGGCGCCGACGGGCACGATGACGGTGTTCTTCACCATCTGCGCCTTGACCAGGCCGAGGATCTCGGTGCGGAAGTCCTCGCGCCGGTCGGACCAGCGCAGGCCACCGCGCGCGACCTTGCCGAAGCGCAGGTGCACGCCCTCGACGCGCGGCGAGTACACCCAGATCTCGAACGCCGGGCGGGGCGCCGGCAGGTCCGGGATGGCCTGCGGGTCGAACTTCATCGACACGTAGTCGTGCGGGCGGCCGTCCTCGGTCTTCTGGAAGAAGTTGGTCCGCAGGGTGGCCTTGATGACGGTGAGGAAGGAGCGCAGGATGCGGTCCTCGTCGAGGCTCGCGACCTGGTCGAGCGCCGCGTCCAGCTCCTCCAGCAGGGCGTCGACCAGTTCGTGCCCGGCGCGCTGCCGCTCCGGCGACATCCGCGCCTCGAACAGCGAGACCAGCAGCCGCGTGGTGTGGACGTTGTCGCGGAGGGTGTCCTCCATGTAGTCCTGGCTGAAGGTGGAGCCCGCCTGGCGCAGGTACTTCGCGTACGCGCGCAGCACCATCGCCTGCCGCCAGGACAGTCCGGCGGTCAGCACCAGCGCGTTGAAGCCGTCGTTCTCGGCCTGGCCGGTCCAGGTGGCCGCGAAGGCCTCCTGGAAGCGCTCGCGGGCGTCGTCGCTCGCGTAGGCGCCGTCGGCGGCGCCGTTCTGCGCCTTGGGCATGCGCAGCCCGAAGTCGTAGATCCAGGCGACCCGGCGGTCGGCGCAGCGCAGCTCGTAGGGCCGCTCGTCCATCACCTCGACGCCGAGCCGGTTGAGCACCGGCAGCACCGCGGACAGGGAGACCGCCTCGCCCTTGCGGTAGATCTTGAAGCGGCGCTCGTCCGGCCCGGCGCCCACCGGCTCGTACAGGCTGAGCGCGAAGGTCTGGTCCTCGTCGAGGCGTTCCAGGTGGGCGAGGTCGGCGACCGCGTTGCGCGGGGTGTGGTCGGCCTTGTACCCCTCGGGGAAGGCGCCCGCGTACCGCCGCAGCAGCTCCGCCGCGCGCTCCTCGCCGAACTCGGCGTTCAGCGCCTCCGCGAAGCCGTCGGCCCAGGAGCGGGCGGCCTCGACCAGACGGGCCTCGATGCGCTCCTTGTCGGCGTCGGACAGCTCGGGCAGCTCGGTGCCCTGCGGGACGCGGACCACGAAGTGCAGCCGGGACAGGATCGACTCGGTGTTCCAGGCGGTGAAGTCGACGCTGGTGCCGCCCAGCTCCTCCTTGAGGATGTCGATGATCCGCAGGCGCACCCCGGTGGTGTAGCGGTCGCGCGGGAGGTAGACGAGCGCCGAGTAGTAGCGGCCGTACTCGTCCTGGCGCAGGTAGAGCCGCAGCCGGCGGCGTTCCTGGAGGTAGAGGACGGAGGTGACGATGGAGCGCAGCTCGTCGACGGGCGTCTGGAACAGCTCGTCGCGCGGGTAGGTCTCCAGGATCTGCAGCAGGTCGCGCCCGTCGTGGCTGTGCGGCGAGAAGCCGGCGCCCTTGAGCACCGCCTCGACCTTGCGGCGGATCACCGGCACCCGGCGCACCGACTCGGTGTAGGCGGCGGAGGAGAACAGGCCGAGGAAGCGCCGCTCGCCGACGACGTTGCCGTCCGCGTCGAACTTCTTGACGCCGATGTAGTCCAGGTACGACGGCCGGTGCACGGTGGCGCGGCTGTTGGCCTTGGTCAGCACCAGCAGCTTGTGCTCGCGCGCCTTGGCGCGGGCGTCCGCGGGCAGCCGCTCGAAGGACGGGCTGACCGGGTGCTGGTCGTCGCCCGCGTGGTGCGGGTCGGCGCGCAGGATGCCGAGGCCGGTGCCGGGGACGGCGGCGAGGGAGTCGTCCTCGCGCAGCTGGTACTCGCGGTAGCCGAGGAAGGTGAAGTGGTCGTCGGCCAGCCAGCGCAGCAGCTCGCGGGCCTCCTCGACCTCCTGCTCGGGCAGGTCGCCGGCCAGCGGCTCCTGCGGCAGGTGCTCGGCGATGCGCACGGCCGCCTCGCGCATCTTGCCCCAGTCCTCGACGGCCTCGCGGACGTCGGACAGCACGCGCAGCAGGTCGGCGGTGATCTGCTTCAGGTCCGCGCGGTCGGTCTCGCGGTCGATCTCGACGTGGATCCAGGACTCGATGTGCGCGTCGTGCGGCAGATCGCCGGCCGGCGCGGGGGTGAGCACCTCGATCAGCTTGCCGGTGACGTCACGGCGGACGGTGATCTGCGGGTGGATGACGACGTGGATGCCGCGGCCCTGCCGGGTCAGCTCGTTGGTGACCGAGTCGACGAGGAAGGGCATGTCGTCGGTGACGACCTCGACCACGGAGTGACTGCACGTCCAGCCGTTCTCCTCGACGGTCGGGGTGTGGACGCGCACGCTGGCCGTGCCCTGGGGGCGGTTCTCGGCCAGTCGGTAGTGGGAGTAGGCGGCTCCGAAGACGTCGACCGGGTCCCGGTCGGTGAGGTCTTCCGGAGCGGTGTGCAGGTAGTAGCGCTGGAGGAACGCGAGCACGGCCTCCCGGTCGGGGGTGCCGTGTTCCGTCGTCCCAGTCGGTAGGTGCCCCCCGACCGGGCTGTTCTCAGCTACCCGGGCGGCCCTGTCGAGCAGCTCGGCCTTGGCTTCGTCCAGCTTGGTCTGCATTGTCCTCTGGCTCCTGTCGCGCGCCGTTGCGTGACGTAGAAGGAAGTACGGTCTCTGCCCTTCCGGCGTGACGCCGGGACACGGGGTGTCCGGTCCGCTTCGACGCTATGCCGCAAGGGGAGACGAGCGGGGGGTTATCAGCCATTTCCGACGCGTACGACGGATCCGTCACCGCGCGCCGCGGCCGCTCCGTCCTGCGTCCGCCCGGCGCCCTGAAGGGGGCCTCGGATTCCCCGGCCCGCCCGCGAAGACCAGCGACCGCCGCCCGGTCACGGATGTCGTCCGTGCGTACCGGGCGCAGGGCAGGGGCAACGCCGCCCCCGCGAACTATCGCGCTGATCACGCCACCAAGGCTATCGCTCCTCACCGGGGACCCGTCATGAGCCGTATGTGTACAAAACCGGGGCGGGAACTTTGACACTCTGCACAGTCGGTCACCGTGACCGCCGGTGCCTGGAAACCGGCGCGTCCCCTTGGCAAGCGGCCCGGCCCAGGGCAGGTTGCCCAGTGACGCCCACCCCGGAGGGGAGCCGCCCGCATGACAGCCAAGGTCCTGATCGTCACCGGCGACGCCGCAGAGTCCCTCGAAGTGCTGTACCCCTACCAGCGCCTTCTCGAAGAGGGCTACGAGGTCCACATCGCGGCCCCCACCCGCAAGAAGCTCCGGTTCGTCGTCCACGACTTCGAACCCGGCTTCGACACCTACACCGAGAAACCCGGCTACACCTGGCCCGCCGATCTCGCCTTCGCGGAGGTCGACCCCGGCCAGTACGCCGCCGTCGTCATCCCCGGCGGCCGGGCTCCCGAATACCTCCGCAACGACCCCGAACTCCGCAAGATTCTCAAATCCTTCTTCGACGCCGACAAGCCCGTGGCGCAGATCTGCCACGGTCCTCTGCTCACCGCCGCGGTGGACGCCCTCCGCGGCCGCCGCGTCACCGCGTACCCCGCCCTGGAGCTGGACATGCAGTCCGCCGGCGCGACCTTCCGGGACGCCGAGGCGGTCGTCGACGGAACGCTGGTCTCCGCCCGCGCCTGGCCGGACCACCCGGTGTGGATGCGGGAGTTCCTGACGGTGCTGCGCGCGAAGGCGCCGGTGACCTGAGGCACCCACGGCCACCCGGTGGCCGGGGACGGGCGAGCGGGGCCGCGCCGGGACGGGCGAGCGGGGCCGCGCGGGTCCGCGCAAGGTCGGCCGAGCGGCGGCCGAAGTGGGGCGGCCGAGCGGCGGCCGGGGTGGGGCGGCCAGGGGGCGCGGCTTACGCCGCCATGGCCAGGCGCTCCGCCTCCGCGACCGCCTCGTGCAGGGTGTCGACCACCGGCACCCCGGCGGTCTCCAGGCTGCTGCGACTGTGCGACCCACCGGTGTAGAGCACGGCCCGCGCGCCCACGTGGAGCGCGGCCGCCGCGTCGTCCGCGGCGTCCCCGATCACCACCGTGCGCGAGGGGTCGACCCCGGCCAGCGCCGCGAGGTGCCGCACCATGTGCTCGGCCTTGCTGCCCCCGGAGGGCCCGGTGCGCCCGTCGACCCGTACGAAGTGGCTCTCGATGCCGAATCCGCGGACCAGCGGCACGAGGTCCTCGTGCCCGTACATGCTCAGGATCGACTGGCTGCGCCCCGCGGACCGCCACTCGGCCAGCAGGTCCACCACGCCCTCGGTGAGTCCGCACCGCACCCGGTGCTCGGCGTAGTACCGATGGAAGGTCCCGTCCATGACCTCCCATTCCGCGTCCGTCGGCAGCCGCCCCATCAGCCGCTCGTAGAACTTCGGCACCGGCACGCAGTACATCGACCGGTACTGCTCCAGCGTGATCGGCTCCAGGCCCAGCTCGGCGAACGCCGCGTTCGTCGCCCCGATGATCGCGTCATTGTCGTGGAACAGCGTGCCGTTCCAGTCCCACACGATGTGCGCGGCTCCCAGCTTCCCCATGTCGAAGACCGTACCCGCCGCCACTGACATCGAGGAGACGTCCGCGTGACGGCCCGGCGGAACGGCGCGGCTCACTCCCCGAGCCCCACCAGGTTCGGGATCTCCTGCGTGGCGTACCACAGCAGCTCGTGGTCCTCGGCCCCGTCCACCACGAACTGCGCGTCGTCGTCCCCGCCGTCCGCCGCCTCAAGCGCGTCCGCCGCCGCGGCCACGTCCGCCTCCGCGCCCCCGGCGTCGACGTGCACGGACGCCGCCTTGGCCAGCCGGACCGGCCCGGCCACCCGCACCTCGCCCAGCGCGGCCGGGTCGAGGCCCCGGTCCGGATCGGCCGTCGCCGCCCCGTCGGGCACGTCGACGGCGACGACGACCCGCCGGCGCGGGGCCGCGGGGTCCGCCGCCAGCAGCCGCAGCGAGGCCAGCGCGGCCCGGCTGAGCGCCGCGTACTCCAGTTCCTCGATGTCGTCGGACAGGTACCACTCGCGCAGCGCGGGCGTGACGGCGTACGCGACGAGCGGCCCGGCCCCGAGTTCTCCCGCCTTGTACGCCTCGGCGAGACCGGGGAGGGTCAGGGGGACGTAGACGCGCATGGCTGGCCGCTTCTTTCGTGGTCGGAGGGCCCCGCAAGGCTTCGGAGAGCCTTCAGGATACGTGCGGGCGTCCCCTTTCGAGTCCCCGCCCGCGCCTCGGAAAGCGTCCACCCGACGCCTCGCGATTCACCCTCGCCACCGCTCCCACCAGGCGCTTCTCCCCTTCTGCTCACCCTGATAGGTGATCTCTCCGGACCCCCGGTCCCGGCTCGCGCCCGGCTTGCCGCCACCCTCTTCACCCCGTACAAGATCACCACCAGCAAGTTACCGCCCGGTATCCCCCGGGCCGCAGCGAACGGGGAACCCATGAACAAGGTCATGACCAGGGCCCAGCACCACCCGGCCACCCGCCCGGCATCCCGCCCCGGCACCCGGCCGCCGACCCGCCGCGACACCCGCCACGACCCTCGCCGCCCGGGTGCCACCCCGCCCCGCGCCCGCCGCGCGGACCCGCCGCCCGCGGCCCCGGCGCAGACCCGCCCGCCGGCCGAGCCCTTGAGGGTGCCGCCGCAGACCCCGCGCCGCCCCGTCGGGCTCCCGCAGCCCCGCCCCACCGACGTCTTCGCCGACCGTCTGCTGCTGGTCCTCAGCGGCCAGCGCCCCGTCCACTTCATGCTCCGCCACACCCTGGGACGCGCCTACGACGACCTGGCCCGGCTCGCCGAGAGCGGCCCCCTGCGCTCCCCGGGCCCGCGCCCGGTGGTGGGGGACGTCGGCTGGTACGAGCCCTATCCCGGCGCCTTCGAGGCCTTCGCCCGCATCCGCACCGGCGACCGGCTGCGCGCGATGGCCTTCCGCCTGGAACGGGGCGCCGACCACCGCTGGCGCTGCACGGCGGTGGAACTGGACGGCCCGCGCGGGCCCCGCGCACAGGACGACGGCTGACGGGCTCACGGGCTGACGGGCATGGGAAAGGGCCGGGCACCCTGGGGGTGTCCCGGCCCTCGGCCACGGCTCGACCGCGGCGGCGTCACGCCGCCGCAGGCCTCACTTCTTGCGGCGCCGCCCGCCCTTGGCCTGCTTGCGCCGCTCCGCGCGGGTGAGGCCGTCGGCGGAGGAACGCACCGGCTCGTCCTCGGGGAGGTCGCCCTCGATGGTGCCGCCCTCGCCGTCCACGGTCGGCGCGGTGAAGTGGAGGTTCCGCCGCTGCGGGGCCTCCAGGCCCTTGGCGCGGATCTCCGGGCGCGAGGCGGTCGCCTGCGCCGGCACCGAGTCCTGCTTGGCCAGGTCCGGCTTGGCGTCCTCGACGGGGACCTCCTCGACCTGCTGCTCGACCTGGACCTCCAGGTTGAACAGGTAGCCGACGGACTCCTCCTTGATGCCGTCCATCATGGCCTGGAACATGTCGAAGCCCTCGCGCTGGTACTCGACCAGCGGGTCCTTCTGCGCCATCGCGCGCAGGCCGATGCCCTCCTGGAGGTAGTCCATCTCGTAGAGGTGCTCGCGCCACTTGCGGTCCAGGACCGACAGCACGACCCGGCGCTCCAGCTCACGCATGATCTCGGAGCCGAGCTGCGCCTCACGCGCCTCGTACTGCTCGTGGATGTCGTCCTTGATGGAGTCGGCGATGAACTCGGCGGTCAGACCGGCGCGGTCGCCGGCCGCCTCCTCCAGCTCCTCGATGGTGACCTTGCACGGGTAGAGCTGCTTGAAGGCGCCCCACAGGCGGTCGAGGTCCCAGTCCTCGGGGAAGCCCTCGGAGGTCTCGGCCTGGACGTACGCGTCGATGGTGTCGTCCATGAAGTGGCGGATCTGCTCGTGCAGGTCCTCGCCCTCCAGGACGCGGCGCCGCTCGCCGTAGATGACCTCGCGCTGGCGGTTGAGGACCTCGTCGTACTTCAGGACGTTCTTACGGGTCTCGAAGTTCTGCTGCTCGACCTGCGACTGGGCGGACGCGATCGCGCGGGTGACCATCTTGTTCTCGATCGGCACGTCGTCCGGCACGTTCGCCATGGACATCACGCGCTCGACCATCTGGGCCTTGAACAGCCGCATCAGGTCGTCGCCGAGGGAGAGGTAGAAGCGGGACTCGCCGGGGTCGCCCTGACGGCCGGAACGACCGCGCAGCTGGTTGTCGATACGGCGGGACTCGTGCCGCTCGGTGCCCAGCACGTACAGGCCGCCGAGCCGCTCGACCTCCTCCTTCTCGGCCTTGACGGCCTCCTCGGCCCGCTTGAGCGCCTCGGGCAGGGCGGCGGCCCACTCCTCGATGTGCTCCTCGGGGTCGAGCCCGCGCTGGCGCAGCTCCGCCTCGGCGAGGTCCTCGGGGTTGCCGCCGAGCTTGATGTCCGTACCACGGCCGGCCATGTTGGTGGCCACGGTCACGGCGCCCTTGCGGCCGGCCTGGGCGACGATCTGCGCCTCACGGTCGTGCTGCTTGGCGTTCAGCACCTCGTGCTGGATGCCGCGCTTGCTCAGCTGCTGCGAGAGGTACTCGGACTTCTCGACGGACGTCGTGCCGACCAGGATCGGCTGCCCCTTGCGGTGCTTCTCCTCGATGTCGTCGACGACCGCGGCGAACTTGGCGACCTCGGTGCGGTAGATCAGGTCCGACTGGTCCTTGCGGATCATCGGCTTGTTGGTCGGGATGGGGACCACGCCGAGCTTGTAGATCTGGTGGAACTCGGCGGCCTCGGTCATCGCCGTACCGGTCATGCCGGAGAGCTTGTTGTAGAGGCGGAAGAAGTTCTGGAGGGTGATCGTGGCGAGCGTCTGGTTCTCGTCCTTGATCGGCACCCCTTCCTTCGCCTCGATCGCCTGGTGCATGCCCTCGTTGTAGCGGCGGCCGGCGAGGATACGGCCGGTGTGCTCGTCGACGATCATGACTTCGCCGTCGATGACGACGTAGTCCTTGTCCTTCTTGAACAGTTCCTTCGCCTTGATGGCGTTGTTCAGGTAACCGACGAGCGGGGTGTTCACCGACTCGTACAGGTTGTCGATGCCCAGCCAGTCCTCGACCTTGGCGACGCCGGACTCGTGGATGGCGACCGTGCGCTTCTTCTCGTCGACGTCGTAGTCGCCGGTCTCCTCGATGCCCTTCAGCGGCTGGCCGGCCTCGCCGCGCTTGAGGCGCTGGACCAGCTTGGCGAAGTCGCCGTACCACTTGGTGGCCTGGTCGGCCGGGCCGGAGATGATCAGCGGCGTCCGGGCCTCGTCGATGAGGATGGAGTCGACCTCGTCGACGATGGCGAAGTTGTGCCCCCGCTGGACGAGTTCGTCCTTCGACCAGGCCATGTTGTCGCGCAGGTAGTCGAAGCCGAACTCGTTGTTCGTGCCGTACGTGATGTCGCACGCGTACTGCTCGCGGCGCTGGGCCGGCGTCATGTTGGCCAGGATGCAGCCGACGGACAGGCCGAGGAACTTGTGGACGCGCCCCATCATCTCGGAGTCACGCTCGGCCAGGTAATCGTTGACCGTGATCAGGTGAACGCCGTCGCCGGAGAGCGCGTTCAGATACGCGGGCAGGGTGCCGACCAGGGTCTTGCCCTCACCGGTCTTCATCTCGGCGACATAACCCAGATGGAGCGCGGCGCCACCCATCAGCTGCACGTCGTAATGACGCTGGCCGAGGACACGCTTGGCGGCCTCGCGGACGGTGGCGAAGGCCTCCGGCAGGAGGTCGTCGAGGCTCTCCCCGTCGGCGTACCGCTGCTTGTACTCATCGGTGAGGGCCCGCAGCTCGGCGTCGGAGAGGTCGACGAAGTCCTCTTCGATGGAGTTGACCTGGTCCGCGATGCGGTGCAGCTTGCGCAGGATCTTGCCTTCGCCTGCACGCATGATCTTCGAGAGGACGGACACGGGGGTTGGTCTCCTTGCCGGTCGGGCCTGGGACGGTCGGTTTCCTTCTGACGTACTGAGCAACGGCCATCGTATGCGAGGACCCGGCCACGCCGGGAGGCCTGCCGTGACGGCGGCGTCACCGCTTCATCCAAGGACAACGGACGGGGGACGCGGATGGTGCCGCGAGCCTCCACCGAATTGCACGAACGGTAATCGCACCCTCACCCTCGAACCAGCCCCGGAAAAAGGGATGCCCGCCCTTTCGCCCCCGAGCAGAATCTCCCGATGGACCCCGTCACGATCCCCACCGCCCGTCTCCTGCTGCGCCCGGTCGGCCCGGACGACATCGACGCCGTGTACGCCGCCTGTCAGGACCCCGAGATCCAGCGCTGGACGACGATCCCCTCCCCTTACCTTATGGAACACGCCGAGACCTTCGTCCGGCAGCAGGTCCCCGACGGCTGGGCGGCCTCCTCCCTGTTCACCTTCGGCGCCTTCCTGCCCGACGGCGACCTCGCCGGCATGCTCGGCATCACCATGCGCTCCCTGGGCACCGCGGAGCTCGGCTTCTGGGCCACCCGGCGCCACCGCGGCAACGGCTACATCACCGAAGCCACCCGCGCGCTCTGCCACTGGGCCTTCACCCAGATCCCCGTCGACCGCCTCGAGTGGCGCGCGGAGGTCGGCAACACCGCCTCCCGCGCGGTGGCCGAACGGGCAGGCTTCACCCTTGAGGGCACCCTCCGCGCGGCCCTCAACCACCACGGCACCCGCCGAGACTGCTGGCTGGCCTCCCTCCTCCCCTCAGACCTCGCCCTCCCCTCCACGGCCCCGTACCTTCCCGCACGCCCAACAGCTTGACGCGACGCTTGCCCTCCGGGGGGGGGGACGAGGCGCGGCGGGTGCCTGGGTTCGCCCACCCTTGTGGCCGGGGTGAAGCGGGGAGGAATGCAGCGCGCGCAACCCCCACTACGGCGGGCAGCCGTAAGCCCAGCCTCCGCTCCCCGCCGCGGCTCAGGGGCGAAGCCCGGGTGCAGGGGACGGAGTCCCCGCCGGGGTGCAGGGGCGGAGCCCCTGGTGGGGTCGCAGGGTCGGAGCCCCTGGGGATGGGGTAGGGGCGGCGGGGGCGGAAACTGGACGCACGGACGCCCACCCGCCCACCCACACCAGCCCCTCCCTCCCCACAAAAACCCAACCCCACCCCCCACTGTCAGACCCACCCCCTATCGTTCGAAGCCATGACGGCCATGACGACCCCGCGCCCCACCACCACCCTCTCCGCAGACGAGGCCCGCCGCATCGTCCTACGAGCCCAGGGCCTCCTCGGCGCCCCCAACCGCCGCGCCGGTGTCCGCGGCATCCTCCGTCACCTCGGCGCGGTACAGCTCGACACGATCTCGGTCCTGGCCCGCTCCCACGAACTCGTGCCGTACGCCCGCCTCGGCGCGGTAGGCCGCGCCACAGTGGAGAGCGCCTACTGGAAGGACACCCACGCCTTCGAGTACTGGTCCCACGCCGCCTGCATCCTCCCCATCGAGGAGTGGCCCCACTTCGCCTTCCGCCGCCGCGCCTACCGCGACCGCCCCCACTGGCACCACGATCTCCCGGACGGCACCTACGACCAGGTGATCAAACAACTGCGCACCGAAGGCCCGCTGACCGCCACGGAGTTGGGCGGCGCGAAGAAGACCAACGAGTGGTGGGACTGGTCCGGCGCGAAGGTCGCCGCGGAACGCGCCCTGATGTACGGCGAGGTCGTCTGCGTCGAACGCCGCGGCTGGAAGCGGGTCTACGACCTCGCCGAACGCGCCATCCCCGCCGACCTCCTGCACGACGACCTGGACGACACCGAGTGCCTCCGCCGCCTGGTCCGCCTCGCCGGCGAGGCCCTCGGCGTGGGAACCCGCGCGGACATCGCCGACTACCACCGCCTGAAGGGCGAGCAGGTCGACGCGGTGATCGCCGACTCCGGCCTGGTCCCGGTCACGGTGGAGGGCTGGGCCAAGCCGGCCTGGGCGGACCCCGCGGCCCTCGCGACTCCCCCGCGCGGCCGTCACCGCACCACGCTCCTGTCGCCCTTCGACTCCCTGATCTGGGAACGCGCCCGGACGGAGCGGATCTTCGGCTTCACCCACCGCCTGGAGGCCTACGTCCCCAAGCAGAAGCGGATCCACGGCTACTTCGCGATGCCGGTCCTGGCCGGCGGCCGGCTGGTCGGCCGGGTCGACCCGGCCCGCGAGGGCCGCACCCTGGTCGCCAAGCAGATCACCCTGGACGGCCCGAAGGCGGTCCCGGCCGTCGCCGAGGCCCTGCTGGAAGCGGCGAGCTGGGTGAACTGCACCAACGTACGCGTGGAACAGGTGAACACCCCGGACCTGCGCGCGCCCCTGATCACAGAACTGGCCCGCTCCCTGGACTGACGGACCCCACAGGCCTCACAGGCCCCACCGTCACCGGATCTCGAGAATCTTCTCCCGCATCGCGTACACCACCGCCTCCATCCTGGAGTGCAGCTGCAGCTTCTCCAGGATGTTGCGCACATGGTTCTTCACGGTGTTCTCGGAGATGAACAACTCCTTCGCGATATCGCGGTTGTTCATCCCGGTCGCCACGAGCTTGAGCACTTCGAGTTCCCGGTCGGTGAGTCGCGGCGCGGGCACCAATCGCCGCTCGTCCGTCCGCTGGATCATCGACTTGAACTCGGTCAGCAGTTTCGACGCCATCGAAGGGCTGATCTGCGACTGCCCGTCGGCCACGGCCCGGATCGCCGTGGCCACCTCGTCCGTCGAGATCTCCTTGAGCAGATATCCCGTCGCGCCCGCCTTGATCGCGTCGTAGAGATCGGCTTCCTCGTCGCTGATCGTCAGCATGATGATCTTCGCGCTGGGCGCCACCTCCTTGATGGAGGTGCACGCCTCGATCCCGCCCCGCTTCGGCATCCGTACGTCCATCAGGA
Organism: Streptomyces sp. JB150; assembly: GCF_011193355.1. Lineage (GTDB taxonomy): Bacteria > Actinomycetota > Actinomycetes > Streptomycetales > Streptomycetaceae > Streptomyces. Next base: position 3,025,709 of record NZ_CP049780.1, read on the forward strand.
CGATGTCGGGCAGGAGGTCCGCGGCCTTCTCCACCGCCTCGGCGCCGTCGCCCGCCTCCCCGACGACCTGGATGTCCTCCTCGGCCGCGAGCACGATCTCCAGACCACGGCGGAAGAGGGCGTGGTCGTCCACGACCAGGACGCGGATCGGCTCGTCGCGTGAGGAGCCCGTGTCCGGGCCCCTGCCGTCCGGGCCGTCGCCGGCCCTCTCGGCCTGCATCGGTCCGAAGCTGTCCGCCATCGTTCCTCCCCCTGAAGGCTCAGGCCTGTGGTCCCGGGCCATCGCCAACCCAAGGCAACGGCCCACCGATTGAGCCGTTACGGCCATGATTTCATGCCCGGACGACACCGCGGTGACGAAGCCATGGGCGAAGTGGTCGCACACCCGTCGCACACCGGTCGCACACGGGTGGCACGGCGGCGCAGCGGTGGCACACGGGTGGCACGGCCGCACACTCGTGGCACGCCGGTGCCCCTGGGGGCACACAAGCACTCCAGGGGCACCGGGGCTCAGCCGTCGTCCGGGAAGTCAGCCGCCCAGCGAACCGCCGGCCTCCGGCGAGGGCGGCGCCGTGATCATGGTGTCCGTCCTCAGATGGATCACGCCGTAGTCGTACGCGTGTCGCCGGTAGACGACGCTCGGTTCCTTCGTCTCGGAGTCGACGAACAGGTAGAAGTCGTGCCCGACCAGCTCCATCTCGTACAGCGCCTGGTCGAGGGTCATCGGGGCGGCGGCATGCGTCTTCTCGCGGACGACGAGCGGGCCCTCGCCCTGGATCTCGAGGGAGCCGATCTTCCTCGTCGGCACGCCTTCCGACTCGTCCGTCTCGGCGCCGCTGCCGTTGAGCGTGGCCACGCCCGGGACGTGCTGGGGGACTTCGGCTGCGGTGAGCCGACGGACACCGCGGCGCGTGTGGCGCTTGTCGTGCTGCCGGCGCAGCCGGGCGTCCAGCTTCTCCGCGGCGAGGTCGAGTGCCGCGTACGGATCGCTGGCCGCTGCCTCCGCCCTGATCACCGGACCGCGGGAGTGGAGCGTGATCTCCACCCGGTCGCTACGGTCGGCCTGTCGGGGGTTGGGCTCCTTGGACACCTCGACGTCGAGGCTGATCACCTTGCCATCGAGCTTCTGGATCTTCTCCAGCTTCAGCTTCTCGGCCACGTGCTTGCGGAACCGCTCGGGCACCTCGGTCTTGCGGCCCTTGACGACGATGTCCACGCAGAACTCCGTTCCCGGATCGCTCCGCCTCGGATGCGGAGCATCTCCCTTGTGCACCAGGTCCCGGTGTGCCCCGGAACCTCGGACTCGGTGACGTCCACCTCCTCCTCCCCCATGGGCGCGATCTGCTCCCCGGCCGGCCCGGTGATTGCGGAAATCCCACGGCACGGCATTCGGATACGAGAGGTGTGGCCTGCGGCTTTCCCTCACAACCGAACATATCTCGCCCGGACGGATGTCGTCACCCTCTACCGCGGCGTACCTCCATTCCGGTGAATTAGTGCTCTCACTCTCTGCAACGATGCAACTTCGCAGTCAGTTCCGGTTTATTGCGAAAGAATCCGGGGTCGCCGCGATCACCGCCGCGCAGATCACTTCACCTGCGCCGTTCGGTCCCGGCATTCCCGGGCCCCGCTTCCGCTCCGCGCCCCCTTCCCTCGGTCCAGTCGTCCGTGCCCCAGTCCTTTCCCGGGTTCCACTCCCGTACACAACCGACACACGTTCTCTTGGTGCCCCGTCCAGCTGACGCACACGGCCGCCCGCTCCACCGCCCGCCCGGCGCGCCGCCGTCACCGACATCGCGTGCGCCGAGCGCGCCTCCCGCGCCGACATCGCTTCCCGCACCGCCCGCGCCGCCTCCGTCAGCGACGCACCGGTGGTCATCAGGTCGTCCACCAGGACGACCGGCCCGCCCGCCAGCAGCCGTTCCCCACCGGGCGCCACGGCCAGCGCGCCCGCGAGGTTGTCCAGTCGCTGCCGCGCGTTCAGCCCCGACTGGTCGGCGACCGTCCGCCGCTGCCGCACCACGGCGGCCACCCGGGCCGGCGTCCCCGTCCGTCGCAGCTCCCCCGCCGCGGCGTACGCGATCCGCCGCACCGGATCGTGCCCCCGCGCCCGCACCGCCCGTCTCGCCGACGGAACGGGAACGAGCAGCACCGGCGCCCCAGGCCCCCAAGACCTCATCCCACCGGCCACGCGACCATCGGCCACCCGACCGTCTTCCGCCCGGCCATCACCCGCTCGACCGTCTTCCGCCCGGCTATCGCACGCCCGACCATCGCTCGCCCGACCATCGACCCCACCACCTCTGACCACACCCCTCTCGTCACCGTTCCCCCACGCTGCCCTCAGCCCTGCCCGCACCGCTCCCGCCAGCGCGGCGCCGAGCGGACCGGAGAGCGCCAGGGCACCCCGTTCCTTGTGGGCCAGCAGCACGGCCCGCACCTCGTCCCCGTACCGCGCCGCCGCGTGCACGGCCGGCAGCCCCGGCGGCTCCGGCACCGGCCGCACCCGGCACGGCGCCGCCCCGCTCAGCACGGCACGGCACTCCGGGCAGAGCACCGTACGCGGCCTGCCGCAGCCCCCGCAGTCGGCCGGCAGCACCAGGTCGGTGAGGTCCCGCCACCACCCCCGCATGCGCATCACTCTGCCAACCCCCGCGCCGCCCGACCACCCCTGTGGAAAACCGCCTGTGGACAACTCCGCGCCCCACCCGACGGCCCTCACCCACCTAGGTGAACGCCCCGCCCCTCCTCCCCTCCCTATCCCCCTGACCAGCGAAAAACGGCCGCCCCCGCCGGATCACTCCGCACGAGAACGGCCGCCCACGACTCAGAACGAAACGCACGCCCACCCAGGACCTCCGGCCCAGGCCCCGCCCCGGGCACTCCGCCCCAGGCCCCCCAGCCCCAGACGGCCTCACCCCGGATAAACCGGCGCCGACCCCTCCTTCACCACCGTCTGCCACTGCGCCCCCGACGGCAGCCGCACGATCCCGTCGTCCGAGTACGCCACCAGCGGCAGCAGCTCGTCCTCGGACGCGGCGATCTCCTTCACCCCGGTCAGGGCATCCGGCGCGGGCCCCTTCGGCGTGGAGCCGTCGACCTGGGCGTACCGCAGCTGCAGCACGCCTCCCTTCGCGCGCCCCACCACCACGAGCCGGCCGTCGCCACACCACGACACCGTGGTGACCTCCTCCAACTCGGGCGTGGCGTTGCGCAGTTCGCGCACCGTGACCGTCGACCGCTCGCCCACCTTCTCGTCGAGGTCGATCCGCCCGACCAGCAGGGACTGCTCGCCGTCCTTCTCCACGATCAGCGCGATCCGCACCCCGTCGGCCGCGACCCGCACCGACTCGATGCGCCCGTCCAGCGCCGGAACCGACACCTCCAGCGGTTCGCCCTTGCCCGCCTGGAGCAGCAGCAGCCGCGCGTTGCCGGCGTCCCGGTCGGCGACCCACAGATTGCCCTGCTCGTCCCAGCTGGGAGTGGTCAGCCGGTCGTCCTCGGTCCTGCCCTCGCTGGTCAGCACCGGCTCCCCGAGCGAGGCCCCCGGCTCCAGCCTCGCGACGTACAACTGCCGACCGTCCCGGGAGACTCCGGCCGCGCTGCGCTCGTCGCGCGACACCGCGACCGAGCGCAGGGTCGTCGTACCCTCGCCCAACGGGCCCGGCACCGGCTCCGCCCCGGCCGTCCTGCTGCCGCTGCGGATCCGCACCACGCTGTGGTCACCGTTGAGGAAGTACAGGTACTCGGGGCTGCGCACGGGTCCCCGCGTGGCGACCGCCGTCGCCGCGTCCGCGTCGAGCGCGCACAACTCCGCGCCGCCCGCCCGCAACTCGACCTCGTTCACCGCGGGCGCGAGGTCCTGCAACGTGAACAGCAACTGGGCCGCCATCTCGTTGCACTTGGCCAGCCCGACCCGCGCGGCCCTGTCGTTGAGCGGCACGGTCAGCTTGTTGTGGTCGTCGGGTGTCAGCGGGACCGCGTCGCCCTTCAGCCGCGTCCCCGTGGGAAAGCTCGACCGGACCACCGGATCGAGCCACCGCGTGGGCCCGCTCAGCAGCGAACGCACCACCTGCGTCGTGGGATCCACGCGCTGGCGCACATAGACGGGATCGGCGACCGCCGCAAGCTGCGCGGACGAGCCGGACGCGGTGTTCGACGCCAGGTAGTACTTGTTGACGGACACGTAGTTGCGCTGGAAGTCCGACTGGCCGAGGACGACACCCTGGGGCAGCCGGTCGATGCGCCACTGCCCGCTCTCGCGGTCCCTCCTGAGGCGGACCTGCCGGCTGTAGTCGCCGCTCGCCGGCGCGTACGACTGCTCCGCGTCCACAGTGGCGACCCTGCTGCCCGTCAGCAGGAACGCGAACGTGTCGCTGTCCTCCTTGTTGGCCGCCCAATCGACCTCCAGGCCGGGCGCGTTGGCGAGCACGGTCGTGGTCCGCTGCGGCTCCCAGGACTTCCTGGCCGTATCGGTCAGATACTGCTTCGCCGTCTCGTAGTTGGGGTCGTCGCTGGTCAACGCCTCCAGGAAGCCCTGCACGATCTGCGGCGGCGAGGCATCCTCCGACGGCGGTACGGCGAACACCCGCACCTGCGCGTCCTGCCGCGGCGTGGACTCGACACCCCGCAGATCCCCGTGGTCCGGCATGGAGGCACAGCCCGCCAGCAGGACGACACCACAGGCGATGTACGCCACCGCGCGCGCCGGCGTACGCCGGGCACCCCCCTCGCGGCCAGCGCCCACGAGTTGCCTCCCCTTACTCATTCGACTCATCGGACTCCACGTCCGCCGGCCGGCTCCCCGCCGCACCGCGCGCCGCCCCGTCCGCACCACGCACCGCCCCGCCCGTACGACGCGACTCCTCCGTACGACGCGACTCCTCCGTACGACGCGACTCCTCCACGCGGCGGGCCCCACCCGCCGGCCGGGGCACCACCCGCGCGCCGTTGCCGGGCAGCGCCGTCGGATCGGCCGTCGGGGCCACGGCGGCCAGCCGCGGACCTATCGCGTCGAGCGGCCGCACCGGCCCGCCGGCCGTGGTCTGCGCGGGCACGGTGGCACTCTTCTCGCCGCCCCCGCGCGGCTGACCGGAATCGTCCAGTCCGCGATTGCGCCGCGAGTCCTTGGGCTCCAGCGGTATCGGTGAGCCCCGCAGCGGCTCGTCCGCGGTCCGCGGCAGTGTCAGCCGGAACTGCGAGCCGCCGCCCGGCTCACCCCACGCCTGCAGCCAGCCGCCGTGCAGCCGGGCGTCCTCCAGGGCGATGGACAGCCCCAGACCCGTACCGCCCGTCGTCCGCGCGCGAGCCGGATCGGCCCGCCAGAACCGGTTGAAGACCCGGGTCGCCTCGCCGGGCTTGAGCCCGACGCCGTAGTCGCGTACGGCGACCGCGACCGCCCCGCCCGCCGCGGCGAGCTTGACGACGACGTCCTTGCCCTCGCCGTGCTCGACGGCGTTGACGACGAGATTGCGCAGCACGCGCTCCACCCGCCGGGCGTCCGCCTCCGCCACCACGGGCTGCTGGTCGCCCACTATCCGGATCCGCGACCCCTTGCGCTCGGCCAGCGGCTCCGCCCCGTCGACGACCCGCCGGACGACGTCCCGCAGGTCTATCGGCTCGGCCTCCAGCGCCGCCGCGCCGGCGTCGAAACGGCTGATCTCCAGCAGGTCCGACAGCAGCGACTCGAAGCGGTCCAGCTGGTCGGCGAGCAGTTCCGCCGACCGCGCGGTGACCGGGTCGAAGTCCTCCCGCGCCTCGTGGATCACGTCGGCGGCCATCCGCACGGTCGTCAGCGGAGTACGCAGCTCATGGGAGACGTCGGAGACGAACCGCCGCTGCATCCGCGACAGGTCCTCCAACTGGCTGATCTTCAACTGAAGGTTCTGCGCCATCTTGTTGAAGGCCTCGCCGAGCCGCGCGATGTCGTCCTCGCCGGTGACCTTCATCCGCTCCTGGAGGCGCCCCGCCGACAACCGCTCGGCGATCCCGGCGGCCATCCGCACGGGCGTGACGACCTGGCGCACCACCAGCCAGGCGATCGCCCCGAGCAGGACGACGACGAACAGCCCGGCCGTCGCCAGCGTCCCCTTGACCAGGCTCAGCGACTTCTCCTCCTGCGTCAGCGGGAAGAGGTAGTACAGCTGGTACGGGTCGTTGTTCGGGTCGTTGACCTGCTTGCCGATGATCAGCGCGGGCTGGGACTCCTTGCCGGGCCCGTACACGATGCGCGTGTAGCTCTGATACGCCCCCGGGCCGCTGGTGACCCGCTCACGCAGCTCCTCGGGGACGCTCTTGTTCGGATTGACCCCGCCGGAGGCGCGCGGACCGCGCCCGCCCCCGGTGTCGTCCCCGGCGGGCAGCGTCACGACGTCGAAGGCGCCCTGGCCGCCACTGGACAGCGAGGTGACGAGATCGCTCATCCACTGGATGACGTTCTGCGAGGACTGTCCGCCCTCGTCTGCCGCGTTGTCCACGGCCGCCCCGCTCGCCGCCTCCTCGGCGCGCTGCTTGGCCGCGGCGAACCCGCCCGTGGCCTGGCTCTGCGACGCGTTGACCTTGGCGTCGAGCAGCCCGTTGCGCACCTGCCCGATGACGACGAAGCCCAGCAGCAGTACGACGCCCAGCGACATCAGCAGCGTCGTGACGACGACCTTCAGCTGGATGTTGCGCCGCCACAGCCGCATCATCGGCAGCAGCGGCCGGCGCACCCAGCGCATGAACAGACGGAGGACCGGGCTGCCCTGGACTCCGCCCTGCAGCAGCCCGCCCGCGCTGAACCTTCCCCAGCGGGAGCCCGCCGCCTTCCGGCCGACAGGCCGCCCCGCGCGGGCCCCGGACCGGCCGGGCGCCGAAGCGGCACTGTCCCCGGACATGTCAGCTCGGCCCGGCCTTGTAACCGACACCACGGACGGTCACCACGATCTCGGGGCGCTCCGGGTCCTTCTCGACCTTGGAGCGCAGCCGCTGCACATGGACGTTGACCAGCCGCGTGTCCGCCGCGTGCCGGTAGCCCCACACCTGCTCCAGCAGGACCTCTCGGGTGAACACCTGCCACGGCTTGCGCGCCAGCGCGACCAGCAGATCGAACTCCAGCGGCGTCAGCGCGATCGACTGCCCGTCCCGCTTCACCGAGTGACCGGCCACATCGATGACCAGGTCACCGATGGCGAGCTGCTCCGGCGCCGGCTCCTCCGACCTGCGAAGCCGCGCCCGGATGCGGGCCACCAGCTCCTTCGGCTTGAACGGCTTCACGATGTAGTCGTCCGCGCCCGACTCGAGGCCGACGACCACATCCACGGTGTCGCTCTTCGCCGTCAGCATCACGATCGGCACCCCGGACTCCGCCCGGATCAGCCGGCACACCTCGATACCGTCCCGACCGGGCAGCATCAGGTCCAGCAGCACCAGATCGGGCTTGGTCTCCCGGAAAGCGGCCAGCGCCTTGTCGCCGTCGGCTACGAAAGACGGCTCAAAACCTTCACCACGCAGCACGATGCCGAGCATCTCGGCCAGTGCGCTGTCGTCGTCGACGACAAGGACTCGTCCCTTCATAAACGACATCATCCCATTCTCATAACGGCAGCGAAGGCGCAGGTGAGGCACGTCACTGGCCTGTGACGATAGTCGTAGGGACCCGTTACTGTCTGCCCTCGCCCGCCGGCGCCGATGTCAGCGACGGATGTCAGGCCTCAACGGCTCCGGCTACATCCCTTGGGACATCCGACAACCAGCGGCAGCTGTCCGCACGCGGGCAAGTCAGAAGGGCCTGTACGCCTCGGGGGCCGCGCCGGGCGGCAGGGAACGGGTGAGGAGCACGTACACAGGGCCGTACGGCGTCTAGCTCTGCAGGCTCTCCCACTGATCGAGTTCGTGTGCGCAGTACCGGCGCAGCAGGTCACGGAATTGGTCGAACTCGTGATCCGTCAGAGGCCGGTCCTGCCGACCAGGGGTGTCCACGTCAGGCAGGCCAGTGCGCGACGGGAACCCGGAGCGCTCCGCCGGTCACGGGGCCGGCTCACCCGACTCCCGCAAGGCTTCCACAGCCTGGCCCGATGGCACCCGACCGGCGGGATCACCTCCGGACGACCGAGACCGCCGCCCCGGCCACCCAGCGGCCGCACCATCACCTCCGGCCACCACTCCCGGCCCCACCCCTGGCCGACAGCCCTCCGTCACCCGTAGCCGTCACCCCTGGCCTTCATCCCCCGGCCACCCCCCTCCCCGCCACGCCCTACCCGCACAGCCCGGCCAGCGCCTCCGCCGTCACCGGCGACGCGACCCCCTCCTCGGTGACGATCGCCGTCACCAGCTCGGGCGGCGTCACGTCGAACGCCGGGTTGTACGCCTGGGTGCCCAGGGGCGCCACCGGAACCCCGCCGCCCGCTCCCGCCACCTGCGCCTGCGGCGCCATCACCTCCGTCACCTCGTACCCCGGACGCTGCTCCATCTCGATCGACGCCCCGTCGGGGGTGCCCAGGTCCACCGTCGTCACCGGCGCCACCACGATGAACGGCACGTGGTGATAGCGGGCGAGCACCGCCAGCGGATAGCTCCCGACCTTGTTCGCCACCGACCCGTCGGCGGCGATCCGGTCGGCGCCGATGAGCACCGCGTCCACCTCCCCCGCCGCGAACAGGGACCCCGCCGCGTTGTCGGTGAGCAGCGTGTACGCCATGCCGCTGCGCGCCGCCTCGTACGCGGTGAGCCGCGCGCCCTGCAACAGCGGGCGCGTCTCGTCGACCCACAGCCGGCGCAGCCGCCCCTGACGGTGTGCCGCGAGCGCCACCGCGAACGCCGTCCCGTCCCCGCCCGACACCAGCGACCCGGTGTTGCAGTGGGTGAGGATCCGGTGCCCGCCGCCCGGCAGCAGCTCGTCCAGCAGCGCCAGCCCGTGCTCCGCCATCCGGGCGCTGGCCTCGGCGTCCTCCCGGTGCAGCTGCCGCGCGGCGGCCAGCGCCGCCGCCGCGGCCGCCGTGGCGTCGCCGCTGCGGGCCAGGCTCGCGTGGTAGGCCTCCTGGGCCCGGCGCACCCCCACCGAAAGGTTCACCGCGGTCGGCCGGGCACCCGCCAGCGCCTGCGCCGCCTCGTCCACGTCGAAGCCCCGCGCGGCGGCGAGCGCGACCCCGTACGCTCCCGCGATCCCGAGCAGCGGCGCCCCGCGCACGGCGAGCGACCGGATCGCCTCCACCAGCGCCGGTGCGTCCGTGCAGACCAGTTCGACCTCCTCACTCGGCAGCCGGGTCTGGTCCAGAAGCACCAGCACCGGCCCCTCGGGTGGCTCCTCCCACCGGACCACCGGTACCTCGGTCGCCCGCTTGTCCTCGCCGGTTCGCGCCTGCTGATCAGCCATGCCGTCAGTCTGCCCACTATCCGGCGGACAATTGAAGGTGCGCAGCCCGCACCGTGGCCGGTCCGTCGCCGACCACCCCATGGCACGATGGCTGCCAAGCTGCCGCCGCGACCGCGGACGGGCACCGTGAAGGAGCGACGATGAACGACACTCCGGGCTGGGCCTCGCCCGGATCCGCCCCGTCCGACGGGCACGAGCCCGGCACCTCCGGCCCCACCGGGCCGTCCGGGCCGGCCGACCGGCCTGACCCCGAACAGCCCTCGCAGCAGCCGGGCACGCACCCGCAGAGCCCGGGCACCCAGTGGTCCAAGCAGCAGCCGCCACCCGCCCAGTGGTCCGCGCCGACCGGCCCGCCGTCCCCCGGCCAGACCCCGCCGCCCCCACCGCCCGGCCCGGGCTGGGGCGCCCCGCCCCCCGGCGGCCCCGGCGGCTACGGCGGCGGTAACTGGCAGGGCCCCGGCGGCTACGGCGGCTGGGGCACCGCCTGGGGTGGCCCCCCGCCCGCCGCCAAGCCCGGCGTCATCCCCCTGCGCCCGCTCGGCGTGGGCGAGATCCTCGACGGCGCCGTGTCGACCATGCGCACCTACTGGCGCACGGTCCTCGGCATCTCCCTCACCGTCGCCGTCCTCATCGAGATCGTCGTCGTCCTCGTGCAGGGCCTGCTCCTCGACGAGTACACCGACACCGGCGCCCTCGGCGATCCCAGCGCCAGCCTCGACGAACTGACCGGGGCGCTGCGCGACACCATGCTCAGCTCCGGCGTCCTGTTCGTGATCTCCCTGATCGGCACCGTCGCCGCGACGGCTCTGCTGACCACCGTCACCAGCCGCGCGGTGCTCGGCAAGCCGGTCACCGCCGGCGAGGCCTGGCGCGACGCCCGCCCGCAGATCGTCAAGCTGTTCGGCCTGATCCTGCTGCTGCCGCTCATCGCCGCCGGCATCGTCCTCGCCGGCATGCTCCCCGGCATCATCACGGTCGCCGCGGGCGGCGGCGGGGGCGGCGCGGCACTCGCCGTCCTCGGCGGTCTCGCCGCCGCCGTCGTCACCGTCTGGCTGATGGTCCGCTTCTCCCTCGCCTCCCCGGCCCTGATGCTGGAGAAGCAGTCCGTCCTCAAGGCCATGAGCCGGTCCGTGAAGCTCGTGCGCGGCTCCTGGTGGCGGGTGTTCGGCATCCAGCTGCTCGCGGCGATCATCGCGAACGTCATCGCCGCGATCGTCGTCATCCCGTTCACCTTCCTCGCCGCCGCGGTCAGCGGCGACGGCATAAGCGGCTTCGTCAACGGCACCGGCGGCTTCGGCTGGACGTTCCTCATCGTCAGCGGCATCGGCTCGGTGATCGGCTCCACGATCACCTTCCCGATCACCGCCGGCGTCACCGTGCTCCTCTACATCGACCAGCGCATCCGCCGCGAGGCCCTCGACCTCGAACTGGCCCGCGCCGCCGGTGTCCAGGGCTACGGCCCCACCTCCCCCGGAACCCCCGGGAGCTGATGCGGTGATCCTGACGGGGGCAGTCCTCCCAGCGGCGCCGTCCCTGCCCCGCGCCGCCGACGCAGCCGTACGGACCTGGTCGCCCACCCGCGCCCCGGCCGTACGGCCGCCACACCACGACCTGTCGGTGCCGACGTCGGCGGGCTCCGACGACGCACCACCGTTGACGATCCCCCGCGATCCCGCCCGCGAGGCGGCCCGGCGCGAACTGTCCGAGCGCGTGTACCACGAGGACGACCCCGGCCTGTTCGAACGCGCCCTCAACGCCTTCTGGGACTGGCTCGACAAGGTCTTCGGCGCCGCTGCCTCCGTCACCCCCGGCGGAGCGGTCGGCCTGCTCGTCGTCATCCTCGTCGTGCTCGCCGCCCTCGGCGCCCTGTGGTGGCGCCTGGGCACCCCACGACGCGAACCCGTCTCCTCCTCCCCCGCCCTGTTCGACGACCGTCCCCGCACCGCGGCCGAACACCGCGCCACCGCCGACGCCCACGCCGCCCAGGGCCACTGGAACCAGGCCGTCCAGGAACGCATGCGGGCCATCGTCCGCTCCCTGGAGGAACGCGCCCTCCTCGACCCCCGCCCCGGCCGCACCGCCGACGAGGCCGCAGCCGAAGCCGGCCGCGCCCTGCCCACCCACACCGACCGGCTCCGCGCCGCCGCCCACGCCTTCGACGACGTCACATACGGCGGCCGGACCGCCACCCCGGACGCGTACCGGCGCATCGCCGACCTCGACCGCGACCTGGAGAACACCAAGCCCCGACTGGCCGGCAGCAGCGACCACACCACTGCCCACCACACCAGCCAGGGGACCACCGGATGACCACCGAGGCCACGCTCCCGACCACCTCGGTCTCGCCCACCGCCCGCCAGGTGTGGACCCGCACGCGAGGCATCGCCCTCGCCCTGGTCGTGCTGCTGGCGGCCGGCGTGGCGATCGCCCTGATCCGCTCCGACGTCCGCCACGGCAACCTCGACCCACGCTCCCCCGACCCCCAGGGCAGCCGCGCCGTCGCCGAACTGCTCGCCGACCGCGGCGTCTCCACCCGCGTGGTCACCACCCTGGACGAGGCCCGCGCCGCGGCCGCCCCCGACACCACCCTCCTGGTCGCCGTCCCCGACCTCCTCACCCCCGGCCGGCAGGACCGGCTGCACAGCGCCATCGCCGCGTCCGGCGGACGCACCGTCCTCGTCGCCGCCGGCAGCGCCTCCGTCGAACGCCTCGCCCCCGGCGTCACCGCCGACCCGGCCACCAGCTCCGAGTCCACCCTCTCCCCCGGCTGCGACCTGCCCGCCGCCCGCCGCGCCGGCAAGGCCGACACGGGCGGCATCCGCTACACCACCACCCATCTCAGGGCCGACCAGTGCTACCGCAGCGAGCGCCTGGCCACCCTGATCCGCGTCCCGCACCCTTCCGGCGGCGGTGACACCGTCGTGCTCGGCGCGCCCGACATCCTCCACAACGAACACCTCGACGAGCAGGGCAACGCCTCGCTCGCCCTCCAGCTCCTCGGCTCCCGCCCCCATCTGGTCTGGTACCTCCCCTCACCCTCCGACACCTCCGCCGCCCAGCCCGACGACGAGAAGACCCTCCTCGAACTGCTCCCCTCCGGCTGGCTCTGGGGCACGCTGCAGCTCTTCATCGCCGCGGCCCTCGCCGCCCTGTGGCGGGCACGCCGGCTCGGCCCCCTCGTGCCCGAGAAAATCCCCGTGGCGATCCGCGCCTCCGAAACCGTCGAAGGCCGTGCCCGCCTCTACCGCAAGGCGAACGCCCGCGACCGCGCGGCCGCCGCTCTCCGCTCCACCACCCGCACGCGCCTCGCCCCCCTCGTAGGCATCCCCGCGGCCCGGGCACACACGCCCGAAGCCCTGCTCCCCGCCCTGTCCGCGCACCTCCACGGCGACGGACAGGCACTGCACTCCCTGCTCTTCGGCCCGCCGCCCAGCGACGACACGGGCCTGATCGCACTCGCCGACCAACTCGACGCCCTCGAAAGAGAGGTACGCCGTCCATGATGGACCCGACCACTGACAACGCCGGGTCGACCGGGGCCCCGGGCGACGCCCGCGCCGCCCTCGAAGCCCTGCGCGCCGAGATCGCCAAGGCCGTGGTCGGCCAGGACCCCGCCGTGACCGGTCTCGTCGTCGCCCTCCTGTGCCGCGGACACGTCCTACTTGAAGGAGTCCCCGGGGTCGCCAAAACGTTGCTCGTCCGCGCCCTCGCATCCGCACTGGAACTCGACACCAAACGCGTCCAGTTCACCCCCGACCTGATGCCGAGCGACGTCACCGGCTCCCTCGTCTACGACGCCCGCACCGCCGAGTTCTCCTTCCAGCCCGGCCCGGTCTTCACCAACCTCCTCCTGGCCGACGAGATCAACCGCACGCCCCCGAAGACCCAGTCGTCCCTCCTGGAAGCGATGGAGGAACGCCAGGTCACGGTCGACGGCACCCCCCGCCCCCTCCCGGAGCCCTTCCTGGTCGCCGCGACCCAGAACCCGGTCGAGTACGAGGGCACCTACCCCCTCCCCGAAGCCCAACTGGACCGTTTCCTCCTCAAACTGATGGTCCCCCTCCCCTCCCGCCAGGACGAGATCGACGTCCTCACCCGCCACGCCCAGGGCTTCAACCCGCGCGACCTGCGCGCCGCCGGCGTACGCCCCGTGGCGGGCGCCGCCGACCTCGAAGCCGCCCGCGCGGCGGTCGCCAAGACCACGGTCTCCCCCGAGATCACCGCCTACGTCGTCGACATCTGCCGCGCCACCCGCGAATCGCCGTCCCTCACCCTCGGCGTCTCCCCGCGCGGTGCCACCGCCCTCCTCGCGACCTCCCGCGCCTGGGCCTGGCTGACGGGCCGCGACTACGTCATCCCCGACGACGTCAAGGCCCTCGCCCTCCCCACCCTCCGCCACCGCGTGCAACTCCGCCCGGAGGCCGAGATGGAAGGCGTGACCGCCGACTCGGTCATCAACGCGATCCTCGCCCACGTCCCCGTCCCCCGCTGATGGCACTCACCGGACGCGCCGCCCTCCTGGCGGCCCTCGGCTCCCTCCCGGTCGGCATCCTGGAGCCCGGCTGGACGGGCATCCTCGCCGTGAACGCCCCGCTCGCCCTCGCCTGCGCCTGCGACTTCGCGCTCGCGGCACCGGTACGCCGCCTCAGGCTGACCCGCTCGGGCGACACCTCGGTCCGTCTGGGCGAAACCGCCGACGTCACCCTCACGGTCACCAATCCCACCGGCCGCCCGCTCCGCGCCCTCCTGCGCGACGCATGGCCCCCGAGCAGCTGGCAGCCCGGCACCGAGGTCGCCGCGTCCCGCCATCGCCTGACGGTTCCCGCAGGCGAGCGCCGCCGCGTCACCACCCGACTGCGCCCCACCCGCCGCGGCGATCACCACGCGGACCGGGTGACCATCCGCTCGTACGGCCCCCTCGGCCTCTTGACCCGCCAGGCCACCCACAAGGTCCCCTGGACGGTACGCGTCCTGCCTCCCTTCACCAGCCGCAAGCACCTGCCCTCGAAACTCGCCCGGCTCCGCGAACTCGACGGCCGCACCAGCGTCCTCATCCGCGGCCAGGGCACGGAATTCGACAGCCTCCGCGAGTACGTCCCCGGAGACGACACCCGCTCGATCGACTGGCGCGCCACAGCCCGCCACTCCACGGTCGCCGTCCGCACCTGGCGCCCGGAACGCGACCGGCACATCCTCCTGGTCCTGGACACCGGCCGCACCTCCGCCGGCCGCGTCGGCGACGCCCCGCGCCTCGACGCCTCCATGGACGCCGCCCTCCTCCTGGCCGCCCTGGCCTCCCGTGCCGGCGACCGCGTCGACCTCCTCGCCTACGACCGCCACGTACGCGCCCTGGTCCAGGGCCGCACGGCGAACGACGTCCTCCCCGCCCTGGTGAACGCCATGGCGACCCTGGAACCGGAACTCGTCGAGACGGACGCCCGAGGCCTCACCGCCACAGCACTCCGTACGGCCCCACGCCGCTCCCTGATCGTCCTGCTGACCACCCTCGACGCGGCCCCGATGGAAGCGGGAATCCTCCCCGTCCTGCCCCAGCTGACCCAGCGCCACACCGTTCTCTTGGCATCGGTGGCCGACCCCCACATCGCCGGCATGGCAAAGGCCCGCGGGAACGTGGACGCCGTCTACGAGGCCGCAGCCGCCGCCCAGGCCCAGGCCGAACGCGAGCACACCGCCGAACAACTCCGCCGCCACGGCGTCACGGTCGTCGACGCGACACCGGACGACCTGGCGCCGGCACTGGCGGACGCCTACCTGGCACTGAAGGCGGCAGGCCGCCTGTAAGGCGATGACCAGGGCCCTGAAAGGGGCCCCTACGCCTGAATAGCCAGCCCTGAACGCAGAAAACCCCCGCATCATGTGATGCGGGGGTTTTCCCAATAATTGTTCGGCGGCGTCCTACTCTCCCACAGGTCTCGATCCGATTTCCTCGGTGCTTTCCAGGTTCCCGCTCTCGCGTTTCCCTTTCCGGCGGTTCCGACTTTATCAGAACTTCCGCGCCGGTCTGACCGGCCGTCTGTTTCCGATTTCATCGGGAGAGGCTTCAGCGAAATCGATGTTTCGAGAAGCGATAGGTTCTCAAGGTCACCGACCGGATCAGATCCAGTCCCAGGCAACTGTTCGAATCTACCTCCCCGCTCGCGCCGTGTCAACGGCTCTCGCGGGAACGAAGAGGACAGTAGCAGCTCGGCGGGCGTGGATGCACATCAGGCGGCCGTAGGCACGGTGGCACTGCGTTCGGCCGCGTCGATGTCGCCGGTCTCGCCGGTGCGTGCCGCGCGGCCGCCGAGGACGTAGACGTACGTGAGGAACGCCAGCTCGGCGGCGACGCCGATGGTGATGCGGGCCCAGGTCGGCAGGCCGGACGGGGTGACGAAGCCTTCGATGGCGCCGGCGACGAAGAGCACGAGGGCCAGGCCGATGGCCATGCCCAAGGCGGCGCGGCCCTCCTCGGCCAGGGCTGTGCGGCGGGTGCGGGGGCCTGGGTCGATGAGGGTCCAGCCGAGGCGGAGGCCGGTTCCGGCGGCGACGAAGACGGCGGTGAGTTCCAGGAGGCCGTGCGGCAGGACCAGGCCGAGGAAGGTGTCGAGGCGGCCGGCCGAGGTCATCAGGCCGAAGCCGATGCCGAGGTTCAGCATGTTCAGCAGCAGGATCCAGATGACCGGCAGGCCGAGGAAGATGCCCAGGACCAGGCAGATCGCGGCGGCCTGGGCGTTGTTCGTCCAGACCTGGGCGGCGAAGGAGGCCGCGGGGTTGCTGGAGTAGTAGGACTCGTACTCGCCGCCGGGGCGGGTGAGTTCGCGTAGTTCGCTCGGGGCCGCGATCGTCGCCTGGACGTCGGGGTGCGTGCCGATCCACCAGCCGAGGAGGGCCGCGACGAGCGCCGAGAGCAGCGCGGTGGGCACCCACCAGTGACGGGAGCGGTACACGGCGGCGGGGAACCCGTGGGTGAGGAAGCGGGTCACGTCGCGCCAGGAGGCGCGGCGGGTTCCTGTGACGGCTCCACGCGCGCGTGCCACCAGTTGGCTGAGCCGGCCGGTCAGCTGGGGGTCGGGGGCGCTCGACCGGATGAGGGACAGGTGGGTCGCCGTGCGCTGATAGAGGGCGACGAGTTCGTCGACCTCGGGGCCGGTGAGCCGGCGCCGGCGTCGGAGCAGGGCGTCCAGGCGGTCCCACTCCGCGCGGTGGGCGGAGACGAAGACGTCGAGGTCCATCGGTGTGCCTGCTCCTCGGCTGATCGTCGGGACTCGTCGTGGCTGTCAGCTTGTCCTACTGGGGCGCGATGTGCGTTCAGCTTGGCAGACTGGCCGTTCAGGGGCAGGCCAGGGAAGGGCGGCGGGCGTGAGTGAGCTGGTGACGGGCGAGGCGGTGGCGCTTGAGCTGCGCCCCGCGAGGCTGCCCAGCAGGGCCCTGGCCGTGCTGCTCGATCTGTTGGTGGCCGCGGTGGCCTACATCGCCGTGTCCGTGGTGCTCCTGCTGACGACCTCGTCGCTGGACCAGGCGGCGCGCACCGCGGTGTCCATCGCGACTTTCGTGCTGGTGCTGGTGGGTGCGCCGATCGCGGTGGAGACGCTGAGCCACGGGCGTTCGCTGGGGAAGCTGGTGTGCGGGCTGCGGGTGGTGCGGGACGACGGCGGGCCGATCCGGTTCCGGCACGCTCTGGTGCGCGGGGCGATCGGGGCCTTCGAGATCCTGCTGACGTTCGGGGTCATCGCCTGTATCGCGTCACTGGTGTCGGCGCGGGGCCGGCGGCTCGGGGATGTGTTCGCGGGGACTCTCGTGGTGCGGGAGCGGGTGCCGGTGGCGCGGACCGGGTTCATCGCGCCGCCTCCGCCCGGGCTCGCGGGGCGGTTCTCCCAGCTGGACCTGTCCGCGGTTCCCGATGGGCTGTGGCTGGCCGTGCGCCAGTACCTGGCCCGGATGCGGCAGCTGGATCCGCAGGTGGGGCGGGCCATGGCGGAACGTCTCGCGGGTGATCTCGCGGCGCGGACGGGTGCTCCGGTGCCGCCGGGGGTGCCCGCGTCCGACTATCTCGCCGCGGTGCTCCAGGAGCGGCAGGCCCGCGAGGTGCGGCGGGTCTTCGAGAACGGTTCGGTGGTCGGCGCCGGCGGGCGGCCGGGCGGGGTTGCGGGAGCCGGGGGTGCGGCGACGGGTGCGTACGTGCCGCCGTCGGTGCCGGTGGAGAGGGCCGCGTCGCCGGGCAGCGCGGCTCCGCAGTCCGCGCCGCCCCGGGGTGAGGGCGCGTCGGCCGAGTCGCCGGCCACCGGGTTCGTGCCCCCGGCCTGAGGCGTCCACGGTCACACGAGCGCGGGCTGTCACTCGAAGACGGACGGCGGTGACTCCAGGTCCTCCAGCTCGATGCCGGGGGCCGCGAGGACCACGTCGCCGGCGATGTGCACGGCGTGCTGCTCGCCCGTGTCCAGGGCAGTGACCTGGTATTCGTCCACGGTCAGGGGGCCGTTGTCAGTGGCGTGTGTTTCTCTGTTCACCAGGGCCCAGGACTGGTCGAGGGTGCGCGGGGCGAGGACCGGGTCCGTGAAGGCGACGAGGCGTACGCGGGTGGCCGCAGCGGCGGGGGTGAGGCGCAGGAGGCGAGTGGTGGCGATGAGGAACGCGGGGGATGTGCCGGTGAACGCGTGGGCGCGGACGTTGCCTTCCGTGGCGTGAGCGCCGGTGGGGTCGGTGCGGACCCAGGTGACACCGTCCAGGGCGGCGCCGCGCACCTGCCAGCCGCCTGCGTGGAGTTCCAGGCGGATGGGGCGGCCGAGGTCGTCGAGGGCCAGGTCGACGGAGCCCTGGTGGTCGCCCGAGGGTGTCGTCAGCTGGGCGACGTAGCGCCAGCCGGAGGGGCCGGGGGCGCAGTGGAAGTGCTCTTCTGCGAGGGGGGTGTGGTCGTGCGGATCGTGGAGCGAATAGCGGCCGCGGGGCATGGGGGTCCTGGGGTCTGACGGGCTGGTCCGGTCGCTGTCGGCACGGACCTGTACGACCAAAGGGGCAGGCCCCCGGCACGGGGGTGCGGGGGCCTGCCTCAATGGACGGTACGGCTACCGGGCCGGATCCTTCGGATCGCGCGGATCAGTAGCGGTAGTGGTCCGGCTTGTACGGGCCCTCGACCTTGACGCCGATGTACTCGGCCTGCTCGGGGCGGAGCGTGGTGAGCTTCACGCCGAGCGCGTCCAGGTGGAGGCGGGCGACCTTCTCGTCGAGGTGCTTGGGCAGCACGTAGACGCCGGTCGGGTACTCGTCGGGCTTGGTGAACAGCTCGATCTGGGCCAGGGTCTGGTCCGCGAAGGAGTTGGACATCACGAACGACGGGTGACCGGTGGCGTTGCCCAGGTTGAGCAGGCGGCCCTCGGACAGGACGATGATCTTCTTGCCGTCCGGGAAGGTCCAGGTGTGGACCTGCGGCTTGATCTCGTCCTTGACGATACCGGGGACCTTGGCGAGGCCGGCCATGTCGATCTCGTTGTCGAAGTGGCCGATGTTGCCGACGATGGCCTGGTGCTTCATCTTGGCCATGTCGCTGGCCATGATGATGTCCTTGTTGCCGGTCGTGGTGATGAAGATGTCGGCCGTCTCGACGACCTCGTCGAGGGTGGTGACCTGGTAGCCGTCCATCGCCGCCTGCAGGGCGCAGATCGGGTCGATCTCGGTGACGATCACGCGGGCGCCCTGGCCGCGCAGGGACTCCGCGCAGCCCTTGCCGACGTCGCCGTAGCCGCAGACGACCGCGGTCTTGCCGCCGATCAGGGTGTCGGTGGCGCGGTTGATGCCGTCGATCAGGGAGTGGCGGCAGCCGTACTTGTTGTCGAACTTCGACTTGGTGACGGCGTCGTTGACGTTGATCGCCGGGAACAGGAGGGTGCCTTCGCGCTGCATCTCGTACAGGCGGTGGACACCGGTGGTGGTCTCCTCGGTGACGCCGCGGATCTCGGACGCCAGCTGGGTCCACTTCTGGGGGTTCTCCCCCAGGGTGCGGGTCAGCAGTTCGAGGATGACGCGGTGCTCGTCGGATTCGGCGGTGTCGGGCGAGGGGACCTTGCCGTCCTTCTCGTACTCGACGCCCTTGTGGACCAGGAGGGTGGCGTCGCCGCCGTCGTCCAGGATCATGTTCGGGCCGCCGGTGGCGGTGCCGGGCCAGGTCAGCGCCTGCTCGGTGCACCACCAGTACTCCTCCAGGGTCTCGCCCTTCCAGGCGAAGACCGGGACGCCCTGCGGGTTGTCGGGCGTGCCGTTCGGGCCGACGGCGATGGCGGCCGCGGCGTGGTCCTGGGTGGAGAAGATGTTGCAGGAGGCCCAGCGGACCTGGGCGCCCAGGGCGACCAGGGTCTCGATCAGGACCGCGGTCTGCACGGTCATGTGCAGGGAGCCGGTGATGCGGGCGCCCTTGAGGGGCTGAGCCTCGGCGTACTCCTTGCGGATCGCCATCAGGCCCGGCATCTCGTGTTCGGCGAGAGTGATCTCCTTGCGGCCGAACTCGGCGAGGGAGAGGTCGGCGACCTTGAAGTCCTGTCGGTTCTCGACAGTCGTCATTACGAGCTGCTCCTCGGAGGTTGGGTCGAGGTGGGTACGGCTGATCTGCGCGGCGGCGGACACCGGGGTGCCCGAAAGAGGACACAGGCATGCCCGCGTACACGCAGCGCAGTCCGTCGGAGGCCCTCTCTCCCTCGGTCGGTCCCCGGTGGGACCGCCCGACCGCCATCAGCAGCGACGTCTGGCTCCGTCCCAAGCTACACCGGTCGGCCCGCCCGCCCCCAGTCCGCTGTCGGACAGATCACGCCGTTCGCGGGCGGAGGGCCGTCCACGGCCGTGACCGTCGGCACCCGCCGGGTCGCGTGCTGCGCGGGGGCCGCGGGGACTGCCGGCGAGCGGGTCCTGCTCAACGGGACGCCGCTGGTGGAGCCGTATGTCCGGGACGGGGTCGGGAACGGGCCGCGTCAGCCGTACGACGTGCGGGTGCCGGAGGGGCGGCTGTTCCTGCTCACGGGCGTTCGCCGACGAACACAGCGGCACGGTTCCGGCCGCGGCCGTCATCGGACGGGTGACCGGCGAGCGCGTCGTACCGGTGCTGCCGACGCTGCTTCTGCTGCTGGGGCTGGTGCTGGCGGTGGGCGCGGTGCTGGTGGCGGCTGGGCGCGGCATGGGCGGCGGCGGCCGTCGGAGCCCACGCAGTGGTGGCCGCGGCATCTGTGAGGCCCGGGTGTGACCAGGGGCCCTGCCGCTCGTGGCGAGCGGCAGGGCCCCTGGTCCGTTCGGGTCTGACGGGTCAGGTCAGTGGCCGGCGTTGTGCGGGGCCGGGCCGCCCGGCGAGGCTTCCGGGTCGGGGCCCTTGGCGGCCTCGGTCTCGCTGTAGACGTCCGGCTCCAGGTAGATGACGCGGGCGATCGGGACGGCCGCGCGGATGCGGGCCTCGGCGGCGTCGATGGCGGCGGCGATCTCGGTGGCCGTGTCGTCGTGGCGTACGGCGATCTTGGCGGCGACCAGCAGCTCCTCCGGGCCGAGGTGGAGCGTGCGCATGTGGATGATGCGGGGGACGGTGGTGCCGTCCACGATCGCGGCCTCGATCTTGTGGACCTCTTCCAGGCCCGCGGCCTCACCGAGGAGCAGGGACTTGGTCTCGGCGGCCAGGACGATGGCGATCACGATGAGCAGGACGCCGATGCAGAGGGTGCCGATGCCGTCCCAGACGCCGTTGCCGGTGAGGAGGGCGAGGCCGACGCCGCCGAGGGCCAGGATCAGGCCGACGAGGGCGCCGAGGTCCTCCAGCAGGACGACCGGCAGCTCGGGGGCCTTCGCGTGGCGGACGAACTCCTTCCAGGACTTCCTGCCGCGCAGCGCGTTGGACTCCTTGATGGCCGTGCGGAAGGAGATCGTCTCGGCGATGATCGCGAAGACGAGGACGCCCACCGGCCAGTACCAGTGCTCGATCTCGTGCGGGTCCTTGATCTTCTCGTAGCCCTCGTAGATGGCGAACATGCCACCGACCGAGAAGAGGACGATCGAGACGAGGAAGGCGTAGACGTAGCGTTCGCGGCCGTAGCCGAAGGGGTGCTGCGGGGTCGCCTCGCGCTGCGCCTTCTTGCCGCCGAGCAGGAGCAGGCCCTGGTTGCCGGAGTCGGCGAGCGAGTGCACCGACTCGGCGAGCATCGAGGACGAGCCGCTGAAGAGGAACGCCACGAACTTCGCTGCCGCGATCGAGAGATTGGCGAACAGTGCCGCCACGATCGCCTTGGTACCGCCTGACGCGCTCATGTGTTGGCGTGGTTCCCTTCGTACGTACGCCGTTGCCGGGCTTTGCCCGTCCTTGACGGTGGGCCATTGTTGCAGCCCTCGTGCGGGTACCGCGCCAGGCGGTCCTTACGGGCTGCTTAGGGTGCCCATATCGGTTGTTGCCGGACCGTCAGACGACGACGGTCGCCCGGAAGAGAGTGCCCGCACCGGACACGTCGATGCGTTCGTCCGCCGGGACGAAGACGGACTGCCCGGGGCGCAGTGCGTGCTCCCCGGCCCGTACGGTGCCGGCCGTGCACAGCAGGATCTGGGGGGCGGGGCGGGTGAGGTCGCGTCGCGGGCCGCCCTGCGGGAGGACGTACCGGGACAGGCGGAACTCGTCGGTCGGGGTCTCGTAGACCTCCTCGCCGTCCGGGGAGGCCTCCGGGCGCAGGACGCCCGGGTCGGACGGCTCGAAGCGGACGACGCGCAGGAGTTCGGGGACGTCGACATGCTTGGGGGTCAGGCCGCAGCGCAGGACGTTGTCGGAGTTGGCCATGATCTCGACGCCCAGGCCGTTCAGGTACGCGTGCGGGACGCCGGCGCCGAGGAAGAGGGCCTCGCCGGGCTGGAGCCGCACGTGGTGGAGGAGCAGGGCGGCGATGACGCCGGGGTCGCCCGGGTAGTGGTGGGCGATGTCGGCGTAGGGGGCGTAGGCGCCGCCGAGGCGGGTGCAGGCGGCGGTGGCCTCGGCGACCGTGCGGGCCATTTCCTCGCGGTCGGCGCCGAGGACGGCGGTCAGCACCTCGCGCAGGGCCGCGTCCTCGGGGTGGGCGCGCAGCAGGTCGGCGTACGGCTTCAGGGAGTCCACGCCGAGGCCGTCGAGGAGGCCGGCGGCCTGGACCGGGTCGCGGAAGCCGCACAGGCCGTCGAACTCGGTGAGCGCGCAGATCAGTTCGGGCTTGTGGTTGGCGTCCTTGTAGTTGCGGTGCGGGGCGTCGACGGGGATGCCGCGGCGTTCCTCGTCCGCGTATCCCTCCTGCGCCTGGGCGAGGTCGGGGTGGACCTGGAGGGAGAGGGGGGCGCCGGCGGCGAGGAGCTTGAGGAGGAAGGGGAGGCGGGGGCCGAAGCGGGCGACGGCCGCCCGGCCCAGCTCCCGCTCCGGGTCGGCGTCGATGACGTCGGCGAGGGTGCCGCGCGGGGTGCGGGAGGGTGCGCCCGGGTGGGCGCCCATCCACATCTCCGCCTGGGGTTCGCCGGTCGGTTCGACGCCGAGGAGGTGCGGGATCGCGGTGGGCGAGCCCCAGGCGTAGGGGCGGATGGTGTTGTCGAGGCGGTCCATGAGTGTTCTCTGGGTCTTTCTGCCGGCGGGGTGGGGGCTCGGCGGGGCTCCGGTCGGTGCTTGGGGGGCGTTGGGCCTGCGGCGCTCGGAGCACTGGGCGGGTGCCGGTGGGCGCTGGGCGGGTGCTCGTGGAGCGCTGGGCGCTTGGGGCGCTTGTGATGCGGCGTCTGGTGGGCGCTCGGGGTGCTCCCAGGCCGGCCGTCCCCAAGGGGTGTTTGTCGGGGCCTCGTCAGGGAGGCCTGTCGGGGTTCCTCCAGGGCTGTCCGGTGCGGTGCGAGGCCTGGCCCGTGGTCCGCGGCGTTCGGGTCAGGGTGTCCCCGGCAACATCAGGCCCTTGAAGCGAGCGCCAGGTAAACGGCGGCGAAATCCGTCATGGCGATCAGTTCCGCGAGAGTCTCCAGTTCGCAGCCCGGGTCGGGTTCGAGTTCGCTGATCGGCGTGTCGTGGCTCAGGGCCAGGTCACGGGCCGCGGGGGCGGCGGTGAGGCCGGCGATCGGGCGGTCGCGGAGCAGGACCACGCGCGCGTGCAGGGCGGGTGCCTCCTCGACGCGGTCGCGGAAGAAGTCGTCCGGATTGGCGCGGGCCGCGAGGGGGCCGGCGAGCAGGGCGCTGTGCGCGGCAAGCGCCTCGGGCAGTTCGGCGACGACCGCCGGGGTGCCGGACAGCTCCGCGAGGGCGGCGGCGAAACGGCGGCCCGCGGGGCCCGCCGAGGTGCCCTCGGTCCAGATCACCGGGAGCGCGTCGGCCAGCTCCGCGGCGAGGGTCTTGGCCGGGTTGCTGTACGTGGCGATGGCCGGGCCGCAGCGTTCGGCGACGTGGTCGAGGCGGTCGGCGACCTTGTCCAGCGCCTCGGTGGAGGCACCGAGCAGGCCGATGCGGTCCAGGAGGGCGAGGAGCGGGGTGAGCAGCGCCCACAGCACACCGGGGGCGGAGGCCGCGAGGGGCTCGTCCTGGTCGTACGGGGCGGTGGCCATCGGTACGAAGAGACCGTGGGCGCCGGCGACGGCCTCGGCGAGCGGGGTGCCGGGCGGGGCCACGGCGACGACGGCGCAGCCGCGGCGGTAGGCCTGCTCGGCGAGCAGGGCGAGGCCGGGTTCCGTGCCGTCCGGGGTGGTGATCAGGAGCAGGTCCACCGAGCCGGCCCAGCCGGGGAGTTCCCAGCGCAGGGCTCCGGCGGCCGGGGCCACGCCGGTGGGGGCGAGGCGGGTGACGGGGCTGCCCGGGCCGGCGAGGGTGCCGAGGAGGTCGGCGGCGTGGGTGGCCGCGGCGCCCGGGCCGGCGATCAGGACCGCGCGGGGGCGGCCGTCCGGTTTCAGCTCGCCGACGCCTGCCTCGGCGGCGTTGCGGGCCGCCGTGCGGACGCGGGCACCGGCTTCGGCGGCTCCGCGCAGCAGGCCGCGGTGGTCGGCCTCGGCCAGGGCCTCGGGGGTGTCGAGCAGCGATTCGTCGAGCATGGGCGGCAGCCTCCGAACGCCGGGTCGTCTGTGCGGGTCGCCTGCGGTTCTGGGTGGGTGGGCGGGCCGGGTGCCGGGTGTGTCCGGTTCCGGGTGCTCCCGGGGCGCCGCATTATGCCGGGCGGCGGGCCTCGTCGACGAGGAGGACGGGGATGCCGTCGCGGACGGGGTACGCCAGGCCGCAGTCCTGGCCGGTGCAGATCAGCTCGGTGTCCTGCTCCTTGAGGGGGGCGTGGCAGGCCGGGCAGGCGAGGATCTCCAGGAGGCCGGCTTCGAGCGGCATGAGGGGTCCCTTCGGGGTGGTCGGGGTCGTCGTGGTGGTCGGGGCGGGCGTGGGTCGGGGGCAGGGGCGCGTGGTGGGGTGGGTTGTGCCTGGTCAGCGTACCGCCGTGGGGGGTGGTGCACGGGGGGTTGGGCGGGGTGGTGGGGGGGGGGGGGGGGGGGGGGGGGGGGGGGGGGGGGGAGCTGTACGACCGCTTCGCCACCCTCGTCCACGGACTCGCCCACCGCGTCCTCGGCGACGAGCACGCGGCCGACGGCCTCCCCCGCGCGGTCTTCGCCCACGTCTGGCCGCACCCCGCCGCCTACGAGCCGCGGCCG
This sequence comes from Streptomyces sp. JB150, assembly GCF_011193355.1. Lineage (GTDB taxonomy): Bacteria > Actinomycetota > Actinomycetes > Streptomycetales > Streptomycetaceae > Streptomyces. The sequence continues at coordinate 3,050,685 of NZ_CP049780.1, forward strand.
GGCCCCCGGCGCCCGCCCCCTGCCGATTCCCCGCCCCCGGGGCTCCGCACCTGGACCGCGACGAGGGCTGCGCCCCCGCGCCCCCGTGCCCCGCGCCCCCGGCTGCGGCGTGCCCCGAAGGCGGCAGCGGCTCCGGCCGCGCCCGCTCAGCCGCGGATGATGCTCAGCACCTCGTCGCGGACCTTGGCCATCGTCGTCTCGTCGCGGGCCTCGGCGTTGAGGCGCAGAAGCGGTTCGGTGTTGGACGGGCGGACGTTGAACCACCAGTCGGCGGCGGTGACGGTGAGGCCGTCGAGCTCGTCGAGGGTGACGCCCTCGCGGGACTCGAAGGCGGTCTTGAGGGCGGCGAGGCGGGCCGACTGGTCGTCCACGGTGGAGTTGATCTCGCCGGAGCCGGCGTAGCGGTCGTACTGGGCGACCAGGCCGGAGAGGGGGCCCTCCTGGCCGCCGAGGGCCGCGAGGACGTGGAGGGCGGCCAGCATGCCCGTGTCGGCGTTCCAGAAGTCGCGGAAGTAGTAGTGCGCGGAGTGCTCGCCGCCGAAGATCGCGCCGGTGCGCGCCATCTCCGCCTTGATGAAGGAGTGGCCCACGCGGGTGCGGACCGGCGTGCCGCCGTTCTCCTTGACGACCTCCGGCACCGACCAGGAGGTGATCAGGTTGTGGATGACCGTGCCCTTGCCGCCGTTGCGGGCGAGTTCGCGGGAGGCGACGAGCGCGGTGATGGCGGACGGGGAGACCGGGTCGCCGTGCTCGTCGACGACGAAGCAGCGGTCGGCGTCGCCGTCGAAGGCGATGCCGAGGTCGGCGCCCTCCTCGCGGACGCGCTTCTGCAGGTCCACGATGTTCGCCGGGTCCAGCGGGTTCGCCTCGTGGTTGGGGAACGTGCCGTCCAGTTCGAAGTACATCGGGACGAGCGTCAGCGGCAGGCCCGCGAAGACCGTGGGGACGGTGTGCCCGCCCATGCCGTTGCCCGCGTCGACGACGACCTTCAAGGGGCGGATGGAGGTCAGGTCGACGAGCGAGCGCAGGTGGGCCGCGTAGTCCTCCAGCGTGTCGCGCCGCGTGATCGTTCCCTGCGTCGCCGCGGGTTCCGGGGCGCCCGACTCGCTCCAGCGCTCGACCAGTTCGCGGATGTCGGCGAGGCCGGTGTCCTGGCCGACCGGGGCGGCACCCGCGCGGCACATCTTGATGCCGTTGTACTGCGCGGGGTTGTGCGAGGCGGTGAACATCGCGCCGGGCAGGTTCAGCGCGCCCGAGGCGTAGTACAGCTGGTCGGTGGAGCACAGGCCGATCTCGGTGACGTCGACGCCCTGGGCCGCGGCCCCGCGCGCGAAGGCCCGGGACAGGCCCGGCGACGAGGGGCGCATGTCGTGGCCGGTCACGATCGCGTCCGCGCCGGTCACCTGGGCGAACGCCGCCCCGAAGAGCTCGGCCAGCGACTCGTCCCACTGGTCGGGGACGACTCCGCGCACGTCGTACGCCTTCACGATCTGTGACAGATCAGCAGCCACGGCCAACCCTCCTGAAAGTCCTGTCGGTCACCACAAACTACCCGCCCACGCTCACACCTTGCCTGATGGTCCGGCGAGCCGACTTCCCGCCGTCGTCGGGGAACGGCGCGGCAGGGCTGTGGGAGGAGTGGCCGGCGTCCGTGTGGGTGGCGAGGGTTCCGGGCGGGCGGGTCCGGCTCGCGGTCAGGCGCGGCGCATGGGACGAGTCCGGTCGGCGGTCACGCGCGTGGCGCGGAAGCGGACCCGGCGCCCGCGGTCAGTTGTCCGGCGAGCGCAGCACCCGCAGGTGGCCGCGGCGCGCGACCTCCATCGGGTCCGCCGCGCGGCCCGCGCCGCCGGCCTGGGCCGCGCGCTCCTGGGGGCGGGCCGCCTCGCGGACGGCGTTCGCCAGCGCCTCCAGGTCGTCGCCGCTCGGGCGGGCGGGTGCCGAACCGTCGAGGAGCCGGACGACCTCCCAGCCGCGCGGGGCGGTGAGGCGCTCGGAGTGCTCGGCGCACAGGTCGTAGCAGTGGGGTTCGGCGTAGGTGGCGAGCGGGCCTAGGACCGCGGTCGAGTCGGCGTAGACGTACGTCAGCGTCGCGACGGCGGGTCGGCCGCAGGCGGTGCGCGAACAGCGACGTACAGGGCTCACGACGTTGGACGGTACCGCACTCTTGAGCGGGCCGCGACGACTCTCCCTCAGGTCACTCCACCGTGTCGTGCTGTGAAACGCCCCACACGCCTCTGTCGCCATACCCCGCTGACCTGGGCAGACAGGGACATTCCCCCCTTCGGGGCGGGTGCCGAGCGGTCATCAGTCGGCACATACGCCGTCATTTGGCCCGCGGTCGTCGGTCTCGGAGAGATGCGGAGAGATACAGAATCGAGCCCAACCTTGGCCGGAATGGTCATCCAGCGACACGCCGTGCGTCGGGACTACCCTTCACCAGTGATGGACAACCGAGTACCGCCCCGTGCCGCCGGCCCCGGGCCCCGCCGCCGTGATCGTCACGGCCGGGGCATGCGCGGCCCGATCGCGCCGCCGCAGGTTCCGCTCGCCGCGAGCCGCGCCGATGTGTTCGCGGATCTGGTGCAGGACTCCGTGGAGCGGCTGGAGCGGCGCTGGCCGCAGCTCGCCGACATCGACTTCCTGGTGCTGGAGGTGCCGCGGCTGGACGGGCCCGGGCAGGCCTGGAACGACGAGGCCGTTCCGCTCGGCGGGATCATCCCCGCGCGGGAGGGGCGGCGGGCCCGGGTGGTCGTCTACCGGCGGCCCGTCGAGATCCGCACCAAGGGGCGGGACGAGCGCGCCGCGCTGGTGCACGAGGTCGTCGTCGAGCAGGTCGCGGAGCTGCTGGGGCTGACGCCGGAGACGGTGGACCCGCGGTACGGGGAGGACTGAGCGGTCCGGCTTCACCGCGGGTCCGCGCCCCGCACCGCTGCTCGGTCCGGCCTCACCCGCGGGTCACCGTGGGTCCGCGCCCGGCGCGGCTACTCCTGGAGCACCGAGAGGTCCTGCTCCGTCTCCGGCACCGACACCGTTCCCTGGTCGTCCGGGAGGGTCTGGATCGTGAAGGCCGGGACGCCGTCCAGGTCGGCGGTGAGGGTGCGGGCCGCGTGGACGGGGCCGCCGGAGAGGCGTTCCACGGTCAGCGCGTAGCTGCCCTCGAGGCCGCTCGGGACCGGGACCTCGATGTTCTGGGTGGTGCCCGCCTTGAGGGTGTGGGTGCGCGAGACGGGGCTGCCGCCCTCGCTGCCCGCCGACGCCGTGACCTCCACCTTCGCGGACTCGCCGGGTGCGGTCAGGGACAGGATGGTGCCCTTCGCCGTGTTGCCGGCCGCGCTCGCGCGGCTGTCCACCGCGCGGGTCGCCGGGACGAACGCCGACTCCTGCGCGCTGCCCTTGCCCCGGATCACCCGCGCGGCCGCCACCACCGGCACCGCCTCGTCGGTCGGGGTGAGCACCAGGGAGCCCGCCTCGCCGCGGGTGACGTCGCCGAGGTCGATCGCGGTCGTCATGCCCGCCTTGACGTGCAGCGTCTCGTTCCCGGCCGGGGTGATCTCGCCGGACGGGGAGGCGAGCCGCACCTTGAGGTCGGCGTCCGTGTCCCCGGGGGAGAACGCGACGAGCCGTACGGCGGTGGCGTCCGCGGGGATGCCGGGCAGCACCAGGCTGCCCGCCGGGTCCGCGGCGGCGGTGAGCCAGTCGCCGCCGAGCTTGGCGTCGAGCGCCTGGACGGCCGCGCCGACCCGCCCGCCGCGCACGGTCACGTGCACGGTGAGGTTGGGCTGCTTCTCGGCGGTCAGCGTGGACAGCAGGATCGGCTCGGTGGAGTGCGGCGGGACCGTCATGCCCTGGCCCACCTGGGACTCCAGCTCCCCTTCCGCGCCGTACAGCTCGATGTCGACGACGGCGGCGGAGTCGTCGGGGTTGGTGAGGTGGAGGTAGTCCGTGCGCCCGGCCTCCGTGCTCGCCGCCGGGAACCAGAACTCGGTGTCCGGCACGGTGCAGGCGACGCCCTGGAGGCCGCGCCCGGTGCCGGCGGTGACCTCGGTGGTCTGCTGGACGGTCCAGCCCGGCGCGTACTTGCCCTCGGCGGTGCCGGTCAGCGCGGGCGACTCCGCGCCCGAGGCGTCCCCCGCGGTCGGTGTGCCGGGCTCGCCGGGCTTCAGGACGGCCTTGCCTGCCGGCCCGGTCCCGCCTTCCGCCCCGGCGTCCTCGCCGGTCTTCGCCGACTTGCGGGCCGCGGCGCGCAGCTCCGCCTTCCCCTCGCCCGTGACGCCCGCGGTGACGGGGGTGAAGGACGCGTACGAGGTCTCGGCGAGGTCGGAGGAGCTGGGCGCCGGGCACGCCACGCTGGTGCGCTCGACGGGCAGCCGGGCGGCCGCGCGGGCGGTGTCGGTGCCGGCCGCGCCGGGGGCGGTGAGCGAGGCGACCGCGGTGACGGCGGCGAGCGCGCTCGCCCCGGCGATCAGGGACAGGGTGGTGCGGTTCACTGCTGGCTCCCGTCGGAACGCTCGCTGCCGTGCGGCTGTCGCGCCGGGTCGTACGGCGCGTCGTAACCCGCCTGGTACGTCGGGTCGTAGGCCTGTCCGTACGCCTCGCCGTACGTCTCGCCGTGCGGCTGCTCGTACGGCTGGTCGTACGTCTGCTCGTACGTCCCGGGCTGGGCCGGGCCGCCGTACGCGTACGGGTCGTACTGACCGTCCTGGTAGGCGTCCGCCGGGTAGGACTGGCCGTAGCCCTGGTACGGGTCGTACGGGGGCTGCTGTGCGGCGGGCGCGGTCTCCCAGCCGTCGTGGGGCTGCTGCTGGGGCACGGGAGCCGCGGGGTCTGCCTGGGGCGGGGGCGGGACGGCGCCGGGGGCGGTGCCCTCGGCCTCGGCCTGGGCGCGCAGCCGGCGGGCCCGGCGGCCCTCGCCCGCGACGGCCTGCGCGGGGAGCACGGGCTCGTCGGGGAGGTCGTCGTCGACGTCGCGGCGGCGGCCGGGGAGGGCGAGGACCACGAGGACGACGGCGAGGGCGCCCTGGGTCCACAGCCACGCGGTGTGGGTGAGCGGGGCGTCGTAGGTGACGTCCAGCGTGCCCCCGGTGGGCGGCAGTTCGAAGCCCTGGGCCCAGCCGTCGACCGTGGTGGGGGTGAGGGGCTTGCCGTCGAGGGTGGCGGTCCAGCCCTCGGCGGCGGCGTCGGCGAGGCGCAGGACGCGGCCCTCGGCGCCGGTCGGGATGGTGGTGTGGATCTCGACGGGTCCGGCGGCGACGGGCCGCGGCTCTCCGGAGCCGGAGGCCGGGACGATCGCCGCGCGGGAGACCTGGTCGGCGACCCGCCACAGGGCGCTGCCGTTCTGCTCGCTGAGCCGCATCAGTCCGGGCGTGGTGTCGAGGATCCGGCTGACCTCGCGCGGGGCGCCCTTGTGGACCAGGACGTACCGCACGGCGTAGGCGCCGAGCTGGTCGGCCTGGTCGGCGCCGGAGCCGGCGACGAGGTTGGCGACGACCTTGTCGAGCCGCTCGTTCGCGCCCTGGGCGGCGACGAGTTCGGCGTCGCCGAGGCGGGCGCCGGAGCCGCGGACCAGGGTGTAGCGGACGTGCGCGGTGGAGTCGCTGTCGAGGACCAGCGTGCGGGCCTGGTCGCGGGTGCCGCTGTCCTCGGCGACGAACGCGGGCACCTGCGCGGGGTCGTCGCGGCGCTCCAGGGGGCCGTCGGCGCCGCGGATCATCCAGCCGGCGGCGACGAGCAGGGGGCCCGCGGCGGAGGCGAAGGCGATCAGCGCGGCGACGGGCTGGCGCCAGCCGAAGCTCTGCTCGGCCACCCGCGCGCGTGCCCCGTCGGCGCCGAGGACGGCGGCGGCGAGGAGGGCGAGGCCGTAGACGAGGGTGGCGGGGCCGGCCCACGCGGAGCGGTTGGAGAGCACCGCGAAGACGAGGCCGACCAGGGCGGCCGCCCAGGCCGTGCGGATGCCGAAGCGGCGCTCGGAGCGCAGCAGGGCGGCCAGCGCGGCGAGCACGACGCCGATCAGCATGAGCCCGCTGACCGTGCCGGAGCCGCCGGGACTGGCGCCGAGCAGGTCGAGCGCGGAGGCGCCGGCGGCCCCGTACTCCAGGCCGGCCTCCCGGAAGAAGCCGAACGGCAGCAGCGACAGCGACCAGGGGGCGAGGACCAGCAGCGGCGTGCCGAGCTGGGCCAGGAAGCGCAGGCCGTAGGCGGTGATGTCACCACGGCGGACCACCAGCAGGGCGAGCCCGAGGACCGCGGCGACGGGCCAGACGACCGGGGTGAAGGCGGTGGTGACGGTCAGCAGCAGGGCGTACGCCCAGGTGGCGCGCCAGCTGCCGCGGGCGCCGCCGGGGTGGCCGAGGCCGGCGGCGGCGATGCCCGCGCGGGCGAGGAGCGGCAGCAGCACGGCGAGGACGGCGGTGCCGAGCCGGCCGCCGGCGAGGGCGCCGGTGACGGCGGGCAGGAAGGCGTAGGCGACGGCCGCCCAGGCGCGCAGCAGCCGGGAGGTGACGAGCGGCCGGGAGGCGAAGTAGGCGGTGAGGCCGGCGAGCGGCACCGAGCAGAGCAGCAGGACGGTGACGGCGAGTCCGGTGGAGCCGAACAGCAGGGACGACAGCAGGGCGACGAGCGCGAGGTAGGGCGGCGCGTCGGGGGTGCCGCCGGCGCCGACCGGGTGCCAGGCGTCGGTGTACCGCGACCACAGCTCGCCGGAGTCGGCGGGCGCGGGCAGCAGGGCGCCGCCGGCGAGGGCGCCGCCGCCGAGGAGGGAGCGGCAGGCGACGAGGGTGGCGAGCAGCAGCACCAGGAAGACCACGGGGCCCGGGTTGCGGGCGATGCGCTTGAGGCGGGCGAACCGCTCGATCTCGATGAAGTCGGCGTCGTCGCCGCCGGGTCCGGACTCGAGGGCGCCGCCGTGCCGTCCGGCACCGGCGGGGGTCTCGGAGTCGGAGCGGCCGACGACGTTGCCGGCGATCTGTTCGACGGTGGCGCGGACGGTGGCGCCGGGCGGCGGGAACAGTGCCCGCAGTTCGGCCTTGTCGATCCGCGGTGCGCCGCGCCGGCGGCGTCCGGCGATGATCCGCTCGGGGCGCAGCAGGACGCCCATCAGGCCGCGGATCTCGTCGACGGCCTGTCCGGGGACCTTGCCGACGAGGTAGGCGACGGTCCGCACGAGGGTGCCGAGCACCAGCCGCAGCAGCACCCAGGGCAGCGCGGCGGTGCGGGTGTTGACGAGGAGGGTGTAGACGGCGCCGGCCTTGTCGACCTTGTGCGGGGAGGCGGTGGTGCGGCCCGCGCAGTCGACGGTGCGGCGTTCGCGGGAGGCGGCCTCGGCGTGCCGTACGACCGCTTCGGGGGCGACGAGGACGCGGTGGCCGGCGGCGTGCACGCGCCAGCACAGGTCGACGTCGTCGCGCATGAGGGGCAGCCGCCGGTCGAATCCGCCGAGCCGTTCGAAGACGTCGCGGCGGATCAGCATGCCGGCGGTGGACACGGAGAGCACGGACCGGACGTGGTCGTGCTGGCCCTGGTCCTGTTCGCGGCGGTCGAGGCCGGTCCAGCGGCGGCCGGAGTGGGCGATGGAGACGCCGACCTCCAGCAGCTGCCGCTTGTCGTACCAGCCGCGCAGCTTGGGGCCGACGACGGCCACGTCGTCGCGGCCCAGCTCCAGTTCGTTGTCGACGACGCGCAGCAGCTGGGCGAGGGCGTCGGGTTCGGGGGCGCAGTCGTCGTGCAGCAGCCACAGCCACTGGACCGGCTCGCCGTGCGGCAGTTCCGGCAGGTCGTAGGCGTCGTCGCGCCAGGTGCGCGTGACGGGGTCCCAGCCGCTGGGCCGCTTGAGATACGGCAGGTCCTCGGGGGTGAGGTGCGGGGCGGCGCGGTGGGCCTCCTCGACGGCCTGGCCGAAGCCGGTGCGGCGGGCGAGGTGCAGCACCCGGTCGGGTCCGATGGCGTCGGTGAGCAGCTGCGCGGAGTCGTCGGCGCTGCCGGTGTCGGCGGCCATGACGTACTGCACGGGGCGCTCCTGGCCGAGCAGCCCGCTCAGCGCGTCGGGCAGCCAGCGGGCGCCGTCGTGGGAGACGAGGACCGCCGTCACCACGTGACGCGGAAACTCGGGTGGGGCAGTGGCGTCTTGGCCGACTGCCGTGTGGCTGTGCACGGACATCGAGGTACGGGCCCCGGTTCGGTGGACTGCGGTGGACGCCTGTGCCCGGAGGGGGCAGCGGGGCGTCTCGGACGAGCGACCACACTATCGGCTGGGCATGACGACGGCCCGCCGCCTGTGGACAACCCACCTGCGACGGGCCGTTCGCACCTTCTGTCCGCCGGGGGTGCGGGACCGTGGGGGCCGCGGGGGCCGTGAGGTCAGACGGCGGCCTTCTTCAGGCGGCGGCGCTCGCGCTCGGACAGCCCGCCCCAGATCCCGAACCGCTCGTCGTTGGCGAGGGCGTACTCGAGGCATTCGGAGCGGACCTCGCACGCGAGGCAGACCTTCTTCGCCTCGCGGGTGGATCCGCCCTTCTCGGGAAAGAAGGACTCGGGGTCGGTCTGGGCGCACAGCGCGCGCTCCTGCCAGCCGAGTTCCTCGTCCGCGTCGTCGACCAGCAGTTGCTGCACCAGCTCGGTCATGTGCGCCCCTCGTCTGTTCTTTCCGCGTCCCCGTGATCTAGCCGTTACCGATCTCGGCTGAACGACACGAGTGAAATTACAAGTGTGCTGCTCCGGGCGAGTCAAGCCGAGATCTGCTATTGAGCCCCTTATTCACTCTGCGGAACCAAGGCCATGCGGAAAGTGTTCAAATCGGCATAAACCTTGACACAGGGAAGGGCCCGGGAGGGTCGTCCGCCCCCGCACGGTCCTGTACGGAGAAAGACGCCCGCGCGTTCGATCCCGTTCCGACACGCCCGCCGAAGCGAACCGGATCACAGTCGGATCACGGGATCGCAACGGCGCTTGCGCGCCCGGTTGTGCGCCATGTGTCCCGAAGGGCGCGTGCACAAACCTTTCACCTGACAGATCAGCCGGAAGAGGTGAAGCAGGTCCCACATTGCGGGCATCGAGTTGACAGTGCAGGTGTGAACCGCTGTGCTTGTGGACATGCTCGCGAACTCGGCATCCACCCCGACCCGCACCGCCGGGTCCCTCGGTGCTGCCCTGGCTCGCTGTAGCTGTTGCTGTCCCGGCTGTTGAGCCTTTCCCTCGCTCCAGCCTCCGGCCCGGCCGTTTACCCCGGTCCGGGCCGCCGCGTTTCCGCCCCCGCCCACGGGGCTCTCTGTTCGCCCTTCCGTTCGCCCTTCCGTTCGCCTTCCGCCAAGGAACCACCGCACCCATGAACAGCGACAGCGACCTCCAGATCGCCGGCGACATCCTCGAAGTACCGCACCTGCTCCAGGCCCGGCGCGAGCACCCGGCCACCGTCGCCGAGTTCGTCGGCCTGGCCCGCTCCATCGCCGCCGACCGCGCCCAGTGGGAACCCCTGGTGCGCTACGACGCCACCGCCCGCTGGTACCACCGGCTGCGCACCGGGCCCGGCTACGAGGTCTGGCTGCTGTCCTGGGTGCCCGGCCAGCGCAGCGGGCTGCACGACCACGGTCCGTCCTCCGGGGTGCTGACCGTGCTGGACGGCACGCTGACCGAGCGCACGCCGGGCGGCAAGCGGGTCCTGGCGGCCGGGGCGCAGCGGGTGTTCGCGCCCGGGTACGTCCACGAGGTCGTCAACGACGCCCTGGAGCCCGCCGTCAGCCTGCACGTCTACCACCCCGGCCTCACGGAGATGCCGATGCACGACACGGCCGGCTGCGCGGTGTCCGCCCCGGTGGCCTGATCCCGCCGGTCACGGCCCGCCCTCCCCCGGCTCGCCGACGCGTTGTCGGACCCGCCTGACAGACTTGCCCCATGCGCATTGTGGTTCTGGCAGGCGGTATCGGCGGTGCCCGGTTCCTGCGCGGTCTGAAGCGGGCCGTGCCGGAAGCGGACATCACCGTCATCGGCAACACCGGGGACGACATCCACCTCTTCGGGCTGAAGGTCTGCCCGGACCTCGACACGGTGATGTACACGCTCGGCGGCGGTATCAACGAGGAGCAGGGCTGGGGCAGGGCCGACGAGACCTTCCATCTGAAAGAGGAGCTGGCGGCGTACGGCGTCGGGCCCGAGTGGTTCGGGCTGGGCGACCGGGACTTCGCCACCCACATCGTGCGGACCCAGATGATCGGCGCCGGCTATCCGCTCAGCGCGGTGACGCAGGCGCTGTGCGACCGCTGGCAGCCCGGTGTGCGTCTCATCCCCATGACCGACGACCGCGTGGAGACCCACGTCGCCGTCGAGCTGGACGGCGAGCGCAAGGCGATCCACTTCCAGGAGTACTGGGTGCGGCTGCGCGCCTCGGTCCCCGCCGAGGCGATCGTGCCCGTCGGTGCCGAGCAGGCGAAGCCGGCGCCCGGCGTGCTGGAGGCGATCGGCGAGGCCGACGTCATCCTCTTCCCGCCGTCCAACCCCGTCGTGTCGGTCGGCACCATCCTCGCCGTGCCCGGCATCCGTGAGGCGATCGCGGACGCCGGGGTGCCGGTGGTGGGCCTGTCCCCCATCGTCGGGGACGCGCCGGTGCGCGGCATGGCCGACAAGGTGCTGGCCGCGGTCGGCGTGGAGTCCACGGCCGCCGCGGTCGCCGAGCACTACGGCTCCGGGCTGCTCGACGGCTGGCTGGTCGACACCGTCGACGCGGACTGTGTCGCGCGCGTGGAGGCCGCCGGGATCCGCTGCAGGGCGGTCCCGCTGATGATGACCGACGTCGAGGCGACCGCGCGGATGGCCCGCGAGGCGCTGGCGCTGGCGGAGGAGGTGCGGGGGGCGTGACCACCGAGCCCACCGACGGCCCCGCCGCGCCCCACGCCGCGCCGCACGCCGCTTCCGCCACCCGGCCCGGCGCCGTTTCCGCCGCCACTGCCGACACGGCTCCCGGCGCCACTCCCGGCACCGGTTCCGCCACTCAGACCGGCACCGCTCACACCACCGCTCCCGGCGCCACTCCCGGCTCGGCTCCCGCCGCTGCTCCCGGCACCCCTTCCGCCGTCGCCCCGGCCTACCGGGTCTGGGCCGTGCCCGGGATTCCCGAGGTCGCCCCCGGCGACGACATCGCCAAACTGATCGCGGCGGCCGAACCGGGACTGGCCGACGGGGACGTCGTCCTGGTCACCTCCAAGATCGTGTCCAAGGCCGAGGGACGGATCGTCGAGGCGGCCGACCGCGAGGCCGCGATCGACGCGGAGACCGTCCGCGTGGTGGCCCGCCGCGGCACGCTGCGCATCGTGGAGAACCGGCAGGGCCTGGTGATGGCCGCCGCCGGCGTCGACGCCTCGAACACCCCCGCGGGCACGGTCCTGCTGCTGCCCGAGGACCCGGACGCCTCCGCGCGCGCGATCCGCGCCGGGCTGCGCCAGGCCCTCGGCGTCACCGTCGGCGTCGTGGTCACCGACACGTTCGGGCGGCCGTGGCGCTCCGGGCTCACCGACGTCGCGATCGGGGCGGCGGGCGTGCGGGTGCTGGACGATCTGCGCGGCGGCACGGACGTGTACGGCAATCCGCTCAGCGCCACCGTCGTCGCCACCGCCGACGAGCTGGCCGCCGCCGGCGACCTGGTCAAGGGCAAGGCGGCCGGGCGGCCGGTCGCGGTGGTGCGCGGCCTGCCGCACGTGGTGACCGGGCCCGAGGACGACGACGAGGGCGCCCGGGCCCTGGTGCGCGGCGCGCAGAGCGACATGTTCCGCCTCGGGACCTCGGAGGCGATCCGCGAGGCGGTCACCCAGCGGCGTACCGTCCGCTCGTTCACGGACCAGCCCGTCGACCCCGGCGCGGTGCGCCGCGCGGTGGCCGCCGCGGTGACGGCGCCCGCGCCGCACCACACCACCCCCTGGCGGTTCGTCCTGCTGGAGTCGCCGGAGTCCCGCACCCGGCTGCTCGACGCGATGCGCGAGGCGTGGATCGCGGACCTGCGCCGGGACGGCCGGAGCGAGGAGTCCATCGCCAAGCGGGTGCGGCGCGGCGACGTGCTGCGCAACGCGCCGTATCTCGTCGTGCCGTGCCTCGTCATGGACGGCTCGCACACCTACGGGGACGCGCGGCGCGACGGGGCGGAACGGGAGATGTTCGTCGTCGCCGCCGGCGCGGGCGTGCAGAACTTCCTCGTCGCGCTGGCCGGGGAGCGGCTCGGCTCGGCGTGGGTGTCGTCCACGATGTTCTGCCGGGACGTCGTCCGTGACGTACTGCGGCTCCCCGCCGGCTGGGACCCGATGGGCGCCGTGGCCGTCGGCCACCCCGCGCAGGAACCGGGACCGCGCCCCGCGCGGGACGCGGCGGCGTTCATCGAGGTGCGGTGACCGTACGCTCGTAGAGTCGCCTCACGTAAGGACCACCCGTGGCAGGACGCTTCGCCCCCCGGCCCACGCGCACCACCGTGCGCGGCGGGCATGTCCCGGTGCCCCGGGGCGGCGTCCGTGCGCCGGCCGGTCCCGGCCACGTCCGGATCCACGAACCGGACGGCCCCCTGGACCTCGGCCTGGTCCTCGGGCCGCTGCGGCGCGGCCCCGGTGACCCCACGTTCCGGACCACACCGGACGGTTCCGTCTGGCGGACCAGCCGGACGCCCGACGGCCCCGGCACCCTCCGGGTCACCGCGCACGGCACGGCGGTACGCGGTGAGGCGTGGGGGCCGGGGGCGCACTGGCTGCTCGACCGCCTGCCCGACCTGCTCGGCGCCGCGGACGATCCGTCGGCGTTCACCCCCCGCCACCGGCTGCTGGCCCACACCCGCCACCGGCGGCCCGGCCTGCGGCTGACGCGCACCGGGCTCGTGATGGAGTCCCTGATCCCCTCCATCCTGGAGCAGAAGGTCACCACCGACGAGGCGTACCGGGCCTGGCGGCTGCTCGTCCGGCGGTTCGGCGATCCCGCGCCCGGCCCCGCGCCCGACGGCATGGCCGTGATGCCCGAGCCCCGGACCTGGGCACTGATCCCGTCCTGGGAGTGGCACCGGGCCGGGGTCGACGACAAGCGCGCCTCGACCGTCCTGCGGGCCGTACGGGTCGCGGCCCGGCTGGAGGAGGCCGTGCGCATGGACCCGGTGGCCGCGCGGGCCCGGCTGGAGGTCGTACCCGGCATCGGGCCGTGGACCTCCGCGGAGACCGTGCAGCGCAGCCACGGCGCGGCGGACGAGGTGACCGTCGGGGACGTCCATCTGCCCGGCATCGTCGGCTGGGCCCTGGCCGGGGACCGGGACGCGGACGACACGGAGATGCTGCGCCTGCTGGAGCCCTACGCGGGCCAGCGGCACCGGGCCGCCCGCCTCATCCTCCTCAGCGGCAGGGTCCCGCCGCGGCGGAAGCCGAAGATGCCGGTGTGGGACATCGGACGGCTGTAGCCCGGGCCGCGCCCGAGCACGGCCGGCCGTCGGCCCTCACCAGCCCCTGCCGACGCCCACCGGCCCTCACCAGCCCCTGCCGACGCCGACCGGCCCCCACCGGACCGGCCCCCACCGGCTCCCCTACTGATCGGACGAGAACCGCACCGCCCCCGCCGGAATCCGGGCGTCGCACCACACCCGCATCCCCTCACGCAGCTCGTTGTCGGCCCCGATGACCGCGCCGTCACCGATGACGGTGCCGCTGAGGACGGACCGCTCACCGACGCGGGCGCGGGTGCCGATGAGGGAGTCGGTGATGACGGCACCGGGTTCGATGACGGCGCCGGGCAGGATCGTCGAGCCGAAGACCCGCGCCCCCTCCGCGACGAACGCCCCCTCGCCCACCACCGTGCCGCCCGCGAGCTTCGCGTCCGGCGCGACGCGCGCCGTCGGCAGGATCAGCCGGTCCCCGCACCGCCCGGGCACCGCCGGGGACGGCGCGCGCCCGAGGACGAGGTCCGCCGAGCCGCGCACGAACGCCGCGGGGGTCCCGAGGTCGAGCCAGTACGTGGAGTCGACCATCCCCTGCAGATGCGCGCCGGCGGACAGCAGACCAGGGAACGTCTCGCGTTCCACCGACACCGGCCGCCCCTGCGGGATCGTGTCGATCACCGAGCGGCGGAAGACGTACGCCCCCGCGTTGATCTGGTCGGTGACGATCTCCTCCGGCGTCTGCGGCTTCTCCAGGAACGCCTGCACCCGCCCCGTCTCGTCCGTCGGTACGAGCCCGTACGCCCGCGGATCGGTCACCTTCGTCAGGTGCAGCGAGACATCCGCGCCCGACGTCTCGTGCGTGCGGACCAGCGCCCGGATGTCCAGTCCCGTCAGGATGTCGCCGTTGAAGACCAGGACGGGATCGTCCGGCCCCGAGTGCAGCCGTGACGCCACGTTGCGGATCGCGCCGCCCGTGCCGAGCGGTTCCTCCTCCGTGACGTACTCGATGTGCAGCCCCAGCGACGAGCCGTCACCGAAGTACGGCTCGAAAACCTCCGCCAGATAGGACGTGGCGAGCACGATGTGCTCGACCCCCGCCGCCCTCGCCCGCGCCAGCTGGTGCGTGAGGAACGGCACCCCCGCCGCCCTGACCATGGGCTTGGGCGTGTGCACCGTGAGCGGGCGCAGCCGGGTGCCCTTGCCGCCGACCAGGAGGATCGCTTCTGTCACCTTGTCGTCTCTGCTTCCTGCCGGGACCGGCCGAACTGTCTTTCGGCCGGCCAGTGTATGCAGACCGTCGTCCGGCAGCTCCGACGGCGTGCGGCGTCGCGCAGTGTCCTCATTCCCCCCGCCCCCTGGCGCATCGTCACCCCGCCGCGCCGTCACCCCGCCGGCGGCTATCCGCGTCCTTGGTAGTAGGCCGCGTAGCCGCGGACCGAGCCGAGCTTGCCGTAGAGCTTCCGCCCCGGGCATGCCGTGGGAAACCCGTCGCGGTGCCCGGAGATTACATTCAGTCGTACGTTCTTACCTTTTGCGTAGAGATTGCCACCGCCGGACTTCAGATATGTCTTGCCGCGCGGATTGCCCCCGTGCAGACCCAGCTTCCACGCCGTCAGCCGGCCCAGTGCCTTCACCGTGGCCTTGGTGGGCCCCGCCGAGCCGAACGTGCCGAGCACGGCGATCCCCATGCTGTTGCTGTTGAAACCGAGAGTGTGCGCGCCCATGACCGGCTTCGCCACACCCCCCGCCCGGCCCTCGTAGATCTTTCCGCACTTGTCGACGACGAAGTTGTAGCCGATGTCCCGCCAGCCCATGCTCTTCACGTGGTAGCGGTAGATACCGCGAATGACGGAGGGTGCCTGGGAGCAGCTGTAGCCGTTGCCGGTGGCGGAGTGGTGCACGAAGGCGGCCTTCACCTTCTTGGTGTAGATGAACGTCTTCTCGCGCAGCGACTCGTCCGCGCCCCAGCCGCGCCGGGTGACGATGGCCGGGCGCGGGCCGATCTTCGGCTTGGCCCGCTGTCCCGCCGTCAGTTGCGCGGCGCCCAGCACCGCCAGCTCCCGTTCGGTGGCCTCCCGGTCGAGCGCCGGGATGTCGGTGGCGCCGATGGGCGCGAGGGCGGCGTTGACCTCGGAGGCGGCGATGGTCTCCGGGGTGAGCGTGCCGAGCCGGGAAGACGCGGCGGGGGCGCCCTGGGCGGTGGCGTCGTCGGCGCCGCCCGGGTCGACGAGTTCGAGACGCAGACCGGCGGGGAGGGCGGCCAGGGAGGTCAGCCCGCGGTCACCGTCCCGCGATGACGACGTGTCGTACGCCGGCTCCTCCCCCGCCACCCCCTGCCCCTGCTCCTGCCCTTGGTCCTGTTCCTGTTCCTGGTCCTGGTCCTGGTCCTGCCCTGCCGCCGGCGCGGGCGCGGCCTCCTGCGGCAGCGCCCGCACCCGCACCTCCACCCCGTCCGAGTCCCCCACCCACAGCGGCGCGGTGGCCCCGCGGACGCGGCCGGAGGCGCGCTCCTCGGTGCCGGGGTCGGCCGCGTGGTCGGCGTTGTGGGTCTCGACGTCCTGCCAGCCGGACCAGGTGCCGGTGCCGACGGCGCGGGTGCGGACCTGGACGCGGCCGTGGAGTTCGGCGTCCGGGTCGTCCCAGACGACGCCGACCATCGAGAAGTGCCGTACGTCACGGCGGGTCAGGCCCTGGACGGTGGCGGAGCCCAAGGTGCGGTCGGTGGTGAGCGGGACGAGGGGCAGCGACTGGGTGCTGCCCGGGATCCCCGGCGACTGGGTCTCGCCGGCCGCACCCGGTCTCGCGGTCGCACCCGGTCTCGCCGTCGCCGGTGCCGCGGGCTGGGTCAGCGGGAGGGCGAGGGCGGCCGCACAGGTGACGCCGATGGAGCAAGCAAGGAATCCACGCATGCTCCCGATCCTGGACATAGTCATACAAGTCTGTCCATCCGGGACTTGACGCTCTCTCATGGGCGGCGAGGGCGTGGTTCGTCCGAACCGGTGGCGCCGCCGCTCGATCCGCGGCGGGGCGCCCGCGTACGCTTGCGCGGGTGACTGCCACCGATCGCACCCCTGCCGACCTGCTGCGTTCCGCGCTGGCCGCGGACCCCGCGCGGCCCTTGGTGACCTTCTACGACGACGCCACCGGCGAGCGCGTCGAACTGTCCGTCGCCACCTTCGCCAATTGGGTGGCCAAGACCGCGAACCTCCTCCAGGACGAGTGGTCCGCCGAACCCGGGGACCGGATCGCGCTGCTGCTGCCCGCGCACTGGCAGACGGCGGTGTGGCTGCTGGCGTGCGCGTCGGTGGGGGTGATCGCGGACGTGGAGGGCGATCCGGCGCGGGCGGACCACGTCGTGGCCGGACCCGGCCGGTTCGACGCGGGACTGGCCTGCGGCGGGGAACGGTACGCGCTGTCGCTGGCGCCGCTGGGGCGGCGGTTCGTCCCCGCTCCGCCCGCCGGGTACGCCGACTACGCCGTCGACGTGCCGAGCCACGGGGACCGGTTCACGCCGTACGCGCCGGTCGACCCGGAGGCGCCCGCGCTGATCGTGGCCGGGGCGGAGTTCACCGGGGCCGAGGTCGTGGAGCGGGCGCGGGCGGACGCACGCGGGCTGGGACTGACCGGCCCCGGTTCGCGGATCCTGTCCGCGCTGCCGTACGACACGTGGGAGGGGCTGAGCGCCGGGCTGTTCGCGCCGCTGGCGGCCGGGGGCTCCGTGGTGCTGTGCCGGAACCTGGACCGGCTGGGCGAGGAGGCCCTGGCCCAGCGCATCGAGAGCGAGCGGGTGACCGCCGTATCGCGGTAGCCGTATCGCGGTAACCGCGTCCCCGTGCCCGGCCGCCGTTTCCGGCGTTTCGGACGCACCGGGCGGGCTGGACGCCTTCACCCGTTCAGCCCACCCCCACCCCTCACGCCCACCCCATCCGCGCCATCGTCGTAGGAGCAGTGCAGGACGTCACGCTCGTACGCCATGAGGGGTGGACACAGCCGTGAGCGACACCGCAGGCACGCCGGCCGGGTGCACCGGGCGGGCCCTCGGGCCGGGCCTCGGGGTGTCGGCCTCCGGTAACGGGCTGATACGCCGGCGCAGAAGGCGCTGGATACGCGTCGGGGCCCTGGGCGTCACCGTCGTGGTGGCGGTGGCCGTGGGCACCGCCTCGGTCCTCTACGCCAAGCTCGACGGGAACATCACCCCCGACGCGGCGGCGGCCGCCGAACTCGCCCGCTACGACAAGGAGCGGCCGACCTCGCTGGTGAAGGACGCGCGGAACATCCTGCTCATCGGCTCGGACTCGCGTGCGGGCGCGGGCAACGGCCGCTACGGCCGGGACCGGGGCACCGAGCGCTCGGACACCATGATCCTGCTGCATCTGTCCGCGGGCAGGCGCAGCGCCACCGCCGTCTCCATACCGCGCGACCTGATGGTCGACGTCCCCGCATGTCTGCGCCGGGACGGCACCCGCGGGGAGCCGATGTTCGCGATGGTCAACTACGCCTTCGAGACCGGCGGTTCGGCCTGCGCCATCCGCACCCTGGAGCAGCTGACCGGCATCCGCATCGACCATCACGTCGTCGTCGACTTCACCGGGTTCACGAAGATGGTCGACGCCATCGACGGGGTGCGGATCTGCCTGAGGGAACCCATTCACGACAAAGCGGCCAAACTCCGCCTGCCCGCCGGAACCGTGACCCTCA
Source organism: Streptomyces sp. JB150 (assembly GCF_011193355.1). GTDB lineage: Bacteria > Actinomycetota > Actinomycetes > Streptomycetales > Streptomycetaceae > Streptomyces. The sequence continues at coordinate 3,068,761 of NZ_CP049780.1, forward strand.
ACGGCGAACAGGCCCTCGGGTACGTCCGCGCCCGCAAGTCCCTCGGCAACGGCAGCGACACCGACCGCATGGACCGCCAGCAGCGCTTCCTGGCGGCCCTGGTCAACAAGGTGCGCAGCAACGACGTCCTGCTGAACCCGGCGAAGCTCTATCCGGTGCTCGACGCGGCGACCTCCGCCCTCACCACCGATCCGGCGCTGGCCAGTCTGCGCGGTCTGTACGACCTTGTCCGCGGGCTGCGCGACATCCCCACCGACCGTGTGCAGTTCCTGACGGTTCCACGGGAGTCGTACGTCTACAACGCCAACCGCGACCAGCTCGTGGAGCCGGAGGCGGAGCGTCTGTTCGAGCGGCTGCGCACGGACCGGCCCGTGGAGGTGACGCCGGATGCCGCGCGCGCCAACGCCTCCGGCGGGCCCGCGGCCGACGTCTCCCCGGCTCCGACCTTCCGCGGGAACACGGCGGCCGACGACGACTGCCGGTAAAGCGTGCACCAAGACGGCGAACCCTCGTTCAAGGAAATGCGCCGGATTGCCCAGTTGTAGGGACGTGGAATTTGTCACCGCCGTCGCTTGACGCTGAACTGGGCGGATAGTGTGAGCGATCCGGTGCACCCGGCTCCATGGCCACCAGTCCGTCCAGGGGTCGCGCACTGTATGTACGAGACCCGAGCGCCTCGGAGGGGGAAGGCGCCGCGTGGCCCCGACGGAGGATTCAGGCAACCGTGGACGCGCAAGGCCGTGGGCGGGCGGAGCACATCGACCCCGCAGACCAGTGGGTACTCAATCCGAACACCGGCGAATACGAACTGCGACTGACCCCTTCCGCAGCGCAGTCGGCGGTCCCCGGCCCGCGCCGGGCCGCCCGGGGCCGCGGTACCGCCGCCCCGGACCGTGAGCGCCGCGAGCCCCGCCCCGCCCCGGGCGGCGAGCGGGACGCCCGCGCGGGCCGGGACAGCCGTGCGGGCCGGGACGGCCGCGGCGGCCGTGACGCCCGCGCGGGTCGCGACGGACGGGACGGCGCCCGGAGCGGCAGCCGTGAGGTCTCCGGGCCGCGCCGGGCGCGCGGCGCCGCGCCCGAGCCGGAGGCGGGCCGGCGCGGCAGGCGCCCGGTCAAGAAGAAGCGGGCCGGGAAGATCCTGCTGTGGACCGGCGGCACCATGGCGTTCCTGCTGGTCGCCGGGGCCGGTGCCGGGTACCTGTACCTGGAGCACCTCAACGGCAACATCGAGTCCGTCCCGGACGACGGCGCGAGCACCGGTGGCTTCTCGAAGGACAAGGCCATCAACATCCTGCTGATCGGCACGGACAAGCGCACCGGCGCGGGCAACGAGGCCTACGGCGACCACGGCAGCCCCGGACACGCCGACACCACGATCCTGCTGCACGTCTCCAAGGACCGCTCGAACGCGACCGCGCTGAGCATCCCGCGCGACCTGATCGTGGACATCCCGGACTGCCCGACCACGCAGGAGGACGGCAGCCAGAAGGTCATCCCCGGCGAGCAGGGCGTGCGCTTCAACACCAGCCTCGGCCAGAGCGGCCGTACGCCGAGCTGCACGGTACGCACGGTGACCGAGCTGACCGGGATCCAGGCGGACAACTTCATGGTCGCCGACTTCAACGCGGTCAAGACGCTGACCACGGCGGTCGGCGGCGTCGAGGTGTGCCTGGCGAAGGACATCAACGACAAGGACTCCAAGCTCAGGCTGCCGAAGGGCAAGCACGTCATCGAGGGCGAGCAGGCGCTGGCCTTCGTCCGCACCCGGCACTCCGTGGGCAACGGCGGCGACCTGAGCCGGATCAACCTCCAGCAGCAGTTCCTGAGCGCGCTGATGCGCAAGCTGAAGTCCAACGACACGCTCACCAACCCGTCGAAGATGATCAAGCTGGCGGAGGCGGGCACCAAGGCCCTCACCGTCGACTCGCAGCTGGACAGCATCGGCAAGCTGAAGGACCTCGGCATGGAGCTGGGCAAGCTGAACGTCAAGAACCTGACGTTCACCACGGTCCCGGTGGTGGACAACCCGGCCGAGACCGTCAAGGCCACCGTCGTCCCGCATCCGACGCGGGCCCGGGAGGTCTTCGACGCGATCGCGAACGACGTCTCCTTCACCGCCGTCAAGGAGAAGAAGGCCAAGGACAAGGCCGCGGTCGCCGCCCGGCTCAAGGGCGAGAAGTCCGCCCCGTCCGAGGTGCGGGTGCGGATCCTCAACGGCGGCGCCCCCGCCGGCAGCGCGTCCGAGACGCTGCTGTGGCTGCAGAACGACCAGGGCGTCGACAAGTCCGAGAACGCGGGCAACGCGGGCACCGTGCTGAGCAAGACCACGCTCGAGTACGCGCCCGAGCAGGCCGACCAGGCCCGCCGGCTGGCCGACATCATGGGCCTGTCCGGGTCGGCGATGAAGCCGGGCAAGAGCGTGACCAACGCCCAGGGGCTGCCCACGATGACGCTGACGCTGGGCAAGGACTTCAAGGGCGCGGGGGTCTCGCTCACCCCTCCGACGAAGGCGCCGGATGTGGACAAGTCCACCGCGGACAAGGTGCAGTGCGCCAGCTAGCCCGGCGGGCGGCGAAATTGGGGGGTAACCCCACGGGGCCCTCGCGCGTCTGACTTGACGCGGGGCGGACCCGTGTCAGGCGCAGGGCGGGGAGGGCAGGCGAAGTGGCGCAGACAGGTGTGCGGGGGGATGTGCCCGCGGTGGAGGACACGATGTCCCTCACGGCGCGGGACGAGACCTCGCGCGACGGTGAACCGGACGGCGGGGAACCCGCGAGCGCGCAGCCGGCGGACGGCCGCGGCAGGCACGGCGGAGGCGGTGGCGGCGGTGGCCGGCGGCGCGGGGGCCGCCGCGGCACCGAGCGCCGGCGCGGCCGCCGGATGCTGCGCTGGTCGGCGACCGTGCTGGCGGTGCTCATAACCGGCACCGCGGGAGCGGGCTACCTCTACTACCAGCACCTGAACGGCAACATCAAGAAGGAAAAGCTCAACCTCGGCGACAGCAAGGTCGCCGCGCCCACGCCCAACGCGGCGGGCCAGACCCCGCTGAACATCCTGCTGATCGGCTCGGACGCCCGCGACAGCAAGGAGAACCAGAAGCTCGGCGGCGCCCGCGACACCTTCGGCGGGACACCGCTGGCGGACGTCCAGATGCTCGTGCACCTGTCGGCGGACCGCAGCAACATGTCGGTGGTCAGCATGCCGCGCGACACCCTCGTACGCCTCCCCAAGTGCACCGCCCCGGACGGGAAGGTCTACGCGGCGAGCACCTCCCCGCGGCCCACCAACGAGAGCCTCGGCCGGGGCGGCCCCGGCTGCACGGTGGCGACCTGGACCGAGCTGACCGGCATCCACATCGACCACTTCATGATGATCGACTTCGCCGGTGTGGTGTCGATGGCGGACGCGATCGGCGGCGTCCCGGTCTGTGTGGACGCCAACATCCACTCCCGCGACAGCCAGGGCCGCGGCTCCGGGCTGAAACTGGAGAAGGGCACCACCAAGGTCAAGGGCGAGCAGGCCCTGCAGTGGCTGCGCACCCGGTACGGCTTCGGTGACAACACCGACCTCTACCGCGCCCAGGCCCAGCACATGTACATGAACGCGATGGTCCGCGAGCTGCGCGCCAACGCCACCCTCAGCAACCCGAACAAGCTGCGCAAGCTCGCCGAGGCCGCGACGGACGCGGTCACCGTCGACGAGGGCCTGGGCGACATCAAGAAGATGTACAACCTGGCCAACGAGCTGAAGAAGGTCCCCACCGACCGCATCACCATGACGACCATGCCGAACCGGCTGGTCGGCAACCGGGTGGAGCCCACCGAGGACGCCGAGACGGTGTTCCGGATGATCCGCGAGGACGTCGCGCTCGACGGCAAGGACAAGAAGAAGCCGAAGAAGGAGAGGGAGTCCGCGGACCCGGCGGCGCCCGACGGCGAGATCGCCGTGCAGGTCCGCAACGGCACCCGGACGGACACCCTGGGGGCAGCACCCGGCCGGGCCAGTGCGGTGGCCGGGATCCTGACCGGCGAGGGCTTCACCCAGGCCGTGGCCGACTCCTCGGTGCTGCCCGCGCAGAAGACGACGGTGATCCGTTTCCCGAGCGCCGACCTGGAGGGCGACGCCCAGCGGGTCGCCAAGGCCCTCGGCATCCCGCTGAGCGCGGTGAAGAAGTCCACGGACGTCTCCGGCGTCACCCTGATCGTCGGCGCGGACTGGCGCGAGGGGACGGCGTACGAGGCGTCGAAGAAGCGGGACAAGACGCCGGAGTCGGCGAACGCCCTCAACGCCTCCGACGACTCGGCGTGCATGGAGGTGAACCCGAACTACACCTGGAAGTAGTCCGGGTCACCGCCAGGCCCCTCGGGGGCGGGCTCAGCCGACCGTGCTGTCGGAGGCCCGCACCGCCGGCCGCCGCGCCGCGATGACCTTCCTGGCCAGCGACTTCGGGCTGGTCAGGAAGCCGAAGCCCCACGACATGTGCATGGTGGCGAGGGCGACGGGGATCTGGAGCCGGGCCTTGAGGGGCAGCCCCTTGCCCGCAGGGACCGACCCGGCGACGATCGCCGCCAGGTAGCCGCCGGGGATCACGAACCCCCACGGGGTGACGGCCGCGCCGACGACCAGTCCCGCGGCGATCGCGCAGACCGCGGCCGGCGGGGCGAGGTAGCGCAGGTTGATCGAGCCGGAGTGGTAGCGGGCGACGACGTGCCGCCAGCGGCCGTAGTCCTTGTACTGCTTGGCGAGCGCCTTCACGCTCGGCCGGGGCCGGTACGACACCTTCAGCTCGGGCGAGAACCAGATCAGGCCGCCCGCCTCACGGATGCGGAAGTTCAGCTCCCAGTCCTGGGCGCGGATGAACTCCTCGTTGTAGCCGCCCTGCTGCTCCAGCGCCTCGCGCCGGAAGACACCGAGGTAGACGGTCTCGGCGGGGCCGGCCTGGCCGCCGGTGTGGAAGGCGGCGTTGCCGACGCCGATCTTCGAGGTCATGGCGGCGGCGACCGCCTTCTCCCAGTCGTTCTCGCCCTCGGCGTGCATGATGCCGCCGACGTTCTGCGCGCCGGTCTCCTCCAGCAGCCGCACGGCGGTGGCGATGTAGTTCGGCGAGAGCATGCCGTGGCCGTCGACACGGACCACGATCGGATGCCGGGAGGCCTTGATCGCGGCGTTGAGGGCGGCGGGGGTGCGGCCGGTCGGGTTCGGCACGGTGTGCACCCGCGGGTCCTCGCGGACCAGCTCGGCGGCGATCTCGTCCGTGCGGTCCGTGGACGGACCGAGGGCGATCACGACCTCCATCTCGCCGGTGTACTCCTGGGCGAGGATCGCGTGGACGGCGCCGCGCAGATGCCGCTCCTCGTTGAGGACGGGCATGATCACGGACACGGCGGGGAGCTGCACGTCGGGCTTCGCGTTCATAGGGACCTCACGTTACCGCGAACGGGGGACACCGGTGCGCCCCGCCGGTGACGCTGCGCCGGGCCGCAGATCGTATGGGCCTACGGTGCTCACGGCTCCCACGTACGGCCGTCGTCCGGAGGTGTTCCCTTGCCCGCACCGCCTCGGTCCCCGAGCCGGCCCGAGCGCCGCCCGCAGCAACCGCGCCGCGCGCCGCGTCCCCCTGTCCGGAGGAAACGGCCGCGCTGGGCCGTGCGGGCGGTGACGACCCTGTCCGTGGTGGTGCTGGCGTCCGCCGGGATCGGCCACGCGGTGATCACCAGCCTGGAGGCGGACATCGCCCGGGTCGACGCCTTCCGCGACATGAAGAACCGGCCCCGCGCGGGCCACGGCATGAACGTGCTGATGGTCGGCACGGACGGCCGCGACAAGATCGGCGCGGCGGACCGGCACCGGCTGCGGCTGGGCGGGACGTCCTGCCACTGCACGGACACGATGATGATCGTGCACATCTCGGAGGACCGGGAGCGGGCGAGTGTGGTGAGCCTGCCGCGCGACTCCTATGCCGAGCTGCCGCCGCACACCGACCGGACCACCGGCAAGCGGCACGGCGGCCACCCGGTCAAGCTGAACGCGGCGTACGCGGAAGGGGGGCCGCAGCTGACCGTGCGCACGGTCGAGCACATGACCAGGGTGAAGATCGACCATTACCTGGAGGTCGACTTCACCAGCTTCATGAAGACGGTGGACGTCCTCGGCGGCGTGAAGATCTGCACGGCCCGGCCGCTCAGGGACCGCTACTCGGGCCTCGACCTGCCGGCCGGCACGCACACCCTCAAGGGCGCCCGGGCGCTCCAGTACGTCCGCGCCCGCCACGTCGACGGCGCCTCCGACCTCGGCCGGATGCAGCGCCAGCAGCGCTTCCTCGCCGCGCTCATCGGCCACGCCACGTCATCCGGGGTGATGCTGAACCCGATGAAGTTCCGGGACGTGACGCGGGCGGTGCTCGGGTCGGTCCGCGCGGACCAGGGGTTCGGCACGGACGAGCTGCTGGACCTGGGCCGGGCGATGCGGGACTTCTCGCCGTCGTCGTCGGAGTTCACCACCGTCCCGATCAGGCGGATGGGGTACGCCGTGAAGGGCGTCGGCTCGACCCTGAAGTGGGACCGGGCCAAGGCGGACCGGATCTTCCAGGCGCTGCGCGACGACCGCCCGCTGACCGCCGCCCGCCCGAAGGGGGCGCCGGTCCGGGTGGTCGACGTGGCGCCGCAGCAGATCCGGGTGCAGGTGGAGAACGGCACGGACATCGCCGGTCTCGGCCGGCGCGCCGACGCGGCCCTCGCGGCGACCGGCTTCCGCACCACCCGGCTGCCGGTGAACGCGGCGCACCGGGAGGTGTGGCGCACGGTCGTGGCGTACGACCCGCGCTGGGACCGCTCGGCGAAGTCGCTGGCCGCGGCGCTGCCCGGCAGTGAGCTGCGCGCGGTCAAGGGACAGGGCGGCACCCTGAAGGTGATCGTCGGCGCGGACTACAAGGGCGTCACCAAGGTCCGCGCCGAGCAGCCGCGGCCGCCGGGGACACCGGCGGTGGCACGCGGCGACGAGGTCGGCTGCTCCTGACCGGGTGACCCCGGCGGACCACCCGGGGCGCCCTTCAGTCCTCGAAGCCCTCGGCGGCGCGCTTCTCGCGCAGTTCCATGATCGCGCGGCGGCGGGCCAGGCGGTGGGTGCGGCGGATCTGGGCCTCCTGGTAGCGGCGCTTGTCGCGCTCGGTCTCCGGGATGACCGGGGGCACCCGGCGGGGCTTGCCGTCGGCGTCGACCGCGGCGAAGACGAGGTAGGCGGAGCCGACCTGGGTGGGCGGGGCGGACTCGTTCCAGCGTTCGGCGAGGACACGGACGCCGACCTCCATGGAGGTCCGGCCGGTCCAGTTGACCTGGGCCTTGACGTGCACCAGATCACCGACGCGGACGGGTTCGAGGAACGCCATCTCGTCCATGGAGGCGGTCACGGCGGGGCCGCCGCTGTGCCGGCCGGCCACGGCGCCCGCCGCGTCGTCCACCAGTTTCATGATCACGCCGCCGTGCACCGTACCCAGCAGGTTGGTGTCGTTGTGGGTCATGATGTGGCTGAGCGTGGTCCGGGACGCCGAGGTGGGCTTGCCCGGGATGTCCGCCTCCGTGGGGCTGGCCTGGTCTGTCATGGCCTCCACCTTATGCCGAAGCGGCAGCCGGGAATTTGTGTCGGGTTCGCAACAGCCCGGCCCCTGTTTTCCACAGACCCTGTCGAGCACACAGCCGCGCCCGGCACACTGGGGCCCATGAACGATTGGCCCGAGGGATGGTCCGACGACAACCGCGGCCCGCGCTACGGACGCGGGAGCGCCGGCGCGCAGCCGGAAGGTGCCCGTGTGATGCGCCAGGTGCGGCGCGGCGGCCCGGCGGTACCGCCCGCCTCGGGCCCGGCGGCACCGCCGTACGGCCAGGGGGTGCCCCGGCAGTCGTCGTACGTCGACGGCGGTGAGGGCGATCCCGGCGGGTACGACAGCGGGTACAACACCGGGCAGGTCTACGGCTCGCCCGGCGGCCGCGGTCCGGGCGGGGGCGGAGGACGGCGGCCGGCGTCCGCGCCGGACTGGCGCCGCCGGATCAAGGTGACCGCGATCACGCTGGCCACGGTGCTGGTCGTCACGACCGTCGGCACCTACTTCTGGGCCGACTCCAAGCTCAACCGCGACGTCGACCTGTCGACGGTGATCGACCGGCCGGCGAAGGGCGAGGGCACCAACTACCTGATCGTCGGTTCGGACAGCCGCGAGGGCATGACCGACGAGCAGAAGAAGAAGCTGCACACCGGGTCCGCCGAGGGCAAGCGCACCGACTCGATGATGATCCTGCACACCGGCGACAACGGCCCCACGCTGATCTCGCTGCCGCGTGACTCGAACGTCACGATCCCCGAGTTCAAGGGCTCGGAGTCCGGCAAGATGCTGCCCGCGAAGGGCGCGAACAAGCTGAACGCCGCGTACTCGATCGACGGGCCGACGCTGCTGGTGCGCACCGTGGAGTACAACACCGGGCTGCACATCGACCACTACGTGGAGATCGGCTTCGCCGGCTTCGCGAACATCGTCGACGCGGTCGGCGGCGTGGAGATGGACATCCCGCAGGACATCAAGGACACCAAGTCCGGCGCGAACCTCGAGAAGGGCAGGCAGACCCTGAACGGCGAGGAGGCGCTCGCGTTCGTCCGCACCCGGTACGCGCTGGCCGGCTCCGACCTGGACCGCACCAAGAACCAGCAGAAGTTCCTCAACGCCCTGGCGAGCCAGGTGGCCACCCCGGGCACGGTCCTCAACCCGTTCCGGCTCTACCCGACCATGGGCGCGGGCCTGGACTCGCTGATCGTCGACAAGGACATGGGCCTGTGGGACCTGGCGTCCATGTTCTGGGCGATGAAGGGCGTCAGCGGCGGCGACGGCAAGTCCATGAACATGCCACTCGCGGGCAACGCACCGAACGGCAACCTCCAGTGGGACATGACCAAGGTCAAGCCGCTGATGGAGCAGCTGAAGAACGACGAGAAGGTGACCGTCTCGGCCGACTGAGCGGGCGCGGGCCCGTGGGCCCGCGCCGCGGGATCACTCCCGGAGGCTGACGCGTCCGCGCTGTCGGGGCCCGTCGAATTTCGAGCGGTCCACCGCCGGTCGCGGGGCGGGCGAGGCGGCCATGAGCTTGATCGTCTCCCGGCCCGCGAGCGCCGTACGCCACTGTCCGAGGTGCGGTCTGGTCCCCTGCGGTCCCGCCGCCTGCTGCCACAGCGCCCGCACCGCGTTCTCCCGCCGCTCGTCGAGAACGCCCGGCAGGAGCGGCAGCGGACTGCCGGGAGCCAGGTACGGGTCCTGGCCGAGCACCCGTCCCACGACGAGGGCCGCCTTGTACCGGTCGCTGTCCACCGTCACGGTGCCCGGTGTCGCAAGCGGATCGTGCCAGTCGGGCGTATCCGCCTGGTCCAGGACGGGTGGCCGCCCAGCCATCCGCACCCCGTCGCAGTCCAGCAGGTGCACGGCCGGTCCGGGCCGGACCGTCCACAGCACGTTCGCCTGGGACACGTCACCCACGACCAGCCCGAGGGAGTGCATCCAAGCGAGGAGTTCCACCACGGCTACGACCAGGGCATAGCGCTCGGCCGGAGACGGCTGCGGCACCGCCTGCCAGGCTGCCTTCGGCTCCCGGAGCAGGTACGACAGCTCGATCAGCCGGGTGTCCCCGCGGCCCGTGCGCCAGGTCATGGAGTCGGGGGCGCGGCGCATGAGGAAGCCCGTCACCCGTCCACCGTCCACGACCCGGCACAGCGGCCATGCCGTCTCCCGGTCCAGGCGGTCACGTTCGGCGGCGGCAAGCTGCTGGCGCAGCGCGACCAGCTCCGCGAGCACCTCGCCGTCGACCTTGTGAGGCTCCCGGTAGCTCTTGTACAGGAGTCGCCCCGGGCCCGCGACGCCGAACACCTCGCCCTGGCCGCCGTCCCCGATCCGGTCCTCCAGACTCAGGCCGGCGAGCGGGACGTCGACACCCTCATCGGCGGTCATGACCGGGACTCCCACAGCACCACGGCGGTGCGGTCGTCGTCGTACGACTTCACCCGGTACTGCACCTGCCACAGGAAGTCCGCCGGAGCGGGCACCGAACCGGCCCCCCACGCGCGGGCCAGGAACTCACGGATGCCGGGGTCGCCGGCCAGCGGGGTGGAGAGGCCGTCGGTGCACAGCACCAGCACATCACCGGGCTGCGCGGGGCCGAGGAGCTGCGCCTGGGCGCGATCACTGTGGGGCAGCGCCGCCGTCCGGGTGTCGATCATCCCGTCACCGTCAGGGTCAGGGTCCGTGATGCCCAGGTACCAGCGGCCGTCGCGGAGGAGGGCGGTGCCACCGTCACCGACGGCGAGAAAGCCGCGGACACGCACCGTCGGGTCCAGGGGTGCGAGCAGGATCCGCAGCGTGGTGGCGTACGCGCCCGGATCGTCGCCCCGCTCCTGGGCTTGGTGCGCCAGCAGAGTGGCGACCCGGCGCAACGCGCTGTTCGCCGTTCGGGCGAACCGTTCCGCATCGGCCTCCCGCAGCGCCCCTGCGAGGTCTGCGGCGGCCATGTCGAGCGAAAGCGCGGCGAGTCGGCAGGCCTGTTGGGAGCCGACGTGAGAGCGCGCGGCGGAGCCGACACCGTCGGCAACCGCGAGCAGCAGCAACTCGTCGGGGCCCGGCTCACCGATGCGCGTCACGGCCAGGGAGTCCTGGCGCGGCTCGGCGTGGTAGCGGTGCGAGTCGCCGCGTACCGAGGCCGCCCGTACCGTCAGTGCCTCATGGGCAGCGCCGTCCACCACCATGTCCGGCACGAGCGCGGAGGTCGGGTCCGTTCGGATGCTCGGCACAGCGCGTGGCTCCGCCGGATACAGCGGCGGCTTGTTGCCGGAGTGCCACGGATCGCCGAGCCCCGGCACCCTGTCCCTGTCCGGCGTGTGGCGCCCAGCCGCGTCCGGCGCGTCCGGCGCGTCGGGCGTGACGACAGCGGGGGCGGTGCGGGAGTCTTCCGGGGGTGCCAGCGCCGGGGCCGCGGGGTCCGGTGGGACCACGGGTCCGGTGGGCGCCGAAGCGGGCGGCGCCGGCCGTGGTTCTTCCGCCCCGTTGTCATACAGATCCGCCCGCCGCGACGAGACCGCGCCGGGCCTTGTCTGCGGCACCCGGTGGCTCTCCTCGTCCGTCACCGCCGGACCGGGACCGTGTCCCACCGGTGGTACCACGGGCGCGGGCTCATGCTGCGCGGCGCCCGTGGCGTACGGCTCCGAGGCGGGCGGCGTCGCTCCGGGCTCGTGAGCCGTGGGCGGCACGGGAGCCTCGCCGTAGTGGCCGGGTGCCGATGGCCCGGCTGGGGTCCGGTGGCCCGAGACGATCTGGTCCACGCTCTGCCAGGCCTCCGCGAGGGGGTCCTCCCCACCCGGGCGGTACGAGTCGTGTCCGGTGTTCACGGGTGCCGCACTCCGTTCCCCCTGTCGGCCGCCGGCGCTCACAGCTTGTCCAGCGACACCGTGGAGAAGCCCGGCACGGTGTCGTCCACGGCCAGCGTGAAGCCGCTGCCCCCGTCCGCCGAGATGCTGGCGGCGGACCGCACGATCGACCGGGTGAGGCTGGAGGCGAACTCGCGCAGCGCCTGGGCCGGGGAGACGCTCGAGTCCTGTTGCATGAACGCCCGGAAGTTGGCGACCTGCCCGATCGTGGCCTCCTCCGCCTCTCCGATGCCGAACGCGATGATCTTCGGGCAGAACCGGGACTGGGTCAGCTCCTTGTACGCCTGCTCCCAGCCGTCGTCGGTCGGTATGCCGTCGGAGAGGAAGAACGCCACCGGTCGGTACACCTCGTGCCCTTGCGCCTTCAAGGCGGCCACGTCGGACTCGATGCACTGCTTGAGCGTGCGGAACGCCTCGCCGTATGAAGTGAGCCCGCCGGCGGCCAGGGCCGGCACTTCCTCGATGTCACTGAGGTCCACCAGCGGTTGCAAAACGGTGGCGGTGTCCGAGAAGCCGATGAGACAGAAGCGCGTCTTGTCGGCGACGGACGGGTTGGTGCTGATTTCGTGGTGCAGGTCCGGCAGCGCTCCGTTGATGGCGTCGATCGGCTCGCCGATCATCGACCCTGACTCGTCGCAGAGCAGGTAGAAGGGAAGGATCTGCAAGGCGGTACCTCCGGCGGTGCTGGGTCGATCCTTGGACGACCGGTGGTCGGTCAATAGGTGTAGAAGTAGATCTCCAGATCGGCGTGGCCGGTGGCGGCCCCGCGCTTCCAGAAATCGCGGGTGGTGGCGTCCTGGAACATGTCCGGACGTGCCTTCTCGAGCGAGCTGTTGACCTGGTGGGCGTAGTCGCCGCCCGCTCCCGGATCGACGTGGTGCCCGAAGGTCAGCACGAACGCGGCCTGCCGGCCGCTGTACCGTGCGGTTGCCTCGCGCACTTCGCGCACCATGGCGTTCTTGTCACCCGGGGCCGCGTCCACGGCCACCTTGACCGGCGTGCGGACCACCGCCCTGGGTCCTTTGGGCTTGTCGGGCCTCGCCGGCGCCGTAGCCGACGGGGAAGGTGACGCCGACTCGGCCGGCCGGGCGGCCTGGGGGTCGCCCTGGTCTCCCATGGCCACGAGTGCGAGCACCAGCAGCAGGTCCGCAAAGAGCCAGCCGGCCAGATGCAGCGGCTGGAAGCCGCGGCCCTTCACCGCGCCTCGGTCAGAGACGTCGGGGTGGCCCGCCGCGGCTCACCGGCTTCCTCGGACTCCGCCTCACCGGTTCCGGCGGGCTCGGTCGCCTTCGTCAGTCGCACCCGGGTCCGGTCGGCGGGATGCTCGGCCGGGTGATTCCCGCGCCCCTCGGTGGCGTGGCCGCCCCACCCGGACGAGTCGTGGGCCCGGCCCGCGGATGGACCCTCCTCCCAGCCTTCGCTCGAGAGATCCCCCCGGCCCCCGTTCGGCCGGCCGCCCCAGCCGCCGGAGTGCCGGTTCACGAGCCGCAGTTCGTCGGCGAGCCGCGTGAAGCTCTCCGCCGCGCCGCGGAGGGCGCCGGTTTGGACGCCGAGCTCACGGGCTGCGCGCTGCGACTCCTCAACGGCACGTGCCGTGCTTTCGGTGATGTCGCCGAGACGGCCGAGCAGTTGGGTCACCACGTCCGTGGTCACTTCGATGCCGGTGGTGTACGCCCGCTGCGACGCGGCGAGCACCGTCACCGACTCCTCGACCCGCTCCCCTGCGTTCTCCAGGGCGAGCCGTACCTCATCGTGCGCCCCCCGGACGTCACCCAGGGCGGTTGTCAGACGCGTCCCGTTCTCACTGACCGCGGTCTCGACGCGGGTGACGGCCGCGGTCAGCGGCTGCACGGAGTCGTCCACCTCGGCGAGCCGGCTTTCCGCCGCCTGGACGGCGTCACCGACGATTCCGGCCGCCGACGTGAGGTCCTTGTGCACCCTGACGGCCTTGTTGCCCAGCTTGGTCAGGGTGGCGGCGGCCTGCGTGAGTTCGGTGGAAAACCTCTGCGGCGAGCTGAGCCGGTGCTGATTGAGCACCAGCTGTGCGCGGGTCAGGACGGGCACGAGCTGGGCCATGAGGTCCTCGGCATCCCGCTCTGCCGCCTCCTCCCGCCTCGTGATGGCGGCCCGGCGCAGCCCGTGCACCAGGACGAGGGCGAACAGCACTCCGATGGCTGCCGTCGCACTCATCGCGACATGGCCGAAGGTGAAGGCGCCGGTGAGGTGCCCCTCGAAGCCGGACTGCCACAGTTGCAGGAACGGCCGGGTCGCCGCCTTCGGGTTCTCCCCGATGAGGGCTTCATAGGCGCTGGAAGCCTGGGTGAGGCCGTACCAGGTCACCATCAGCGGCACGAAGACCAGTGCGCCCAGTGCCGCCTCGGCGTAGGTCCAAGCCCTGTGCTCCGTCCGCGGGCCGGTCCGGCCCAAGCTCTCCCTCCGGGCGTAGGCCGCGAGCAGGTCGAGCTCGACCCAGGGTTCGAGCGCGGTGGGATCCTTGTCGCCCAAGGCGTCGGCGAGCGCGCTCAGCTCGCCCTTGCGTATCTCGAGGGCCGGCCGCTCCGCCATCTCCCTGACGTTACGCGCGACCACATGACGGTCTAACAGGACATCAGCGGGCATTCCCACCCCCATGGCGCGATGTGCGCGGGGGTGCCCGATGGTGGCGGTCACGGCCCCCCGACCGTACGACCCGCCCGGCCCCCCGACGACCGGTCACACGCACCCAACGTGTGACCAGGGCCACCGAGAGTACTCCACATCACATAGACTCGCGCAACCACATCGCGCCTCGAGCGACGGATGAGGAGGGGCCTTGGGCAACGACAACCGTCCACGGGGCACCATCCGGTTGAAACCCACCGCCGGTGCGCCGCCCCGGCAGGGCGCGCCTGTCCGCCCCGACACCGCACTGACCAGGCCGGCACCGCAGGCCCGCGTCCCGGGACGCGGCATCCTCCAGGTGAATCTGAACTGGTCGGTGGCGACGGAGGCGGACCTCGACCTCGGCTGCCTGGTGTCCTTCGTCGACGGTTCCGGCGTCGCCGTGCAGCCACTGGGCAACGCCTTCGGCTCGCTGGTCGCGTGGCCCTACGTGGAACTCGACCAGGACGACCGGAGCGGCGCCTCATCGGACGGGGAGACGCTCCGGGTCGATCTGGCGCACCGGGACGAATTCCGGCAGCTGCTGTTCTACGTGTACGTCTACCAGGGCGCGGTGGACTTCCGCCGCCTTGGCGCGGTCGCCACGATGACCGCGCCGTCGGGAACCTTCCGCATCGCGCTCGACGACTCCCCGAGCGGCGCCACCGGCTGTGCGATCGCGCGGGCTGCCGCCGACCCCGATGGGCTCACGGTCCGCCGGGAGGTGCGGTGGTTCTCCGGCACGGAGCGCCATTCGGTGCAAGAGGCGATGGACCGTGCCTACGGCTTCGGTTTCCCCTGGGTGTGGGGGACGAAGGACTGAGCGCCGCCTCGGGTCCCGGACGGCCCGGACCCGAGGCGCTGTGCTCGCTTACGGCAGGTTGCGCGCCATCACGATGCGCTGGACCTGGTTGGTGCCCTCGTAGATCTGGGTGATCTTGGCGTCGCGCATCATGCGCTCGACCGGGTAGTCACGGGTGTAGCCGTAGCCGCCGAGGAGCTGGACGGCGTCCGTGGTGACCTCCATGGCGATGTCGGAGGCGAAGCACTTCGCCGCCGCGCCGAGGTAGGTGAGGTCGGCGTCGCCGCGCTCGGAGGCGGCGGCGGCCTGGTAGGTCAGGGCGCGGGCGGCCGAGATCTTCATGGCCATGTCGGCGAGCATGAACTGGATGCCCTGGAAGTCGGCGATCGGCTTGCCGAACTGCTTGCGCTCCTGGACGTAGCCCTTGGCGTAGTCGAGGGCGCCCTGGGCGATGCCGAGGGCCTGGGCGGCGATGGTGATGCGGGTGTGGTCGAGGGTCTTCATCGCCGTGGCGAAGCCGGTGCCCTCCTCGCCGATCATGCGGTCGGCGGGGATGCGGACGTTGTCCAGGTAGACCTCGCGGGTCGGCGAGCCCTTGATGCCGAGCTTCTTCTCGGGGGCGCCGAAGGAGACGCCCTCGTCGGACTTCTCGACGACGAAGGCGGAGATGCCCTTGGAGCGCTTGGACGGGTCCGTCACGGCCATCACCGTGTAGAACTCCGACACGCCCGCGTTGGTGATCCAGCGCTTGACGCCGTTGAGCACCCAGTGGTCGCCGTCGCGGACCGCGCGCGTCTTCATGCCGGCCGCGTCGGAGCCCGCGTCGGGCTCGGAGAGGCAGTACGAGAACATCGCCTCGCCCTTGGCGAGCGGGGTCATGTACTTCTTCTTCAGCTCCTCGGAGCCGGAGAGGATGACGGGGAGCGAGCCGAGCTTGTTCACCGCGGGGATGAGGGAGGACGACGCGCAGACGCGGGCCACCTCCTCGATCACGATGACGGTCGCGAGGGCGTCGGCGCCCGCGCCGCCGTAGGACTCGGGGACGTGCACGGCGTGCAGGTCGTTGGCGACCAGGGCGTCCAGCGCCTCCTGCGGGAAGCGGGCCTCCTCGTCCACGGCTGCGGCGTGCGGCGCGATCTTCGCCTCGGCCAGCGCGCGGACGGCGTCGCGGAGCATGTCGTGCTCCTCGGACGGGCGGTACAGGTCGAAATCAGCCGATCCGGCCAAGGTCTCTCACGCTCCAAGGACGCTAATTACCGTTAAGTAACACAAATTTTAGAGCTCTGGCCACGGCAGGGGTAGGTGAGTTTGGCGACAGGGGGAAAGGTGCCCGGCGAGCTGCCCGACTATGCTCGGGCTCCGCACGACCGACGTACCCCCCAGGAGCATCCATGGCCCTCAAGATCACCGTGATCGGCACCGGCTATCTCGGCGCCACGCACGCCGCGGCCATGGCCGAACTCGGGTTCGAGGTGCTGGGGCTCGACGTGGTCCCCGAGAAGATCGAGATGCTGCGGCGGGGCGAGACCCCGATGTACGAGCCGGGCCTGGACGAGCTGCTGCGCAAGCACGTCGCCGGGATCGAGGGCTCCACCGGGCGGCTGCGCTTCACCACCGACTGGGCCGAGGTCGGCGCGTTCGGCGACGTCCACTTCGTCTGCGTGAACACCCCGCAGCGGCACGGCGAGTACGCCTGCGACATGTCGTACGTCGACGCCGCGTTCGCCTCGCTCGCCCCGCACCTGAACGGCCCCGCCCTGGTCGTCGGCAAGTCCACGGTCCCCGTCGGCTCCGCCGACCGGCTCGCCCGCTACCTCGCCGAGCACGCCCCGGCCGGCGGTGACGCCGAACTGGCCTGGAACCCCGAGTTCCTGCGCGAGGGCTTCGCCGTCCAGGACACCCTGCACCCGGACCGGATCGTGGTCGGCGTGCGCAGCGACCGCGCGGAGAAGCTGCTGCGCGAGGTGTACGCCACGCCGCTCGCCGAGGGCACCCCGTTCGTCGTCACCGACTTCCCGACCGCCGAACTGGTGAAGACCTCCGCGAACTCCTTCCTCGCCACCAAGATCTCCTTCATCAACGCGATGGCCGAGGTCTGCGAGGCCGCGGGCGGCGACGTCGCCAAGCTGGCCGAGGCGATCGGCTACGACGACCGGATCGGCCGCAAGTTCCTGCGCGCCGGCATCGGCTTCGGCGGCGGCTGCCTGCCCAAGGACATCCGGGCGTTCATGGCCCGCGCCGGCGAGCTGGGCGCCGACCAGGCGCTGACCTTCCTGCGCGAGATCGACTCGATCAACATGCGCCAGCGCGGCCAGATGGTGGAACTCGCCCGGCAGGCCCTCGGCGGCGGGCCCTTCCTCGGCAAGCGGGTCGCGGTGCTCGGCGCCACCTTCAAGCCGGACTCGGACGACGTCCGCGACTCGCCCGCGCTGAACGTGGCCGGGCAGATCCACCTCCAGGGCGGCCAGGTCACCGTCTACGACCCGAAGGGCATGGACAACGCCCGCCGGATCTTCCCCACCCTCGGCTACGCCGACTCCGCGCGGGAGGCGGTGCGCGGCGCCGACGTCGTGCTGCACCTGACGGAGTGGCGGGAGTTCCGCGAGCTGGACCCGGAGGCGCTCGGCGAGGTCGCGGCGGCCCGCGTCATCCTCGACGGCCGCAACGCGCTCGACCCCGAGCTGTGGCGCCGGGCCGGCTGGACGTACCGCGCGATGGGCCGCCCCACCGCGTAACCCCGTACGCGCGGCGACGCCGGTTCGGCCGAGGCTCAGTCGGCCGAACCGGCGTCTTGTCGCATTCTGCACCAAGCCGGCCGCCGCCACGCAGCCTTTGTGCGGGGTGGGGGTCTGCGTGCCGTCCGGCGTTCGGCAACCCGGCGACTCCACCGCCCCCGTCGTCCCGCGGCTGTCACGACGCCTTCGCCCGGTAGCGGCGCATCTTCGCCCGGGCGCCGCACACCTGCATCGAGCACCAGCGGCCGCGGCCGGCCGGGCTGCGGTCGTAGTACGCCCAGTGGCAGTCGGGCAGTTCGCACGCCTTGAGGCGTTCCCAGGTGCCCTCGGTGAGGGCCTCGGCCACGGCCGCGGCGACACGGGACAGCAGCGGCCCGTCGTCGGCCGGAGCGAGGCGTGCCGAGCCGTCCCGCGGGTCGACCGCGACGTACAGCGGCACCCGCGCCAGCAGCTCGCCGAGCGGGGTGACCGCGCGGTGCGGCGGATGCCCGGCGTGGGCCAGACAGACCGCGCGCAGCGACTCCCGCAGCTCTCGCGCGGCCTCCAGGTCCCCCGCCGCGATCCCGAACCGCGCCCGGCCCTCGGGCGTGTCCAGAGCGTCCCGCCCCGACCCCAGGTCGACGGTGTTCACCAGCGCCTCGACCACAGCGAGTCCGCCGGGCGCGGGAAGCCTTTCGCTCATGCTTGCGACGTTACCCGTTCTGCGGGAGCATGCGGTAACGGTTACCGGTTACACCGCTCTACAGGTAACCCCTCGACGAGGAGGAAGTCATGGCTCTCGCAGAACTGGGCGTCGTCGTACTGGATTGTCCCGACCCGCGCAGGCTGGCCGATTTTTACGCCGGCGTGCTGGGCGGCACCGTCAAGGCGGAGGAGGACGGGAGCTGGGTCACCCTGCAGGTCCCCGGCGGGCAGCACCTGGCCTTCCAGGCCGCGCCGGGCTTCGTCCCGCCGAAGTGGCCGTCCCCGGACGCCTCGCAACAGTTCCACCTGGACCTGAACGTGCGGGATCTCGACGCGGCGGAGCAGAGCGTGCTCGCGCTCGGCGCCACCGTGCTCGACGCGGAGGACCGCTCCCGGCCGTGGCGTGTCTATGCCGACCCCGCGGGGCACCCGTTCTGCCTCTGCGCCTGCTGAGCCCCCTACACACGGAGGTGCCCATGCCCCCCGCGGCCCGTTTCCGTTCCGTCGTCCTCGACTGCCCCGACCCGCGCGCCCTCGCCCGCTTCTACGCCGGGATCCTCGGCGGCGAGCCCGAGGGCGCCGACCCCGACTGGGTGGTGCTCCAGGTGCCCGGCGGGCCCCGGCTGGCCTTCCAGTCCGCGCCGGACCTGCGCCCGCCCGAGTGGCCGCGCTCCGACCGGAACGCCCAGCAGTTCCACCTTGACCTGGACGCCGGGTCCACCTGGGAGGAGATCGACGAGGCGGAGAAGCGGGTGCTGGCCCTCGGCGGCCGGGTGCTGGACGCGGAGGACTACGAGACGAAGGACTTCCGGGTCTACGCCGATCCGGCCGGGCATCCGTTCTGCCTGTGCCGGATCGAGCACTCCTGACCCTCGGAGGCCGGTCCCCTATCCGTCGAGTTCGGCGATCTTCGCCGCCGACGGGGCCCGGCGCTCCTGCGCCGCCCGCGCCGTGACGTCCGCGACGCGCAGCACCCGCTGGACGTTCCCCCAGGTCAGCAGGGCCAGGTCGGGGTCGCTCCAGCCGCGCCGCAGCAGTTCGGCGATCAGGTGCGGGTAGCAGGAGGCGTCGCCCAGCTCCTGCGGGTGGGCGCAGCCGGCGTCGTAGGTGCCGGACAGGCCGACGGACCGGGGCCCGGCGAGTGCGCGGACGTGGTCGAGGTGGTCGGCCACGTCCCGGACCGACGGGCCCGTCTGCTCGGCGGTCAGCGGCACCATGCACAGGCCCTTGGCCGCGCCCAGCGCCGCCAGCAGTTCGTCGGGCAGGTTGGCGGGGTGCGGGCGCAGGCTGCGGGCCGCGGAGCGGGTGGCGATGACCGGCGCGCGCGAGGCGGCGAGGATGCGGCGGATGGTCTCCTCGGAGGCGCCGGACAGGTCGGCGAGCACCCCGAGCCGGTTCATCTCGCGCACCACCTCCTCGCCGAACCGGGTCAGCCCCGCCTTGCTCGCCCAGGAGGTGCCCGAGAGGGTGAGCACCCGCAGCCCGAGGGCGTGCAGCACCCGCAGCAGGCCCACGGAGTCGTCCAGGGCGGCGGCGTGCGCCGGGCCGAGGAGGACGGCGGCCCGGCCGCAGTTGCGGGCGTCGATGACCTGCCCGGCGGTGCGGGCCAGGCGCAGGCTCTCGGGGTGTCCGGCGATCACCTTGCGGACCAGGTCCAGCTGCTCCAGGGTCGCGGCCACCGCCCGGTCGGCGGCCAGCCCCTCGGGCAGGTGCAGGGAGCAGAACAGCGCCCCGACATGGCCCTGCCGCAGACGTGGCACATCGGTGTCGACGGCGCTCTCGCCGGTCTCCAGGTCGTACCAGGGCAGGTGGCGCAGCGCCCAGGGCAGCCCGCTGTAGCCGTCGGCGACGGGGTGCGCGGCGAGCAGGGCGTGCGCCCGCTCCAGCGGCGCGGCGTCGGGGTCGTCCCCCTCGCCGGGGACGTACGGCTCGGGCGGGAACGGCCCGCCCAGCGGCAGGTCGCCGAGCTCGCCGACCTCGGGCGGGGTGTGCAGGTCGTCCTGGAGTTCGGCCATGGCGGCTCCTGACGTGCGCGGCGGTCGCTTACCGTCACCGTCGCACGGCTCCCCCGGGCGTACCCGGTGGATGGCGCGTTCGGGGGTACCCCCGGCCGAGAACCGCAGGTCGGCGCGGCTGCTGGCGCTCGGATCACTCCGCCGGGGACCCCAGGTCGTCAGGCGGGTGATCCGGCCCGCCGTCCCGCGGCGGGCCGGTACCTCGCCGCGGTCAGCCGTCCAGCTCCTCGATGGTGACGTGGGAGGGGGCGCGGGTGGCCTGGAGGTCGCGGGCCACGTCCTCGGCGGCGCCCAGCACCCGTACCGCGTTCTGCCAGGTCAGCTTGGCCAGGTCGGTCCTGGACCAGCCACGGTCGAGCAGTTCGGCGATGAGGTTGGGGTAGCCCGAGACGTCGTCCAGGCCGTCGGGGGTGAAGACGGTGCCGTCGTAGTCGCCGCCGATGCCGAGGTGGTCGATGCCGGCGACCTCGCGCATGTGGTCGAGGTGGTCGGCGACCGTGGCGGCGGTGGCGACCGGGCGCGGGTGGCGCTCCTCGAAGGCGCGGTGCACCTTCATCGCCTCGGGGGTGGCGTCGAGGTGGTGGAAGCCGTGGGCGCGCAGGTTCTCGTCGGCGGCGGCCGTCCAGTCGACGGCGGCCTGCAGGACGAACTTCGGCACGAACGTCACCATCGCCACGCCGCCGTTGGCGGGCAGGCGCTCCAGCACGTCGTCCGGGATGTTGCGGGGGTGGTCGCAGACCGCGCGGGCCGAGGAGTGGGAGAAGATCACCGGGGCCGTGGAGGTGTCCAGCGCGTCCCGCATCGTCGTGGCGGCCACGTGCGAGAGGTCGACCAGCATGCCGAGGCGGTTCATCTCCCGGACCACCTCGCGGCCGAACGCCGACAGCCCGCCGACGCCCGGCTCGTCCGTCGCCGAGTCCGCCCACGCCACGTTGTCGTTGTGGGTGAGGGTCATGTAGCGGACGCCGAGCGCGTACAGGCAGCGCAGGGCGCCCAGGGAACAGTCGATGGAGTGCCCGCCCTCCGCGCCCATCAGGGAGGCGATACGGCCCTCCGCGCGCGCCGCTTCGAGGTCCGCGGCGGTGGTCGCCGGGCGCAGCACGTCCGCATGACGGTCGTTCAGCCGGCGCACGCAGTCGATCTGTTCCAGCGTCGCGGTGACCGGGTCGGGCAGGTCGGTGCGGACGTACACCGACCAGTACTGCGCGCCCACCCCGCCGGCCCGCAGGCGCGGGATGTCGGTGTGCAGGTGGCCGTCCTGGGAGACGGCGATGTCCCGGGCGTCGAGGTCGTAGTCGACCTGCTCGCGCAGCGCCCAGGGCAGGTCGTTGTGCCCGTCGACCACCGGGAACTCGCGCAGCAGTTCCCGGGCCTGGTCCAGTGAGGTCATCGCCGTCCCTTCGTCAGTGGGCGTGAGTGGCGCCGGTGCGCCCGCCCCGGCGGGGTGTCACTTGCCGAAGCCGAAGCCGTTGCCGGAGCCGTCGACCTTGGCGCGCAGCCGCTTGCCCTTCTCGGTGGCCTGGTCGTTGAGGTCCTGCTGGAACTCGCGCATCCGGGCCAGCAGGTCCTCGTCGTGTGCGGCGAGGATACGGGCCGCGAGCAGACCGGCGTTGCGGGCACCGGCGACGGAGACCGTCGCCACCGGGACACCGGCCGGCATCTGCACGATCGACAGCAGGGAGTCCATGCCGTCGAGGTACTTCAGCGGGACCGGCACGCCGATGACCGGCAGCGGGGTGACCGAGGCGAGCATGCCGGGCAGGTGGGCGGCGCCGCCCGCACCGGCGATGATCACCTTGATCCCGCGGTCCGCGGCCTGCTCGCCGTACGTGATCATCTCGCGCGGCATGCGGTGCGCGGAGACCACGTCGACCTCGTAGGGGATCTCGAACTCGTCGAGGGCCTTGGCGGCGGCCTCCATGACGGGCCAGTCGGAGTCCGACCCCATGACGATGCCAACAACGGGGCTCATTCGGTGATGGTGCCTCTCAGGTAGCCGGCAGCGTGACGGGCGCGCTCCAGCACGTCGTCGAGGTCGTCGCCGTAGGTGTTGACATGACCGACCTTGCGGCCGGGCTTCACGTCCTTGCCGTACATGTGGATCTTCAGCTGGGGGTCACGGGCCATGCAGTGCAGGTACGCCGAGTACATGTCCGGGAAGTCTCCGCCGAGGACGTTGACCATCACGGTCCACGTGGCGCGCGGGCGCGGGTCGCCCAGCGGCAGGTCCAGGACCGCGCGGACGTGGTTGGCGAACTGCGAGGTGATCGCGCCGTCCATCGACCAGTGGCCCGAGTTGTGCGGGCGCATCGCCAGCTCGTTGACGAGGATGCGGCCGTCGCGGGTCTGGAACAGCTCGACGGCGAGGTGGCCGACGACGCCGAGTTCCTTGGCGATGGTGAGGGCCATCTCGGTCGCCTGGAGGGACAGCGACTCGTCGAGGTCGGGGGCGGGCGCGATCACCGTGTCGCACACGCCGTTGACCTGGCGCGACTCGACCACGGGGTAGGCGACGGCCTGCCCGTGCGGGGAGCGGACCACGTTGGCGGCCAGCTCGCGGACGAAGTCGACCTTCTCCTCGGCGAGCACCGGCACTCCGGCGCGGAACGGGTCGGCGGCCTCCTCGACGGAGTCCACCACCCACACGCCCTTGCCGTCGTACCCGCCGCGGACGGTCTTCAGGACGACGGGGAAGCCGTCCCCCTCCGCCGCGAAGGCCGCCACGTCGTCCGGATCGCTCACGATCCGGTGGCGTGGACACGGCACGCCGATCTGGGTGAGCTTCGCCCGCATCACGCCCTTGTCCTGGGCGTGCACCAGCGCGTCGGGGCCGGGGCGCACGGGAATGCCGTCCGCCTCCAGGGCCCGCAGGTGCTCGGTGGGCACGTGCTCGTGGTCGAAGGTGATCACATCGCACCCGCGCGCGAACTCGCGCAGCGTGTCGAGATCGCGATAGTCGCCGACGACGACATCGCTCACGACCTGCGCGGCGGAGTCCTGCGGGGTGTCACTGAGGAGCTTGAACCTGATGCCGAGCGGGATGCCAGCCTCGTGCGTCATACGCGCGAGCTGGCCCCCGCCGACCATGCCGACTACCGGGAACGTCACGCCCCCAGGGTATCCGGCGCGCCAAGGCGGCCGGATTCCGCCGTTCCCCCGGGCCCGTCGGGGGTCATTCCGCGGCCCGCCCGCTCGTCCACAGGCGATCACGGAAGGGGGATGGTTAGCATGACGGGGTTGACGAATCCGACGGACGGGGGCCTTCACGACCATGGGACGTGACTCCTCGGGGCTCCCTGAGACGCCCCCCGGCGCGCTGCGGCAGCGGCTGAGCCGCCTGGCGCGCGAGGCCGCCAAGTTCGGGGCGGTGGGCGGGGCGGGCCTGCTCGTCAACCTCGGCGTGTTCAACCTGGTACGGCATGTCACCGATCTCCCGGTGGTGCGGGCCAGCGTGATCGCGACGATCGTGGCCATCGCCTTCAACTACGTCGGCTTTCGCTACTTCACCTACCGGGACCGCGACAAGAGCGGCCGCACCCGTGAGATGACGCTGTTCCTGCTGTTCAGCGCGGTGGGCCTGGTCATCGAGAACGGCGTGCTGTACGCCGCGACGTACGGCTTCGGCTGGGACAGCCCGCTGCAGAGCAACATCTTCAAGTTCGTCGGCATCGCAATCGCGACCCTGTTCCGGTTCTGGTCCTACCGCACGTGGGTGTTCCGGGCGCTCCCCGGCGCCGAGCCGGTCTCCCGCGCGGAATCGTTCCTGGACACGGAACGGGGCCGCGACCGCGAACGCACGGCACGCCAACGGGCGCGGGTCTAGGGGGCGTCTCCCCTCCAGCGCGGGTCCGGCCCTGGGCGGGCCGGTGTGCGTCCGGCGGGCGCGGCGCGTGGCGGGGCGGCGTTCCCTGGCGGGGCGGGCGGACCCAGCGCCGTTTCCGGGGCTCAACGGGTCCAGTGCGCCCCAGCGGGCCGGTGCGTCCTTGGCGGGGCGCCGGGCCGGTGCGTCCCCGGCAGGCGCGGGCCCGGTGCGCATCCGGACGGTCCGTGGCGTCCCCCCGGCAGGCGCGGGCCCGGACGGTCCGTGGCGTCCCGGGTGGGGCGGTGGGGCCGGTGGGTTTTCAGCGGACGGTGGGCTCCTCGTCCTCCGGCTTGCGCACCGCCGTGCGTGACAGGAACAGGCCGAAGACCGGCGGTGACGCCTGGAGCATCTCCAGGCGGCCTCCGTCGGCCTCCGCGAGGTCGCGGGCGACGGCGAGGCCGATGCCGGTGGAGTTGCGGCCGCTGATGGCGCGCTCGAAGATTCGGGCGCCGAGGTCGGCCGGGACGCCGGGGCCCTCGTCGGTGACCTCGATGACGGCCTGGTTGCCGGTGACGCGGGTGCGCAGCGCGACCGTGCCGCCGCCGTGCATCAGGGAGTTCTCGATCAGCGCCGCCAGCACCTGGGCGACCGCGCCCGGCGTACCCACCGCCTTCAGATGCCGCTTGCCGGAGCTGACGATCGCGCGCCCCGCCTGGCGGTAGGCCGGGCGCCACTCGGCCAGCTGTTGCTGGATGACCTCGTCGAGGTCGAAGGTGACGGCGGAGCCGGTGCGCGGGTCGCGCGAGTTGGTCAGCAGCCGTTCCACCACGTCCGTCAGGCGCTCGACCTGGGTGAGCGCGATGGTCGCCTCCTCCTTCACCGTGGCCAGGTCGTCGGTGAGGGTGATCTCCTCCAGGCGCATCGACAGCGCGGTGAGCGGGGTGCGCAGCTGGTGGGAGGCGTCGGCGGCGAGCCGTCGTTCGGCGGTGAGCATCCGCGCGATGCGTTCGGCGGAGGCGTCGAGGACGTCGGCGACCCGGTCCAGCTCGGGGACGCCGTAGCGCTTGCGCTTGGGCCGCGGGTCGCCGGAGCCGAGGCGTTCGGCGGTCTCGGCGAGGTCGGTGAGCGGGGAGGCGAGCCGGTCGGCCTGGCGCAGCGCCAGCAGCACCGCGGCGATCACGGCGAGCAGCGCGACCGCGCCGATGATCAGCAGGGTGCGCCCGACCTCGCGGAACACCGCCGAGCGGGGCTCCTGGACGGTGACCGTCTCGCGCTGGTCCCCGGTGCGGGTGGCCTCGATGACGTCGCCGTCCGGCTTCTGCCCGATCTCGATGGGCGCCTGGCCGGGGATGCGGATCACGGCGTACTGATCACCGCCGAGCTGGTCGCCGAGCAGGTCGGCGCTGATCTTCTCGGCGGCGAGGATCCGGCTGTCCACGATGCTGGCCAGCCGGACGGCCTCCGACTCGACCCGCTCCTTGGCGCTCTCGCTGATGGTGCGGGTCTCGACGATGACGAGGGACACGCCGAAGACGGCGATCACGACGAGCACCACGGCGAGCGTGGACTGGATCAGTCGGCGGCGCATCTTCTCTTACTTCTGTGAGGGAGCCCGAAGGGAGCCCGGGGCCCGCGGCTCAGCTCTTCTCGAAGCGGAAGCCGACACCGCGGACCGTGGCGATGTACCGCGGGTTGGCGGCGTCGTCGCCCAGCTTCTTGCGCAGCCAGGAGATGTGCATGTCGAGGGTCTTGGTGGACGACCACCAGGTGGTGTCCCAGACCTCGCGCATCAGCTGGTCGCGGGTGACGACCCGGCCGGCGTCGCGCACCAGCACCCGCAGCAGGTCGAACTCCTTCGCGGTGAGCTGCAGCTCCTCGTCGCCCATCCAGGCGCGGTGCGACTCGACGTCGATGCGCACGCCGTGGGTGGCGGGCGGCTGCTGGGGTTCCGCGGAGCCGCGCCGCAGCAGGGCCCGGACCCGGGCCAGCAGCTCGGCGAGGCGGAACGGCTTGGTGACGTAGTCGTCGGCGCCCGCGTCCAGGCCGACGACGGTGTCCACCTCGTCGGCGCGCGCGGTGAGGATCAGGATGGGCACGGTGTGGCCCTCGGCACGCAGCCGGCGGGCCACCTCCAGGCCGTCCATGCCGGGCAGGCCGAGGTCCAGTACGACCAGGTCGACGCCGCCCTGGATGCCCGCGTCCAGCGCGGTGGGTCCGTCCTCACGCACCTCGACCTCGTAACCCTCCCGGCGCAGCGCGCGCGCCAGCGGCTCCGAGATGGACGCGTCGTCCTCGGCGAGCAGTACACGGGTCATGAGCTGATGGTAGTCCCAGCGTGACAAGAGACGGGGGGTGATCGCGGCCTTGCTTCTTACCGTCCTCCGCACCGGTTCTTACCTTGGTACGGACCTGCATCTGCGAGGTGCGATCCTAGTGGTGACCTTCGAATGCGGTCCTGCGGTTCCCGCGACACCTGTGATCCGCGTCTCAAGTCCTTCCATATCCGGCAGTGTCCTGCCGTATGGTGATTGGACGCCTGTAGCACGCGGGGACCTTTGGCGGCTGTCTTGACGCTGAAGGTCTCTTTTGTGTGCGGGCTGGTCTAGACCATTTCTGGGCCGGCCTCGAAAGGAATGACCTGTGGCCGGGCCTCGCGCGCAGTGACGCACGCGGGGCGTGGATCCCGGTGGACGCCGTCCGCCGCTTCGTGATCCGGAGCGGAAAACCCCTGGGCGTGGGGCGGACGTGTTCGCTCGTGCCGGTGCCGGCTCCCCCACCGGGCGCGCAACGCTCCACTCGCGCGTCCCGACCAGCAAGGAACGACCATGGCGTCCAGCCTGACGAAGGACTCGGCCCGACCGGGCACTCCCGGTTCCGAGAAGACCTTCTTCGGCCACCCCCGCGGACTGGCCACTCTCTTCATGACCGAGATGTGGGAGCGGTTCTCCTACTACGGCATGAGGGCACTGCTCCCCCTCTACCTGGTCGCCCCCGCGGGTCTCGGCCTGGACGAGGGCACGGCGATCGCGATCTACTCCGTCTACGTCTCGACGGTGTACCTGCTCGCCATGCCGGGCGGCTGGTTCGGTGACCGCGTGTGGGGTCCCCGCAAGACGGTCGCGGTCGCGGGCTCGGTCATCATGGCCGGCCACCTGGTCCTGGCCCTGCCCACCGACGGCACCTTCTACTTCGGCCTGCTGCTGGTGGCCATCGGCTCCGGCCTGCTGAAGTCGAACATCTCGACCATGGTGGGCCACCTCTACGACGGCCCGAACGACCCGCGCCGCGACGGCGGCTTCACGGTCTTCTACATGGGCATCAACCTCGGTGCCTTCGCCGCGCCGCTGATCATCGGCACCATCGGCCAGAAGGTGAACTGGCACCTCGGCTTCGCGCTGGCCGCCCTCGGCATGGCGCTGGGCCTGGCCCAGTTCCTGCTCGGCAGCCGCCACCTGTCCGACAGGTCGAGCGTCGTGCCGAAGCCGCTCAGCGTCCAGGAGCGCAACTCCACGCTGCGCAAGGCGATGATCTGGCTGCTGATCGCCGCGGTCGCCTACACGACCCTCGTCGTCACCGGCCACTACACCCTGCGCTGGGTGATGGTGCCGCTGATGATCATCGGTCTGCTCATCCCGGTCGGCGTCCTCGTGCGGATTAAGGTCGACAAGGAGCTGACCGCCGTCGAGCAGTCGAAGGTCTCCGGCTACATCTGGTTCTTCGTCGCCGCGGCCGTCTTCTGGATGATCTACGACCAGGGTGGCTCGACCCTGTCGCTCTTCGCCGACAAGCACGTCGACACGCACGTCTTCGGCTGGGAGTTCCCGGTCTCCTGGTTCCAGTCGGTCAACCCGGTCCTGGTCATGGCCCTGGCCCCGGTCTTCGCCGCGGTCTGGCTGTCGCTCGCCCGCAGCGGCAAGGAGCCGAGCACGATCGTCAAGTTCGCGGGCGGTCTGGTCCTGGTCGGCATCTCCTTCTTCGTCTTCCTGCTGCCGCTGGTGGCCGCGGGCAGCGGCAAGGTCTCGCTGTGGTGGATCGTGCTGATCTACTTCTGCCAGACGACCGGTGAGCTGATGCTGTCCCCGGTGGGTCTGTCCGTGACCACGAAGATGGCCCCGGCGAAGTACGCCTCGCAGATGATGGGTGTCTGGTTCCTCGCCGTCACCGCGGGCGACGCCGTCACCGGTCTGCTGTCCGAGTTCGGCGTCGACCTCAACAAGACCGGCGTCGTCGCCGCCGAGGCCGCTCTCGCGGTGCTCGCCGGTGTCGCGGTCTGGATGTACCGCAAGCGGGTCAAGGAGCTCATGGGCGACGTCCACTGACGCGCCTCCCCGGCTCCCGGAGGGCCGTCCGCATCACGTGATGCGGACGGCCCTCCGCCGTTCCCCGGCTTGCGCGGGGCCCGGTGGGCACCGGGCCCGGCGAACGGGTGGCGTCCGGCGGGGGGCGCCACGCTGGGAGGGGGGCGGGGTGCCGGGAGGGGGCGGGTGCCGGTGACGTCGTACGGCTGTGCAGTACGGCTGGGCGGCAGGGCGCGCGCGTGCCGGTGACGTACGGGTGGGCAGGACTGCGCGCGGTCGCGGCGTACGGCTGGGCAGGGCGCGCGTGCCGGTGACGTCGTACGGCTGTGACGTACGGGTGGTCAGGGCGCGGGGCAGTCGGCCGCGGGGACAGGTTCGCCCGTATCTGGCTGAAAACGACTGGTGCTCGCCGAGGGGACAGGGGTGGCGTCGGCGGTGGGCCGGGCCGCGATGGGCCGGGGAGTGCGGCCGTGGCGGGCCGGCCGGCGGCGTGCGGGTGGGCAGGGCGAGCCGCCGGGGGGCGGGCCGGGGCCGCGCGGGCCTCGGCCGGCCCTGGGTTACGCCGGGGCGCCCAGTTCGGCCCAGACGGTCTTGCCGGCGACGCCGGGGGCGCGGACGACGCCCCAGTCGAGGCAGAGGCGCTGGACGATGAACATGCCGTGGCCGCCGGGGCGGCCCGCGCGGTGGGGGGTGCGGGGGGCGGGCTGGCCGGTGCCGCGGTCGGAGACCTCGATGCGGATCACCTTGTTGTCGCAGGAGATCGACATCTCGTCCGGGCCCTCGGCGTGCAGGCAGGCGTTGGTGACCAGCTCGGAGACGACGAGCAGCACGTCCTCCGCCGCGGCCCGCTGGTCCGCGCTGGAGGCCGGCAGCCAGCCCCACGCGTACAGCGCCTGGCGGGCGAAGTCGCGGGCCATCGGCACGACGCCGGCCTCACCGGCCAAGCTCAGCCTGCGGACCTGCCGTCCCTGCGAGGAGGCGGGCACGCCCCCCTCCGGCACCCCGGAAGCGCCGCTGGGCTCCGGGCCGCGTTCGCCCGGCGGGTAGGGCCGGGTGGTGCTCATCAGCGCTTCACCTCACCGATTCACCAGTTCACGATTCAAGAGTTCCTTACGGGTGCCGAACCAGAGTGTCTCCTGCCCGAGTGGGCCGGATGGACACCCCCTTTTTCGGCACACACACCCTTTCGGCACCCCCCGGTCACAGCGGGACCCGACAGCGCGCGCTCAGCCGACGTCGCCCTCCGGGAGGGCGGCCTCGAGGGTGTCGTGGACGGTGAAGACCGCCTCCGCTCCGGTGATCTCGAACACGCGCGCCACCACCGGCTGCATCGCGGCGAGGTGCACCCCGCCGCCCGCGGCCTCCGCCTTCAGGCGGGCACCCAGCAGGACGTTCAGCCCGGTGGAGTCGCAGAACTCCAGCCGTGAGCAATCCACGACCAACCGGTTGAAGCCCTTGGCGAGGCATTCCTCGAGTGGCTCGCGCAACAGATCGGCGGTGTGGTGATCGAGCTCACCCGCCGGAGTCACAACGGCACTGGAGCCCGCTTCCCGCACCTCCACCAGAAGTCGGCCCGACTGTGCGCTGCCGACCGTCCCGTGGTCCATGCCGTCTCTCTCCCGAGGTCGTGGCTGCTGACTGTTCGCCCTCGAACACTACGCCTTCCTGGCGCTCTTCGACAGCCGACCATTCATGCGAAAACGGACATACTACCACAGAACGCACTTGCGGTCTCTTCGGAACAACCGATAGGGCTAGGAGGAACGCGTACCCGACACGGCCGGCTTTGGAGGCGCCGCACACCGCAGTGCACGTACTGGCTTCGGCAGCCATATGCCGAGAAACGATGGAGGACATCATGTCACCCCGGCTCGACGAATCGCATACCCATCAGGCGACGTCGACACCCCCTCCGGAACATCTGGATCCCATCGCCCCCGACGGCGTCACCGCAGACGCCCTCACCGGACTCCCGGAGATCCCCCCGTACGACCAAGTGGCCCCGGAGGACGCCCGGGCCCTGTCCAAGACCCTCTTCGAGCGGCTGGAGTCGCTGGAGGAAGGCACACACGAACACGCCTACGTCCGCAACACGCTCGTCGAACTCAATCTCGCCCTGGTCAAGTTCGCCGCCTCCCGGTTCCGCTCCCGCAGCGAGCCCATGGAGGACATCATCCAGGTCGGCACGATCGGCCTGATCAAGGCGATCGACCGCTTCGAGCTCAGCCGCGGCGTCGAGTTCCCGACGTTCGCGATGCCAACCATCATCGGCGAGATCAAGCGGTTCTTCCGCGACACCTCCTGGTCCGTGCGCGTCCCGCGCAGGCTTCAGGAACTGCGGCTCGACCTGGCCAAGGCCGGTGACGAGCTGGCGCAGCGGCTGGACCGCGCGCCGACCGTGGCCGAACTGGCGGAGCGGCTCGGCATCTCGACCGACGAGGTCGTCGAGGGCATGGCCGCGTCCAACGCCTACACCGCCTCGTCGCTGGACGCCCAGCCCGAGGAGGACGACAGCGAGGGCGCGCTGGCGGACCGCATCGGCTACGAGGACCACGGGCTCGAAGGCATCGAGTACATCGAGTCGCTCAAGCCGCTGATCGCCGAGCTGGCGCCGCGGGACCGCAAGATCCTGTCCCTGCGGTTCGTCGCCGGTCTGACCCAGTCGGAGATCGGCGAGGAGCTGGGCATCTCCCAGATGCACGTGTCCAGGCTGCTGGCACGCACGCTGGGGCGGTTGCGCAAGGGGCTGACGGTCGAGGAGTGACCTCCCGCGCGCGGCGGGACCGGACTCCTGCCCCGCGCTGTCCCGTCACTCGCGGAAAACTCCTTCCCCACGGGTCCCCTTTCTCCCCTGTGAGCCGTCAGACCCGCCGGTTGGTGACGCCACCGGCGGGTCTGACGGCTGAGGAGGCGGGGGCGGACGGGTCGGCCAGGACGACGGTCACGGTCCCGGGAACCGGGCGGGCCGTGAGGGCGCACGGCGGAGGTCGCGTCGTGAGGGCGCACGGCGGAGGTCGCGTCGGCGCGTGAGCGCGTGAAAGGGCGCCGCCCGGTTGCGCGGGCGCGCAGGTTCCGTTCCGAACCGGCGTCAGACCACGCGGGTGCCGCGGCGCCACACGCCGGTGACCAGGGGAACGCCCGGCCGGTAGGCCAGGTGCACGTGGCTGGGGGCGTCGAGCAGGATCAGGTCGGCGCGGGCTCCCGGGGTGATGCGGCCGATGTCGGTGCGGCGCAGGGCCGCCGCGCCGCCCGCCGTGGCCGACCAGACCGCCTCGTCGGGGGTCATGCCCATGTCCCGGACGGCGAGGGCGATGCAGAACGGGACGGACGAGGTGAACGACGAGCCCGGGTTGCAGTCGGTGGACAGGGCGACCGTCACCCCCGCGTCGAGCAGCCGGCGGGCGTCCGGCCACGGGGCGCGGGTGGAGAACTCGGCGCCGGGCAGGAGCGTGGCGACGGTACGGCCGCTCGCGAGCGCGTCGACGTCGGCGTCCGTCAGGTGGGTGCAGTGGTCGGCGCTGGCCGCGTCCAGCTCGACGGCGAGCTGGACGCCGGGACCGTACGACAGCTGGTTGGCGTGGATGCGCGGGTGCAGGCCCTTCGCCTTGCCCGCGGTGAGGATCGCGCGGGCCTGGTCGCCGTCGAAGGCGCCCTGCTCGCAGAAGACGTCGATCCAGCGGGCGTACGGCGCGCAGGCGTCCAGCATCTCGCCGGTGACCAGGGAGACATAGGCGGCCGGGTCGTCGGCGTGGTCCGGGGGGACGATGTGGGCGCCGAGGTAGGTGACCTCGTCGGTGTGGGCGGCGGCGATCCGCAGGGCGCGGGCCTCGTCGGCGACGGTCAGGCCGTAGCCCGACTTGGTCTCGAAGGTGGTCGTGCCCTGGCGCAGCGCCTCGGTGAGGTAACGGGTGAGGTTCGCCTCCAGTTCCGCGTCGGAGGCGGCGCGGGTGGCGGCGACGGTGGTGCGGATGCCGCCCGCGCTGTAGGGCCGCCCGGACATGCGGGCGTTGAACTCCTCGGTGCGGTCGCCGGAGAAGACCAGGTGGGAGTGGGAGTCGACGAAGCCGGGGAGGACCGCCCGGCCGCCCGCGTCGACCCGATTGTCAGTGGCGGGTGCTTTGCTTGCTTCACCGGTCCACGCGACGCGGTCGCCGTCGATGACGACGGCCGCGTCCCGGACCAGTCCGAGGGGGGAATCGTCACCGAGGGAGGGGTCGTTGGTGACCAGAGCGGCGATGTTGGTGATGAGCGTGCTCGCGGTGCTCGCGGAATGGGCGGGGCTGACGGTCGTCGCGTTGCTCATGGCGTCCTTGGTGGCCTGGTCGGCGGTGGGATCGGGGGCGGGGGACGAGGCGGGTGCGCTGCCCCGGTTCATCCGCGCAGGGCTGCGACGGCGTCCGCGAGGGCTCCCGGCACATCCGGCACGAGGGAGTGCGCCCCGTCCCGCACGACGTGCCGGCCTGCCACGACCGTGTGCGTCACGTCCGCTGCCGACGCGGCGAATACGGCCGTCTCGGCCCCGAGCCGCACAGGCGGCCCTGCCGTCCTGACCGTGTCGAGCGCGATCGTCGTGAAGTCGGCGAGCGCGCCGGGCTCCAGGGTGCCGGCGTCGGTCCAGCCGAGGGCGGCGTGGCCGTCGGCGGTGGCCGCCCGCAGCAGGGCGGCGGCCGTCCAGTGGCCGCGGGTGCGGCTGCGCAGCCGCTCGTTCAGCTCCATCGCCCGCGCCTCCTCCAGCAGGTTGATCACGGCGTGGCTGTCGGAGCCGAGGCAGAGCGGGGAGCCCTCGTTCTGGAGGGCGACGGCGGGTCCGATGCCGTCGGCGAGGTCGCGCTCGGTGGTCGGGCACATGCAGGTGCCGGTGCCGGTGGAGCCGATGAGGGAGATGTCCTCGGCGGTGAGGTGGGTGTTGTGCACGCCGGTGGTGCGCGGGCCGAGCACGCCGTGCTGGGCGAGGAGCTGCGCCGGGGTGCACCCGTGGACTTCCCGGCAGGCGTCGTTCTCGGCGGTCTGCTCGGACAGGTGCACATGCAGCGGGGCCCGCCGCTCGTCGGCCCAGCGGGCCACGGTCGCCAACTGGTCCGCCGGCACGGCCCGTACGGAGTGGACGGCGGCCCCGATCCGCGCGTGATCGCGTTCCTTGAGACCTGAACAGCGTTCGGCCCAGGCTTCGGCGTCGCCGTCGGAGAAGCGGAGCTGATGGCGGTTGGGCGGCTGTCCGAAGCCGGCGGAGAGGTAGGCGGTGTCGAGGAGGGTGATGCGGATGCCGGCTTCGGCGGCGGCCGCGATCAGGGCCTCGCCCATCGCGTTGGGGTCGGCGTACGGGGTGCCGCCGGGGGCGTGGTGCACGTAGTGGAACTCGCCGACGGCCGTGATGCCGGCGAGGGCCATC